>NZ_AP017652.1:1605000-1924728 GCF_002355895.1 Streptococcus sp. NPS 308
CATTTTCTTTCAATTCGAAAGTATAAGCATCAGCCGCAAGTTCTTTACCTTCAAGTTTCTTAGTTGCTTCAATCGTAGCTTCTACTGCTGGTGCTTTGAAGCTATTCGTGAAGACACTACCTGCTGGGTATTCAACAGTTGCCTTCAAGGCATTTGTTGCTGCATCTTTGGTTACTGTTACCACTGCAGTCTTTTCTGTGTCGTAAGTAATACCAGTTGCTCCGGCATTCACTTCTTTTACAGTATAAGTATGAACACCTTCTGCATCATAGTTGATTGCATTAAATGTTACTTTTCCACCTTGGTTTGTTTTTGTATCAAGTAGTTTTGTACCTTCATACAATTCAAATTGGAATTCACCATCAACCAAAGCACGACCAGTCAATTCTTTCGTAAACGCAAGTGTTGCTGATGTAGCTGTTGGAGCCGGTGGAACTGGTGCTTTATAAGTGTTAGTGAAGACACGTTCTGCATCCGCATTTTCTACAGTCGCAACCAATTGGCCTTGACCGTTATCTACTACAGTTACTTTAACTGTGTGAGATTCTGCTGAGTATGTCACACCTGCTTCTGTTCCTGATTTCTCAGTAATAGTGTAAGTGTGCTCTCCTGCTTCTGTGTAGTTGACGTTGAAGACAACTTCGCCTGAAGCAGCGTTCTTAGCTTCTGCTACAACTGCATCTTTTTCTTTCAATTCGAAAGTATAAGCATCGGCCGCAAGCTCTTTACCATTCAAGACTTTCTTAGCTTTGATTGTCGCACTTGTTGAAGCTGCTTTATAAGTGTTAGTGAAGACACGTTCTGCATCCGCATTTTCTACAGTCGCAACCAATTGACCTTGACCGTTATCTACTACAGTCACTTTAACTGTGTGAGATTCTGTTGAGTATGTCACACCTGCTTCTGTTCCTGATTTCTCAGTAATAGTGTAAGTGTGCTCTCCTGCTTCTGTGTAGTTGACGTTGAAGACAACTTCGCCTGAAGCAGCGTTCTTAGCTTCTGCTACAACGGCATCTTTTTCTTTCAATTCGAAAGTATAAGCATCGGCCGCAAGCTCTTTACCATTCAAGACTTTCTTAGCTTTGATTGTCGCACTTGTTGAAGCTGCTTTATAAGTGTTAGTGAAGACACGTTCTGCATCCGCATTTTCTACAGTCGCAACCAATTGACCTTGACCGTTATCTACTACAGTCACTTTAACTGTGTGAGATTCTGTTGAGTAAGTCACACCTGCTTCTGTTCCTGATTTCTCAGTAATAGTGTAAGTGTGCTCTCCTGCTTCTGTGTAGTTGACGTTGAAGACAACTTCGCCTGAAGCAGCGTTCTTAGCTTCTGCTACAACGGCATCTTTTTCTTTCAATTCGAAAGTATAAGCATCGGCCGCAAGCTCTTTACCATTCAAGACTTTCTTAGCTTTGATTGTCGCACTTGTTGAAGCTGCTTTATAAGTGTTAGTGAAGACACGTTCTGCATCCGCATTTTCTACAGTCGCAACCAATTGACCTTGACCGTTATCTACTACAGTTACTTTAACTGTGTGAGATTCTGTTGAGTATGTCACACCTGCTTCTGTTCCTGATTTCTCAGTAATAGTGTAAGTGTGCTCTCCTGCTTCTGTGTAGTTGACGTTGAAGACAACTTCGCCTGAAGCAGCGTTCTTAGCTTCTGCTACAACGGCATCTTTTTCTTTCAATTCGAAAGTATAAGCATCGGCCGCAAGCTCTTTACCATTCAAGACTTTCTTAGCTTTGATTGTCGCACTTGTTGAAGCTGCTTTATAAGTGTTAGTGAAGACACGTTCTGCATCCGCATTTTCTACAGTCGCAACCAATTGACCTTGACCGTTATCTACTACAGTCACTTTAACTGTGTGAGATTCTGTTGAGTAAGTCACACCTGCTTCTGTTCCTGATTTCTCAGTAATAGTGTAAGTGTGCTCTCCTGCTTCTGTGTAGTTGACGTTGAAGACAACTTCGCCTGAAGCAGCGTTCTTAGCTTCTGCTACAACGGCATCTTTTTCTTTCAATTCGAAAGTATAAGCATCGGCCGCAAGCTCTTTACCATTCAAGACTTTCTTAGCTTTGATTGTCGCACTTGTTGAAGCTGCTTTATAAGTGTTAGTGAAGACACGTTCTGCATCCGCATTTTCTACAGTCGCAACCAATTGACCTTGACCGTTATCTACTACAGTTACTTTAACTGTGTGAGATTCTGTTGAGTATGTCACACCTGCTTCTGTTCCTGATTTCTCAGTAATAGTGTAAGTGTGCTCTCCTGCTTCTGTGTAGTTGACGTTGAAGACAACTTCGCCTGAAGCAGCGTTCTTAGCTTCTGCTACAACGGCATCTTTTTCTTTCAATTCGAAAGTATAAGCATCGGCCGCAAGCTCTTTACCATTCAAGACTTTCTTAGCTTTGATTGTCGCACTTGTTGAAGCTGCTTTATAAGTGTTAGTGAAGACACGTTCTGCATCCGCATTTTCTACAGTCGCAACCAATTGACCTTGACCGTTATCTACTACAGTTACTTTAACTGTGTGAGATTCTGTTGAGTATGTCACACCTGCTTCTGTTCCTGATTTCTCAGTAATAGTGTAAGTGTGCTCTCCTGCTTCTGTGTAGTTGACGTTGAAGACAACTTCGCCTGAAGCAGCGTTCTTAGCTTCTGCTACAACGGCATCTTTTTCTTTCAATTCGAAAGTATAAGCATCGGCCGCAAGCTCTTTACCATTCAAGACTTTCTTAGCTTTGATTGTCGCACTTGTTGAAGCTGCTTTATAAGTGTTAGTGAAGACACGTTCTGCATCCGCATTTTCTACAGTCGCAACCAATTGACCTTGACCGTTATCTACTACAGTCACTTTAACTGTGTGAGATTCTGTTGAGTAAGTCACACCTGCTTCTGTTCCTGATTTCTCAGTAATAGTGTAAGTGTGCTCTCCTGCTTCTGTGTAGTTGACGTTGAAGACAACTTCGCCTGAAGCAGCGTTCTTAGCTTCTGCTACAACGGCATCTTTTTCTTTCAATTCGAAAGTATAAGCATCGGCCGCAAGCTCTTTACCATTCAAGACTTTCTTAGCTTTGATTGTCGCACTTGTTGAAGCTGCTTTATAAGTGTTAGTGAAGACACGTTCTGCATCCGCATTTTCTACAGTCGCAACCAATTGACCTTGACCGTTATCTACTACAGTTACTTTAACTGTGTGAGATTCTGTTGAGTATGTCACACCTGCTTCTGTTCCTGATTTCTCAGTAATAGTGTAAGTGTGCTCTCCTGCTTCTGTGTAGTTGACGTTGAAGACAACTTCGCCTGAAGCAGCGTTCTTAGCTTCTGCTACAACGGCATCTTTTTCTTTCAATTCGAAAGTATAAGCATCGGCCGCAAGCTCTTTACCATTCAAGACTTTCTTAGCTTTGATTGTCGCACTTGTTGAAGCTGCTTTATAAGTGTTAGTGAAGACACGTTCTGCATCCGCATTTTCTACAGTCGCAACCAATTGACCTTGACCGTTATCTACTACAGTTACTTTAACTGTGTGAGATTCTGTTGAGTATGTCACACCTGCTTCTGTTCCTGATTTCTCAGTAATAGTGTAAGTGTGCTCTCCTGCTTCTGTGTAGTTGACGTTGAAGACAACTTCGCCTGAAGCAGCGTTCTTAGCTTCTGCTACAACGGCATCTTTTTCTTTCAATTCGAAAGTATAAGCATCGGCCGCAAGCTCTTTACCATTCAAGACTTTCTTAGCTTTGATTGTCGCACTTGTTGAAGCTGCTTTATAAGTGTTAGTGAAGACACGTTCTGCATCCGCATTTTCTACAGTCGCAACCAATTGACCTTGACCGTTATCTACTACAGTCACTTTAACTGTGTGAGATTCTGTTGAGTATGTCACACCTGCTTCTGTTCCTGATTTCTCAGTAATAGTGTAAGTGTGCTCTCCTGCTTCTGTGTAGTTGACGTTGAAGACAACTTCGCCTGAAGCAGCGTTCTTAGCTTCTGCTACAACGGCATCTTTTTCTTTCAATTCGAAAGTATAAGCATCGGCCGCAAGCTCTTTACCATTCAAGACTTTCTTAGCTTTGATTGTCGCACTTGTTGAAGCTGCTTTATAAGTGTTAGTGAAAGTTGGTTCTGCTGAAGTAACAGAAGCTGTCAATACTCCACCTTGGAAAGCTGCTGTTACAGTAACTTCCTTACCTGCTTCATCAAAAGTGATACCATTGATTGCTGCTGAAGTATCTTCTTTGATGACGTAGTGGTAAGTTCCCGCACCTTTTACTTCAATGTTCTCGAAGGTAATCGTTCCATCAGCTTTTGATTTCGCTGTGGCTACTGGAGTCTTCAAGTTCTCTGCTGTATATAGGTTAAAGGTAAACTCATCCGCTTTTGGAAGTTTATCTGTACGACCTTCTACCACTTTCTTAGCTGTTACATTGAACACAGCTGGAACAGGCTCGTCCTTAAGGTTGATCGTAGAACCTGCTGCTCCGAGTTTAACTGTATACTCTTTTTCATCTAGCTTATAACCAGCTGGAGCAGTCTTCTCTTTGATCTTGAACGTTTTACCTTCCCATTTCTGATCATAAGTTTTAGTAAGCGCTACTCCTTTTTCATTCGTAGTCACTTCTGTTGTTTCACTTGCATCATCTGCTGCTGTCACAGTATAAACTGCTCCTTGAACAGGTGTAAGAGTGAACGCGTCTGTCTTATTAATCTTAATTTGGTAGGCTGTAGATGCTACAATTGTACCAGAAATCAAAGATGTTGCTTCCGCTTTCATGCTAAGAGCACCTGGGCGACTTGTATTTTGTGCAAGTTTTGTTCCATCTGCTAGAGACAAAGCTACAATATTTGCTACTTTCGTACCATCATTTGGAGTGGTAGTACTATATGTAACGAAGTAAGATGTTGTTCCGTCCTTAAGCGTAACATCAAATGATGTATAGTTTGAGTTCCAAGCAACTGTATAGTCAGTACCCTCTACCATGAGTTCTGCTCCTGGAGGAACAGCAGAAGTACCGCCTGTAATATCAGCCTTGTAAATCTTCAAGCTTTCTGGAATGTATTGAGCTGGTGTGTAAGATGTGTCATCATTTGGAATTGTGTCATGAAGCACAATGTTTTGTCCAAAATCTTGTTTTTCTGTGTTCACACGTACACGCCAGTTTGACATCTCATTACCTGAGCTTACTGATCCGATTGCTGCTAGTTTTGGAGAGTTCCAGCTTTCACGAGAAGCTTGTCCACCAGCTTTCGCATAGTTTTCAGTACCAACTTTAGGACCTGTGATTGTCTTAGAGGTATATGTATGAGTTACCTCTTGCTTCATAGAAGAAGAATTAAAGCTAATTGGTGTCTTGTTCTGGTCTGTTAGGAAGCGGAATGAAGCCGCAAAGTTACCCGATACATCCTTAACTTTATCTCCACCGGTTTTAGCTAGGTACTTGTCCAAGTTTTTCAAGGTAATTTTTGCTTTACCACCCTTGTCATTACCATTTGATGTTACAACTGCTTCCCCAATCGTTACTTGCGTAGCTGGGTCAACCAAATCTTGAGTGCCGTTGTAGACTGTCATTGGTGCAGGAATGTCGAAAGTGAAATAATCACCATTGTTCAAGTTTTCATTGTATTGTTTGAGATCAAACGTTACACGAAGCTTGTAGGCATTCCCTGTACGAACTGCATAATCTCCCTCAGAAGTTACATTCTGTTTCGTATCTGAAGCATCCAACAACTCAACACCTGTAATAACTTGCGTTAATTCCTTTGGCGTTGGGTCATCAGCTTTAACAGTATTTGTCAAAACAGATGTAAGTGTCAAGACAGAAAGAGCTGCAGCTGAAAGTTTTGAAAGCAATTTCAGCATTTTGCTTTTTGCCATGTTTTCCCTCTTTTCTATATTTTATTTTCAATGTTCTTAATCCCTCTCCTGAGAAATGAAGAAGAAATCACAGATTATTTGATATTTACTAGTTAAAGCCCTCCAAACACTTCAAATATTAAACATAAATAACCACCTACATTCTAGCATTATACATACTAATTTGTCAAGTAAAATAAACTCAATATTAACTGTTTTGTAAATAAAATAATTTGAATTATTAAATAATTGTAATTATTCTGTAATTATTTTATAATTTTCTAGTTTAATTTCTTGACTCAAACTACTTGATTTGTTAAAATAGTAGAGTCGTAATATATTTCTATATATTATTATTACAGTTATTTGTAGGAGAAACTAAATATAAATTATTATGAATAATTGCGACCAAATTACTTAATATATACATTATAAAAGGGAATTATATTTATGAAAAAGTTACGTAAAGTAAAGAAGCACTGGGTTGCTGTTTCAATTGGAATTGCCACATCAGCCTTATTAGTCAATAACGTAGCCGCTAATGAAGTCGGGGGAGGCACTTCAGAAATACTACAACCGACTACGGTGACATCTTCAGCAATTGAAAAAACCAATGAAATCGAAAATACTCCAAGCTCTACTGAGAATGGTGATAATGCCAGTACAGCTACTGTTCAAACTACTGCTCCTTCTTCCAATGTATCCGATAGTGCTAGCACTGTAACTGAAACTCCTACGAAGTCAGCAGATAGCAAACAGATAGGACGAAGTGTTTTCCGAAGTGTAAGCGCATCCACTCCTGCGGAAGCAAATAAAAGTCAGTCTAAAGAATCTGTACCGACTGAGCCTGCTGAATCTATCGAACCTGCTCTAAAACCAGAAGTAAAAGCTGACGAGGAAGCAATCAAAGCAAAAGCCATTCCTGAAATACCAAAAGAAAACCAATCAAAGAAAATTCAAGATGCCATCACAGAAGATGTAAGAACCGTTGTTTCAAAACCAACTGTTGAAGGTGTTGAGTATGATGTTCACTATGATCATAAAAACAAATGGTACTATGTCAATGCTACTGATTTTGGCTTGAATGTAGCTGATAACCAAGATGATACTCTCGCTGTTAATAAAGCACTAAAAGCAGCAAATGAAATTGTAATGGCTGATCCAGATGGTAAACAACATACTGGTGTTGCCGTCAAACTTTCTGGAATCGTCAATGTAGCTCGTGATAAAGGCGAAATTGATCACTATAAAATTTTAACATACGGATCAGGTGTCCCTATGCCTATACAAAAAGGACGAATTGATGGTGTTCAGAATCTTTCGCATGTTACGAAAGAAGAATATGAAAATCTCCGTGTAGACTCGGATGGACTTGTTCGTTATGTTAGTTCTAACGGAGAAAACCTTACAGGAATAGCACTGCCTATCTATCGCAAAAGCGAAAGTGGCTCCTTTAATCAAATTAAAATCGGTTCTGAGCATTCAAATGTAACTGGTCTGTTTGGGGATGGGCCGGGAACAACCGTATTAAAAACAAATTTAGTTCAGCTAGGAAACCCTTGGGATAGCAACGAGAATGATACTGACAATCGCGACCATGCTGTTTTGCTAGTTGAAAATCAAAATGGATTCCTTGTGAAAGATTTATCTGTTTCTATCCAAAACTTAAAAGAAGCTTTTGGAGAACAACACGATGGCTTCTACGTCAAAGGAATGCCTTACTATGGAAAAGTCGACGGCGTCTTCGTCAATGACTCTGATAATGTAACTGTTGAAGGTGTTGAAGCAAGTGGAGCTAACAAAGCTGGAATTCGTTTTGGTTCCACTCATAATAGTGTTTCAAATATTTCTCTACCTGGTTGGGGTCGCCCTCGCTCTGTGAGTAATTTGATTGCTGGAAAAGCTCCTGGTTATACTTTCAGTAGTCTAAACTTAGGTGAAAACAATAAAGTATTAAACAGTAATACTCACAATAACCGAGTGGCTGGAGTTCAATTCTCTTACCAAACCAATATCCTTATTGAAGGAACAACCACTTCTGAAAATGGACACAAATTAAACGGAAGTACAGGTTATGGTTTCGCTTCAGAGGCTGGATCCTACAATAATGGAATTGTTTTCCGAAACAATACGAGTACCTATAACTATCGTAAAGGTTTAGATATTCACGACGGTGACCGAATTTTAATCGAAAACAACATTTCATACGGAGATCGCTTGTTAGGTATCTCTGTATACAACCGAAACTTTAAAATGGAAAATGTTGTCATTCGAAACAACGTTGTCACACAAGATAAAACAAATCGTCTAGTACGAGATGACTTGAAAGTTGACGGAAAATTCACACATGGTCATGATTACCTCCAGTATGAAGCAATTCATTTGCAAACGAATGAAAAATCTCAGGACTTGAGTGCAGACGGAGCCGTAGGTTATTTTGAAATTAGTAATAACCGCATTCAAGATTTGGATTCATCAGGTAGAACCGCTACAAACCAAGACTATAATACAAATGCTATTCTTGTTCGTATGCAAGAACCTTACCTAAACTATGTACTTAATATTAAAAACAACCAAATCACTGGACACTCAGCAAACGATTTGATTAAGATGATTAACTCTTCTAATGACAATATTAAGGGAACAGCTACATTATCTGATACAAGTAAATTTGCAAACGGATTGGGATATGGTTCTGGTTCCATCAACATTAGTAATAATAAAGTCGAGCTTGAAGAACTTTACGGTGATCCAAATAAAGATTTATCTGCTATTACAATCGCTGAATCGACTAGTAATTTTAATGTCGCAGATAAAAATATTCGAGCTAACCAAGATAAGTTCCGCGGATCTGTTGTTTTCCAAAACAATGACATTAAAGTCAAAAAAACTTTCATGAGTACTAGACCTGGCATCATCGGAAAACAAAAGACAATGCCTATTATTTCTATTACAACAAATGCGGAGGGCGTTCTTTTTAAAGACAATAATCTTGACTTTGGGGAAATCACACAATCTTTAGCTAAAAATGCTGCAACACAAACACCATTAATTAGCTTAAACGGAAATAACGGAACTTTAGTGCAACCAGGATTAGGATTTGGTATTAATACAACTCGTACTCCAAGTAACCTCCCAAATACACTGAGTCGAACTCAACCTCTAGCTTTTATTGGTAATGATATTAAAATTTCTAATATTAGTTATGCTAACAATGTCGATTTACCAATTCGTGTATTAGAAACGAACAATCTCGTCCGATATACTGAAAATAATACCTTCACTTCTGACTCAGAAATTACAGTTTCTACTACCGATACAAAAACCGATCCACTTGGCAATGCGATCTATAAGCCTACAACCGAACGCCTCACTCCAAACAAGGAAAAGAATAACGCTCAATTCAATATGGGAGTCAGCCGTTTTTCAACAAGTTCTCCTAGCTTAGTCAATAGTTCAGAAGAGACTGTTCCATATGAAACAATCTACGTTAATGACAAGACCATCGCTGCTGGAACAAGTATTGAAAAAACTCCTGGGGTAACTGGGAAGAAAATTGTAAATACCTATGCAACTAGCGTTGATAACTCTGCTTATGAGAAAACAAGTGGAACCAATATCATGAACTACGGTCTCAGAAATTACTACGAGACAACAAATATTCGGGAAGCGACTGATAATGATCGCATTCCGGGATTGCTTCGAGCAGACTATACAACGACAGATGGCAAAATTATGACAGCCACTAAAACTTATAGTTACACTGATACTAAAAAACAAACTCAAACAACTGAGATGACTTATCGCTACGAAAACCTTCCAATTGGTTTGAAGAACGATACGCAGTATACATTTACTGATGAAAATGTAACTACGGCACCGCAAAATCGTGTTGTCCATGTAGGTACACGAACTTCCAAAGCTATTGGAGCATTTGATCAGTTTGATGTCGATTTCGAAACAGAATATGTAAACGATGATACTATTCTAGTCGGTGATACTGTCATCAAAACTCCTGGTGTCAAAGGAATCCGTACTGTTTCTTATCGAGAAACCCGTGATAATGATACAAATGATCTAATTTCAAGAGAACAAGTTTCTGATAGTATCACTACTAAACCTATTAAGCAAGTCGTACTTGTGGGAACAAAACCACTTACTAGAACTGCTCAAAGAACTGAGAAACAGGATATTGATTTTGAGATCGTTAAAGTTCCTTCTGACAAGCTATTTGTTGGTGAAGAAGAGATTCAAACCCCTGGTGTTAAAGGTACTAGAACTATTGTTCATGAAGATACTATTGACAACCGAAACAATACTGTGATCTCGTCTCGTGTTATCTCTGACGAACAAACCGAACCTGTTAAACAGATCGTACTTGTGGGAACAAAACCACTTACTGTAACTACTCAAAGAACTGAGAAACAGGATATTGATTTTGAGATCGTTAAAGTTCCTTCTGACAAGCTATTTGTTGGTGAAGAAGAGATTCAAACCCCTGGTGTTAAAGGTACTAGAACTATTGTTCATGAAGATACCATTGACAACCGAAACAATACTGTGATCTCGTCTCGTGTTATCTCTGACGAACAAACCGAACCTGTTAAACAGATCGTACTTGTGGGAACAAAACCACTTACTGTAACTACTCAAAGAACTGAGAAACAGGATATTGATTTTGAGATCGTTAAAGTTCCTTCTGACAAGCTATTTGTTGGTGAAGAAGAGATTCAAACCCCTGGTGTTAAAGGTACTAGAACTATTGTTCATGAAGATACTATTGACAACCGAAACAATACTGTGATCTCGTCTCGTGTTATCTCTGACGAACAAACCGAACCTGTTAAACAGATCGTACTTGTGGGAACAAAACCACTTACTGTAACTACTCAAAGAACTGAGAAACAGGATATTGATTTTGAGATCGTTAAAGTTCCTTCTGACAAGCTATTTGTTGGTGAAGAAGAGATTCAAACCCCTGGTGTTAAAGGTACTAGAACTATTGTTCATGAAGATACTATTGACAACCGAAACAATACTGTGATCTCGTCTCGTGTTATCTCTGACGAACAAACCGAACCTGTTAAACAGATCGTACTTGTGGGAACAAAACCACTTACTGTAACTACTCAAAGAACTGAGAAACAGGATATTGATTTTGAGATCGTTAAAGTTCCTTCTGACAAGCTATTTGTTGGTGAAGAAGAGATTCAAACCCCTGGTGTTAAAGGTACTAGAACTATTGTTCATGAAGATACCATTGACAACCGAAACAATACTGTGATCTCGTCTCGCGTCATCTCTGACGAACAAACCGAACCTGTTAAACAGATCGTACTTGTGGGAACAAAACCACTTACTGTAACTACTCAAAGAACTGAGAAACAGGATATTGATTTTGAGATCGTTAAAGTTCCTTCTGACAAGCTATTTGTTGGTGAAGAAGAGATTCAAACCCCTGGTGTTAAAGGTACTAGAACTATTGTTCACGAAGATACTATTGACAATCGAAACAATACTGTGATCTCGTCTCGTGTTATCTCTGATGAACAAACCGAACCTGTTAAACAGATCGTACTTGTGGGAACAAAACCACTCAATCGAACAGTTCAGAGAACTATTGAACTTTCTATCCCTTATGGTATTCAATCTATTTATGATGATACATTAGCCAATGGAACAAAAATGATTGTAGCCCCAGGAAAAGCTGGTCTTCGTACAATCATTATCGAAGAAGTTTTTGATGATAAAGGACAGATTATTTCTAGCAACATTCTCTCTTCTACAGTTACAATTACACCTACTGATGAAATTGTAAGAGTAGGAACAGCTGCTACTACTCCAAATAATACTGACAAATTAAGTCAAGATAGTCAACAAAACCATGCAAATACTGGACAATCTACTGTTGATAATTCCAAAGTATTACCAAATACAGGAACAGAAAACAATCACTCTGTAGCAGTAACTGGTGCGTTAGCTCTATTTGCAGCCTTAGGTCTTACACTATTCAAACGTAAAGAAGATAACGACTAAAGTATATGTCATTTACTCTTCAAGCTAGATAGTATATTTAAAAAAAGGATTGAAGTCTATATTTTGTAGAATTCAATCCTTTTTAGTCAATTCTATGACACCAGCAGTAAGGCAGAAAAAGCCATACTTTATATAGAAGTAATTTGTCTCTTCTCTCTGAGAATAAAAACTATAATATTCCTTGTTTTAAAATTATCAAAACCTCAGTAACAAAAAAAACTAGCCCTATGGCTAGTTTTTTTTATACTATCTTAGAGCAATGCATCATCCATTGAAAGAACTTCGTGGAAGACACGTTGTGTCAATTCAGTTTTTTGTTCTGGAGTGAGGTATTTAGTGTTTACACAGTATCCAGAGATACGTACGATAACGTCTTCACCTGACATGATTTTTTCGTAAACATCGTTCAAGTCCATAACGTTCAAGTTAACGTGTTGTCCACCGTTTTCGAAGTAACCATCAAGGATTGTTACCAAGTTATCCACTTGTTCGTCACGAGTCTTACCAAGAGCACGAGGTGAAACTTGAGTTGTCAATGAAATACCGTCAGCTGCGTAACCAAAGTCAAGGCTAGCAAGTGAGTTCAAGTTTTGCAACCATCCACCTTTAGCTTTGTTAGATGGGTTAGCACCTGGTGAGAAGAATTCAAGTTTAGACAAGTTCACAGAACCATCTTCGTTGAGGTATACACCTTTGTGGACTGGTGAGTTACCAGTTTGTTTAGAGTAAGCAACGTTAGATGTGATAGTCAAGAGTGATACTGTAGCTTCAGCGTCTTTGTATAGCTTGTGGCTACGTAGACGAGTTGTGTAAGCTTCGATCAACCATTCTGCCAATTCGTTTGAACGTGGGTCATCTTCACCCCAACGTGGGTATTCACCGATTGTTTCATAATCGTAGATGTAGCCATTTTCGTCACGGATTGGTTTAACTGTAGCGTACTTAATAGCTGACAATGTATCAACTGTGTTAGCAAATCCACAGATACCGAATCCCATGTTAGCACGTTGTTTAGTTGGCAAGAAGGCCATTTGAACAGCTTCATAGTTGTACTTGTCAGTCATGTAGTGGATGATGTTCAAAGCATCTACGTAAGTGTCAGTCAACCAGTCAAGAGATTTTTCGAAGTTGGCTTTAACTGATTCGAATTCAAGAACTTCGTCACGGATAGGATCGATGTCAAATACTTTGTAGTCTTTGTGAACATCGTCGTAACCACCGTTCAAACCAGTAAGAAGGGCTTTAAGAACGTTTACACGAGCACCGAAGTACTGGATGTTATGGCGTTGATCTTCATTTTCTGGGTCAAGTGGAGATACACAACATGAGATACAGCTCATTTCACCGTATCCGTCTTTAGCCATTGTTGTTACACCTTCGTATTGGATAGAAGAGTGTTTGTGGCTCATGTGCATACAGTAGCGACGGAAGTTGTAAGGCAATTTGTCAGTCCAAAGAACTGTCAAGTTTGGTTCTGGTGAGTTACCGATGTTGTCAAGAGTGTTCAAGAAACGGTAGTCCATCTTAGTAACACGGTGACGACCGTCGTTACCCATACCAGCCATAGAAGTTGTGATGAAGGTTGGGTCACCTGAGTACAATTGGTCATAAGCTTTTGTACGAGCAAATTTAACTGTACGAAGTTTCATAACGAAATCATCAACGAACTCTTGGATTTCTGATTCAGTAAATGTACCACGAGCAAGGTCACGTTCTGCAAAGATGTCCAATACGATTGGCACACGACCTAGAGATGTAGCGGCACCATTAATCACACGGCAGACAGCCATGAAAGCGATATTAACCCATTGGATTGCTTCTTTCACGTTCATCGCTGGTTTGCGAACATCAACCCCGTAAAGGTCACCCAAGCGAACAACTTGTTGCAATGCTTGGTATTGAAGGTTGATTTCTTCACGAAGACGGATTGTTTCTTCATCGATTTCTTCGATTGAGTTCCAATCGTTTACTTTTTCTTGCATCAAGTAGTCTGCACCATAAAGAGCAAGACGTGCGTAAACACCGATGATACGTCCACGTGAGTATGCATCTGGAAGTCCCGTTACAGTGTGAGCGTGGCGAGCACGACGGATGTTTGAAGTGTAGGCACGGAAGATACCGTCGTTAACTGTTGTTACATATTTAGTGAAGATTTCGTGAACAGCTGGATCTGGTTCGTATCCATTTTCTTTCAAAGTAGTTTCAGCCATACGGATACCACCTCTTGGCATGAAGTTCAATTTGAAGAGTTCATCGTTTTGGATACCGAAGATAACTTCGTTTTCTTTGTCGATAAATCCAGCAGGAATATCAGCAATAGATGTTGGACGAGTGTCCATTGGGAAACGAGTTTCTTCGTAGTGAGCCTTAGTTTCTTCTACAATCTTTTTGATGTGAAGTGAACGTTCTGTTGGTCCAGCAAGGAAGCTTTCATCACCATCATAAGGTGTGTAGTTAGCTTGAACGAAGCGAGAAACGCTTGCTTTTTCTTTCCAATCTACGCCTTTGAAGCCTTCCCAAGCTTTATCAAAAATGTCTTGTGCTTCAACAACTGTCTTAACAACCATGTTAATGTCCTCATTTATCTTTCTAGTAACAGCCATCTGTTACATTCATGAGTCAAGTATACCATACAGTAACCGATTTCAACAAGGGAAATCAGGCTTTTATGTTACTTTCTTTTCTAATACAGTCTATTTTTAGACACAATCTGTATTATATTTTTGAAAACAGGATTACTCTTTTCCATTTTTTCAGAAAAAAAGGTATAATGAATAGAAAATGACGCTAGAAAGGTGCAATAATGCTCATATTTCCATTGATCAATGATTTGTCAAGAAAAATCATCCACATCGACATGGATGCCTTTTTTGCTGCGGTGGAAATACGAGACAATCCTAAATTAAAAGGAAAACCTGTCATCATTGGAAGCGACCCTAGACAAACTGGCGGTCGAGGAGTCGTTTCTACCTGTAGCTATGAGGCACGAGCCTTTGGTATTCACTCTGCCATGAGTTCTAAAGAAGCTTATGAGCGTTGTCCCCAAGCCGTCTTTATCTCCGGGAATTATGAGAAGTATAAGGCAGTTGGACTTGAGATTCGAGCTATTTTTAAACGCTACACTGATTTGATTGAACCCATGAGTATCGACGAAGCCTACTTGGATGTGACAGAAAATAAACTCGGTATCAAGTCAGCTGTTAAAATAGCTCGCCTCATCCAACAAGATATCTGGCAGGAACTGCACTTGACTGCTTCTGCTGGCGTTTCCTACAATAAATTTCTAGCTAAAATGGCTAGTGATTATCAAAAGCCACATGGTTTGACAGTGATCCTCCCAGATCAGGCTGAGGATTTTCTCAAACAAATGGACATTGCTAAATTTCACGGTGTGGGCAAAAAAACAGTTGAACGCCTTCATGAAATGGGCATTTATACTGGTGCAGACTTATTGGATGTCTCAGAAGTTACTTTAATTGATCGCTTTGGCAGACTTGGTTATGATCTTTATAGAAAAGCTCGTGGTATTCACAATTCTCCAGTCAAGTCCAATCGCATCCGCAAATCAATCGGGAAGGAGAAAACCTATAGTAAGATTCTCCAGGATGAAGAAGATATCAAAAAAGAGCTGACTCTTCTCTCTGAAAAAGTAGCTCACAATCTCAGCAAGCAGGACAAAGCTGGAAAAATCATTATCCTAAAGATTCGTTACACCGACTTCTCCACCCTGACTAGACGAAAAAGCCTTCCACAAGCAACACAGGACGCTAGTCAGATTTCTCAAACTGCCCTTCAACTCTACGAAGAGCTAGCTGAAAAAGAAAAAGGTATCCGTTTACTAGGAATTACAGTGACAGGATTTTAAATCCTTGAGGGGATTCATTGGTTTAAATCAAATGAGGTTGGAACAAAAGTGTTTCAGCCTCATTCTGTTTTAAAAATAATTCCTAATTCAAGAAAGTCTCTTCCTCTTATTCCCTCTCTCTTTTATTAGAAAACTGAATGCTTTTAGGAGTTATAGTTTAGTTTGATGTCCTACCGCATTTGTCCAAGGATATATACTTGGACTACAATATTTTTTGACTTTATTAATGAAAAGGGGCAGTTGGTTTTAATTAAGTATTAACTCAAACACTTAAAACTAAAAATGTGAGATAGATTTCAAATAGTTCCTAGTAAAAAAACTTTTTCTCATAAGTGTTAGCTATTGACACCTTCATTTTTATTTGTTAAACTAGAAAATATAAAAAATACCGTCTGGTCGGTTTTTTTAAAAGAAAGGACTTAACATGAAAAAAACTATGCTAGAAAAAACAATCGATTCTATTGAAAAACAAAATCAACGAGTACGTCAACAACAAATACGTCATCACGAAACCATTCAAAAGCAAATAAAACTGCAAAAAAAAACGGTTTGATCGATTATCACAAGGAGAGAGTGGTATCCGACATTCTCGTTTGGGAGTGAAATGTGGGTATGCTACAATCACTGGTGGGCTCATCACTACTTTGTTTAGTCCTTGGAATGGTTTAGGAATAATGACCATCGGTGGGATTACAGTCCTCTCAAACTTGTATCACATCAAACGCATAGAAGCAAAATTAAAAAAGTAGAGTGGTTTTCTTAAGAATGAGACTTGTTAGACTGCTCAAATATTACCTTTTCTTCTTTTTTTGATAAAATAAATCTAATATAACAGAGAGAAGGAACCCAATGGTCGCAAAAACAGAAAAATCTCAAGCAATGATTGAAAAAATTTTATCAACGGCTACACAGCTTTTTATTCACAACGGCTATGAAAAAACAAGTGTACAAAATATAGCGCAAACAGCTAGTATTTCAAAAGGAGCTATTTATCACCATTTTCAATCAAAAGATGAAATTTTTTTTGCAGTTTTAAAACAGCGTTATCAATTGATGGAAAAGGAATTGCTAGACTGGCTTGAATCCACCAGTCATTTAACTGGAAGAGAACAGCTCAAAGAAATCTTTCAGTTTTGTTTAAAAAGTCAGAAAACTAACTACGAAATGTTGAATCACGCGCCTCTTGATGCAGAGTTCATGCTGACTATTATCCGTTACAATCTGCGTATAGGAACTCCCCTTATTGCAGATATTATAAAAAAAGGAATAGAAGATCAGTCCATTCAACCCATCCCCTTCCCTAATGAAGCGGCCGAGACAATCTTGCTTTTGACTAACTTTTGGGTAGAAGGAAGTATTTTTGAAAATTCTTCCGAAAAAATTGTCGATCGGATCTATTTTTTACAATTTATGCTTCAATCCATCGGACTGGATATTTTTGATGAATCTTTGATCCAAGAAATTTTAAGTCAATCAAATTAAATACAATCTTTTCGTTTACTTTTAAAACCGTAGACAAACGTCGGGCAAGGCGACATAATAAGGTAATATAAAATAAACTAAACGATTATAAAAAATAGGATAGTTCCCCAAATGTTTTTTTTTGGCGAACTATCCTATTTTATTCTATTTTCAACTTATACAAACAAACGCACAAAACTATAGAGCAACAAGACACTACCGAGTACAATACGGTATTTCCCAAAGAGTGTAAAGTCGTGCTTCTTCACATAGCTGGTCAAGAAACGAATAGCAACCATGCTGACCGCAAAGGCTACTCCCATAGCAACCAAGAGCAAGAATAGTTGACCAAAACTCAAAAGTTGACCTGCTTTAATAAATTTGAAAATCTTTAAAGCACTGGCTCCGAACATAACAGGAATTCCGAGATAGAAGGTAAACTCTGTTACGACAGAGCGACTTGTTCCATTCAACAAACCACCGACGATAGTGGCTCCAGAACGGCTTGTCCCTGGGAAAAGGGCAAGGACTTGGAAGAGTCCAATGTAAAGAGCTGTTTTATAAGGCAACTTGTCTAACTCTGTTACTGTTGGTTCAATAGCTTGCGCCTTATTTCGTTTTTCAAGATAGATAAAGGCAACCCCAAAGATAATCAACATGATTGCAACTGAAACCATGTTATGGAAGTTGGCATCAAACCAATCATCTAGTTTAAAGACCAATAGCAAAGGCAAGGTCGCAACGAAAACTTTTGACCATAATTGCCAAGTTCGACGAACTTCGACCTTGGTTTTACCAGGTTTGAAAGGATTGAGCTTGTTAAAGTAGATTACCACAACTGCTAAAATAGCACCGAGCTGAATGACAACATTAAACATGGACATGAAGGCTTCATTTTGGTCTTTAAACTGGATAAACTCTTGCGCTAGGATTAAGTGACCAGTACTTGAAATTGGCAACCATTCTGTAATCCCTTCAACAATCCCAAAAAAGATGGACTTCAAAATTTCAATAAAATACATGCATTACTCCTTTTTCTGTCCTCTATTATAACATAATTTCGGATCTTGCGATACATTTTTTAGAAGGCGCCAATACTACCACCGCCTCCGCCTCCTGAGAATCCTCCGCCTGAAGAACCACTTCCAGAAGATACAGAATAATTGCTCGCTGTATTTGCGACAGTTGTGTATTGCTTGATTTGTGCAGTTGAGGCATGGAACTGTGCGTGCCAACCATAGGCTATATATAGATTCAAATCTTGATTTTCTAGTTGAATATGACGTACTTTCATTAACTTGCTCACCTTCTTGGCATAACCAAAGAGAGTCGCATAGACCAGTAGACGATTCCAAACAACGATACTCTCCAGCTCTGCCTGATCCAGATGGGCAATATCACGAAGCATATTTTCAAAACTCGTCCAAAGATAGAAAATCTCCGCCCCTTCTTCTGTTAGAACTCCATCACGATAAGTTCCTCGCATCGCAAAATGAACCCAGAAACTGGTCCCTAATCCTGTCAAACCTAAGATTAGAAACGGAACTGAAAAGAAGCCATGTGTTTGCCAGCTATAGTAAAAGAAAAGCAATCCACCTAGAGCCGTTATGGCTGAACAAACTCGCATCCCGAGAGCAAGACGGCGTTCCTCACTTGTCAAGGGACGATAGTAGCTTGGGATACGAAGTACATGAACCTTATCCTTGACACAAGACTGAATGCGTTGAAGTCTTCTTTCAAAGGAACGTTTGAGGCGCAATCCTGTTTCTCGGATATGTTTTTCATCTGACTTTTTAGCTCCATGGTACAAGCCAGATGAGACTTGGTAATCAGGGAACAAATCCGAAATAGCTAATTCCTTCTTATTCGATAGGGTCATGCGCAGGCATTCCTTCTCAAAATTGGATAAGCCTTTTTCACTGATAATTCGTAGATAAGGTTCCTCGTCACCTTGGAAAATAGATAAATGACCTCGATCTACTAAATCCAACAAGGTTGCCTGAATCAGACGTTCAAAAGTAAATTTGCCAAAACCTGATTTGTTTAGGGGATTGACTTCCTCTAAGGAAGTTGAATACACTACTTCTGCTAGAACCATTGGAGGCAAATCCATCGGCGGCTCATAAAGCCTGTGGTCTTTTGGAAAGACCTTTTTAATGGTCGTACTTTGACGAAACATTCTATAAAAGATCGGAATTGGAAGTAAGAGACTCATAAAAATGACTGGGAAGACCCATTTCATCATAATCTCACTTTGCGCTTTTTCTGTCGCTATATTGCTTTCAATTCGATTAAAATCCGTTAAACGTTCTTCCTCTAATCCTTGATCTGGAGCTCCTGCAAAAGCACTTCTCGGCCAGTAAGCATGTAATTCGATCTGTCGCTTTCTAGGAAGGTCTTTCATTTTGATATGATAGAGATTATTAACTTTTTCAACACTAGAGTCCCTTAGGAGTTGGCCTGCATGAAAATAGAGTTTCTCCGCTGGATGGTCCGAGCTGACCTTGAACTCAATCTCTTTGATGTCTCCAGTACTATCTGTCAAGGGTTGCCAATTTAGCTCTGCGATATCCTTATATAAGAAGAGAAGGTTTGATAGTTTCCAGGTAACCGTCACCCGAACCGTATCCCCAGCATAGCCAGCATTGTAAATTTTTACCTTGTAGCCATCCTCTTCCTCCATAGTATAGTAGGAAATATTTTGCACAATTTTTCCATTTTTAGAGACCTGAACGGTCGGGTCAGGATCAATAGCAAATCCTTTTGGCATTTTCCCAGCTTTGCCGAGTCCAACTAACTGACCATTATAATCGTCTCCAAAGCGGTAGGTGATTGTTTCCTTAAAAATTGCAGTATTATCTGCATGAATATTCAAATCACCCTGGTAGGATAAGACATCAAAGTCTACCGCAAAAACCAAACTTGGAATAAATAATAAACAAGTAAGTAGCAGAGTCAGTAGCCATCTTTTCTTCATAACAATTTCCCTTTCAATCTTTTCCCTATTATATCATTTTTTATAAGTAAAGGCTTACTTGTATTGAAAATCTCACTATTTTTAGATACAATAGAGAGAAGTCATTTTTAGACTAGAAATAGGAGAAAACATGAAAAAATTATGCTTATCTGTGCTTGCTAGCCTAGCCCTCACACTGGGACTAGTTAGCCAGGTCCAAGCCGATGAATATCTACGCATCGGGATGGAGGCAGCTTACGCCCCTTTTAACTGGACCCAAGACGATGATAGTAATGGCGCTGTCAAAATTGATGGTACCAACCAATATGCCAATGGCTACGATGTCCAAATCGCTAAAAAGATTGCCAAAGACTTAGGTAAGGAGCCTTTGGTCGTTAAAACCAAGTGGGAAGGACTTGTCCCAGCCCTTACTTCTGGCAAGATCGATATGATTATTGCAGGTATGAGCCCAACGGCTGAACGCAAACAAGAAATTGCCTTTTCAAGCAGTTACTATACCAGTGAACCTGTTCTATTGGTCAAAAAAGACTCTGCCTATGCCAATGCCAAATCTTTGGAAGACTTTAACGGAGCAAAAATCACTTCTCAACAAGGTGTTTACCTTTATGATCTCATTTCACAAATCCCAGGCGCTAAAAAAGAAACTGCTATGGGCGACTTCGCTCAGATGCGCCAAGCTCTGGAAGCCGGTGTCATTGATTCCTATGTTTCTGAACGACCTGAAGCACTGACCGCTGAGTCTGCCAACGCTAAGTTCAAAATGATCCAACCCCAACCAGGTTTCAAAACTGGCGAAGAAGATACAGCTATTGCCATTGGTCTTCGCAAAGACGATAGTCGCATCAGCCAAATCAATGCCAGCATCGAAACCATTTCTAAGGACGAACAAGTAGCTCTCATGGATCGGATGATCAAAGAGCAGCCAGTAGAGGCGACAACAACAGAGGAAGAAAGTAGTTTCTTTAGCCAAGTCGCTAAGATCCTTTCTGAAAACTGGCAACAACTCTTGCGTGGTGCTGGTATCACACTCTTAATCTCCATTATCGGAACCATCACAGGGCTCATTATCGGGCTTGCAATCGGAGTCTTCCGTACAGCACCTCTATCTGAAAACAAAGCCATCTATGGCTTGCAAAAGCTACTTGGCTGGATCCTCAATGTCTATATTGAAATTTTCCGTGGTACACCAATGATTGTTCAATCTATGGTTATCTACTACGGTACAGCGCAAGCTTTCGGTATCAACCTTGACCGCACACTAGCTGCTATCTTTATCGTTTCAATCAATACGGGTGCCTACATGACAGAAATCGTCCGTGGAGGTATCCTAGCAGTTGACAAGGGACAACTTGAAGCCGCAACCGCTCTTGGTATGACCCATAATCAGACCATGCGCAAGGTTGTCCTACCTCAGGTCGTTCGCAATATCTTACCTGCTACGGGTAATGAGTTTGTCATCAATATCAAAGATACCTCTGTACTGAATGTTATCTCTGTGGTAGAACTCTACTTCTCTGGTAATACTGTGGCCACCCAAACTTATCAATACTTCCAGACATTTACAATCATTGCCGTGATTTACTTTGTCCTCACCTTCACAGTGACCCGTATTCTACGCTTCATCGAAAGACGTATGGACATGGATACCTACACTACAGGTGCTAATCAAATGCAAACGGAGGACTTGAAATAATGACTCAACCCATTCTTGAAATTAAACACCTCAAAAAATCCTATGGACAAAACGAAGTCTTAAAAGACATCTCTCTGTCAGTCCACAAAGGAGAGGTTATCTCCATCATCGGGAGCTCAGGAAGCGGAAAATCAACCTTCCTACGTTCGATCAATCTACTTGAAACACCTACTGAGGGGGAAATTCTCTACCGAGGAGAAAACGTCCTTGCAAAAGGCTATGACCTTACTCACTATCGTGAAAAACTCGGTATGGTTTTCCAGTCCTTTAACCTCTTTGAAAACCTCGATGTCCTCGAAAACACTATTGTCGCCCAAACGACTGTCCTCAAACGAGAACGCTCTGAAGCTGAAAAAATTGCCAAAGAAAATCTTGAAAAAGTTGGCATGGGTGAACGCTATTGGCAAGCCAAACCAAAACAACTCTCTGGGGGCCAGAAGCAACGTGTAGCCATCGCTCGCGCCCTCTCCATGAATCCTGATGCCATCCTCTTTGATGAGCCAACATCTGCTCTGGATCCAGAAATGGTCGGTGAAGTCCTTAAAATCATGCAAGACCTGGCTCAGGAAGGATTGACCATGATTGTCGTAACCCACGAAATGGAATTCGCCCGCGATGTTTCTCACCGTGTCATCTTTATGGATAAGGGCGTCATTGCTGAAGAAGGCAAACCAGAAGACCTCTTCACGAACCCTAAAGAAGAACGGACGCGCGAGTTTCTTCAGCGCTATCTCAAATAAGATAAAAGACTGCATAAAGAATGCAGTCTTTTTTAGTAATTAGGAAAAAGAAAGACAGATCCGCTTTAAGAATCTGCCTGTAAGCGTGGTTTAATCTTCAAATTTTTCATGATTTTTTTCATAGAAATCAATTAAACCTAGGGCTGTTTCAAATGAAATATTTTTAACTTTTGCGCGACCTTGTGCTAGAGCAATGATAGACATTTCACGAGCGTTAGTTTCCTTAGAGATACGGTAGCCTGTGATTTTCTTATCACGAACCCAGCCAACAACTGCTTCTACTTTTTCAAAGTTTGACTTAGCCATGTTCTTCTCCTAAATTATTCTTTACAATACTTAATTGTATACGTTTTTATTTTGTTTGTCAATAAAAAAACATATATTCGTCCAAACTATAATATTCTGCATATTTTTATTTGGCTTTTAAAGCCGATAATATATGAGTTCTTATGTCCTCAACTCCATTAGGATTCGCTGGTAGGAAGATTGTATTATTACCCTCTTTATCTGCAAAATTATTCAACGTATCTAAGTACTGGTTCGTTAATAGGATCGACATGATTTGTTCTTCAGTTAGTTCGACATTGGCTCCTTTTAACTCTTGGATAGAATCAGCAAGTCCGTCAACAATCGCTTTACGCTGCTCTGCAATCCCTACCCCATGTAGGCGATCTTTTTCTGCTTCTGCTTCTGCTGCGGTCACGATCTTAATCTTATCTGCTTCAGCAAGTTCTTGCGCTGCAACTCTTTTACGTTGTGCAGCATTGATTTCATTCATTGATTGTTTTACTTCAGCATCAGGTTCAACCTTAGTAATCAGCGTTTTGACAATGATATACCCATATGTAGACATTTCTTCTGCTACTTGTTTTTGAACTTCTAATGCAATTTCATCTTTCTTCTCAAATAACTCATCTAAAGTTAACTTAGGTACAGATGAACGTAAAGCATCTTCGATATAGGATTTAATCTGAGCTTCTGGACGCATCAATTTATAATAAGCATCCGTAACGTTGTTTTCATTAACTCGATATTGAGTAGCAACATTCATCGTCACAAATACATTATCCTGCGTCTTAGTTTCTACAACGATTTCACTTTGCAACAATCGTAGTTGGACTCTAGCCGCAATCCTATCAATTCCAAAAGGAGCTCGTACATGAATACCACTATTACTCAACTTTTGGTATTTACCAAAGCGTTCAATAATAGCGACAGATTGTTGCCGTACTACATATACAGAACTAATTACAATCGCTGATACTATCAGCACTAGAAAAAATAGAACAAGTAAAACATGTAAAACCATGGGAATCTCCCCCTTTCATCACCCTCATTATAGCACCATCATATTAATTACGCAAATAATATGATAATAATTTTATTTTACACTAACATATTATACAAAGTCTCATTCCCATTCAAATTAATATAAGATGGGTCAAACTTTTCCATCCGATGAATCAAGCCATTATAATCATGCTTATCCGCAAGAGCAATCCCAATCAAGACTGGCCCTGTCCCCTTGCTGGCCCGTTTGATATACTCAAAACGAGTAATATCATCATGTGGTCCCAAGATATCATTTACAAACTCTCGGAGAGCTCCTGGACGTTGTGGGAAATTGACTACAAAGTAATGCTTGATGCCATCATAAATCAAGGCACGCTCTTCCATTTCTGGCATACGGTTAATATCGTTATTGCCTCCAGAAATGATACAACAGATTGTTTTGTCTTTGATATAGTCTGATAAAACTTCCAAGGCTGCAACGCTGGCAGCACCGGCTGGTTCGGCGACAATCCCTTGCTTGGAATAAAGATCAATCAAGGTCTCAGAAATCAAGCCTTCATCCACTCCTATAAGAGTTTCAACATTCTGACGTGTCGCTTCATAGGTCAACTGTCCAACTTTCTGTACAGCTATACCATCAGCAAACTTGTCGATTTCTTTTAATTTAACTGGCTCTCCAGCTTCAAAAGCAGCCTTCATCGAACGGGCACCATTGGCTTCAACACCAATGACTTCCATTTCCGGATTTGTTTCCTTGATATAGGTAGAAACTCCCGCAATCAGACCTCCACCACCGACTGGAACGAGAACAGTGTCAAAGTCGATTGACTCTTTCCGAGCATCTTCTAAAATTTCATAGGCAACTGTTCCTTGCCCTGCCTGAACTTGGACATCATCAAAAGGATCGATAAAGGTTCTATTTTCTGAAACAGTGAACTCTTGGGCTGCCTTTGCCGAAGCGTCGAAAGTATCTCCGACCAATTTGATCGTCACATAGTCACCTCCAAAGAAGCGAACTTGCCCAATCTTTTGTTGAGGCGTTGTGATGGGCATAAAAATTGTCGCAGGAATTTTCATCTCCTTACAAGTGTATGCGACACCTTGAGCGTGATTCCCCGCCGATGCACAGACCACACCACGCCCACGTTCTTCTTTTGTCAACTGTGAAATGGCATAATAAGCTCCACGAATTTTAAAAGAGCGAACTCGTTGCGCATTTTCCTTTTTCAGATAGATCTTAGCTCCATACTTTTCTGATAAATAATGATCATATTCCAGTGGTGTATTCACTACTACACCACTTAAAACTTTGTGGGCTTTCACCACATCTTTTGCACTTAGCATGTCTCCTCCTCAAATACTTCACAAGGTAAAAAGCGAGTCAGGTACCCCCCAACTCGCCTTCTGTCTTTATTCTAAGAATTAGTTATAGATTTTGAAAGCATCATCATCGTTTTTACCAACGAATGGCATTGCTTTACGTAGTTCTACACCAACTTTTTCAATTTCAAGATCTGCAGCTTGCTCACGGTAAGCAGTCAATTTTGGACGACCAGCCTTGTAGTCATTGACAAAGTCATTGGCAAACTTGCCATTTTGAATATCTGCAAGAACAGCCTTCATGTTTTCTTTGACTTGGTCAGTAATGACACGTGGACCTGATACGTAGTCACCAAACTCAGCAGTGTTTGAGATAGATTGACGCATTTTCTTAAATCCACCCTCATAGATCAAATCAACGATGAGTTTCATTTCGTGAAGAACTTCAAAGTAAGCCAATTCTGGTGCATAGCCAGCTTCTGTCAAGACTTCGAAACCAGCTTCCATCAAAGCAGTCAAACCACCGCAAAGAACCGCTTGTTCACCAAAGAGATCTTCTTCTGTTTCTTCCTTGAAGCTTGTTTCAAGAAGACCAACGCGTGCTGAACCAACACCCTTAGCCCAATCCATAGCGATATCTTTGGCATTTCCAGTAGCATCTTGGTAAACTGCGTAAAGGGCTGGAACACCAAAACCTTCTTCAAAGGTACGACGTACCAAGTGACCTGGTCCCTTAGGCGCACACATAAAGACGTCTACACTCTCTGGCGCTTTGATAAATTTGAAGTGAATGTTAAAGCCATGAGCAAATCCAAGTGCGTTACCAGCTTCCAAGTTTGGAGCTACTTCTTCAGCATAAAGGTCTGCTTGGATTTCGTCTGGTGCCAAAATCATAATCACATCAGCCAACTTAGTCGCTTCTGCTACTGTATAAGTGTCAAAACCGTCTTCTTTGGCTTTATCAAAAGATTTACCCGGGCGCACACCGATGATCACATCGTGTCCTGTATCACGCAAGTTTTGCGCATGAGCATGACCTTGTGATCCATACCCAATTACGGCGATTTTTTTACCGTCAAGTGCTGCTACTTTTACATCTTTTTCGTATTCCATTTGTACTGCCATAGTTTTTCTCTCTTTTCTATTATTTATTGCCTTTTAGACTTGTTTAACAAATTTAAGTTGTTTTCTTATACTCAATGAAAATCAAAGAGTATTAGTCGCGGGTAAATCCAGTTGCTCCCGTACGAGCAATATTCCTAATTCCATAAGGACGGATTACTCGCAAGAGTGCCTCACTCTTTTCAGCATTTCCCGTCATCTGGATCGTAATCGAGCTTGGAGCCACATCCACCACCGTTGCACGGAATGGTTGAATAATAGCCAAGATTTCTGCACGCTTTTCAGCAGGCGCAGACACCTTCACCAAGATAACTTCTCTTTCCAAGTGAGGTTTATCTGTAATATCCCGAATGCGAATCACATCGATCTGGCGGTTGAGCTGCTTGATGATTTGCTCGACCTCATCATGAGAAGCCACATCAATGATGATGGTAATCCGTGAAACGTTTGGATCCTCTGTTGCACCGACCGAGATACTCTCAATATTGACCTGACGGCGAGAAAGGACACCCGTAAAACGGTTGAGTACTCCTGAGCGGTTTTGTAGTCTTGCTGTTAACATTCTACGCATGGAACTTCACCCCCAACATCTCATGATTGCTCTTCCCAGCAGGTACCATCGGTAAAACCTGTTCCTTACGAGAAATATCCACCTCGATAAACATCGGCACATCCTCCAGAATGACCTCTAGATCCTTCTCTATCGTCTCTGGATTATCAAACTTGTAGTTTTTGATTCCGTAAGCTTGTGCCATTAGCTGGAAGTCAGGAAGAGTATCAAAGACTGACTCGGAAGTTCTACCCTCATAGAAGGATTCCTGCCACTGACGAACCATTCCTAGTGAGTGGTTATTTAGCATCACGACCTTAATAGGTACCTTGTAAATGTTTAGGATGGCTAGTTCCTGGTTGGTCATTTGGAAGCCACCATCACCGACAAAAAGAACTACTTCTTTTTCCGGATTGGCAATCTTAGCTCCGATAGCTGCAGGAACTCCAAATCCCATGGTACCCAAGCCACCAGATGTGACCAATTGGCGTTCATTCTGATATGGGTAATACTGGGCTGTCCACATTTGGTGTTGGCCAACGTCAGTAACGACAATAGCATCGCCATTCGTCAACTCACCGATGCGTTCAATGACTGCCTGCGGTTGAACCACACGTTCTTTCTTATCATAAGAACGAACACGGTTCTTGTCCTTGGTGACTTTGTCAATCCACTTTTCAGTATTGTTATGAACAGTTGGTTCTGCTAGTAGCATCTGCAAGGCTTTCTTTGCGTCCCCAACCACTGGAATGTCTGCACTAATAATCTTACCAATCTCTGCTGGATCAATATCGATATGAGCAACCTTGGCATTTTTAGCAAAGGTCTTAGGATTTCCAGTCAGGCGGTCATCGAAACGGCAACCAATACTAATCATAAAATCTGCCTCGGTCATGGCAATATTAGCTGCGAAAGAACCATGCATGCCTCCCATTCCGAGGAAGAGTGGATGACTTGTTGCAATTGTACCTTGTCCCAAAAGACTGGTAACAACTGGAATTTGATAGCGTTCAGCAAATTCATTCAGTTCTTTAGAAGCTTCTGCATAGCTGATACCGCCACCTGCCAACAAAACAGGTTTCTTAGCCTTAGACAATTGTTTCAAGATTTTCTTGATTTGCATGTCATTTGGTTCTATCGTCGGTTGATAACTTGGTAAATGCACTTCGGGCGAATAGATGAAGTCTGTTTCAAGAGCCGATACATCCTTAGGCAAGTCAATCACGACTGGACCTGGACGACCTGTGGTCGCGATATGAACAGCTTCCGTAATGATACGAGGAATGTCAGCCGTCTCACGAACTTGGTAATTGTACTTGGTAATGGGCATAGTAATACCGACAATATCCGCCTCCTGAAAGGCATCCTTCCCAATTCCCGCTCGAGCGACTTGTCCAGTAAAGACCAAAAGGGGAACGCTATCGCTCATGGCATCCGCAATCCCTGTAATGGCATTTGTTGCTCCTGGTCCACTTGTGACGACTGCGACACCCAACTTTCCAGTTGATTTGGCATAACCTTCAGCTTCGTGCAAACAGCCTTGCTCATGACGACCTAAAATGTGACGAATACCTTTGAAATTATAAATCGCATCATATAAAGGCAAGACAGCCCCACCAGGATAACCAAATATGGTATCAATTCCTAAATCATGGAGGGTTTCCAAAACTAGGTCCGATCCCGTCTTAGGAGCGTCTAAACTGATTTTCTCCATTGTTCCCCTTTCTCTTCTCTTAAAAATAGCTTGTTACTATCATACCATTTTTTCAAATATTTTCAAGACAAAAGTATCAATTTTCTGAATTTTCTATCTAAGAGTGTATTTATGAATGTTTTTCTAATTTTTATTAACAATTTAAACAAAATCGGATTCTTTATTAACTTTCATTTATTAACTTTCTCTATTTTCTTAGTAAATAGACTTTCTAAAATCCTTACTAGATTTCTTTCATTTTGCAAATATAGACATACAAGATGCTTGAGAAAGGCATAAAAAAGGAAGCCAGCAAGTGACTTCCTTCTAGAGCGAGGACTGATTAGTCTTCACCTTTGTTTTTCTTAATGATTTCTTCTTGTACTGACTTAGGTACATCTTCGTAGTGGTCGAATACCATCATGAAAGTACCACGTCCTTGTGATGCAGAACGAAGAACTGTTGCGTAACCGAACATTTCAGCAAGTGGAACGTAAGCACGAACGATTTGGCTGTTACCGTGTGCTTCCATACCATCTACACGTCCACGACGAGCAGTTACGTGACCCATAACATCACCAAGGTTTTCTTCTGGAACAGTGATTGTTACAAGCATCATTGGTTCAAGGATAGCTGGTTGTGCAGTCTTAGCAGCTTCTTTAAGTGCAAGAGATGCAGCGATCTTGAAGGCAGTTTCAGATGAGTCGACATCGTGGTATGAACCATCGTAAAGCTTAGCTTTAACGTCAACCATTGGGTAACCAGCAAGAACACCGTTAGCCATAGATTCTACCAAACCTTTTTCTACCGCTGGGATAAATTCACGAGGAACGACACCACCGACGATTGCGTTTTCGAATTCGAACCCTTTACCTTCTTCGTTTGGAGTAAATTCAATCCATACATCACCGAATTGACCTTTACCACCAGACTGACGTTTGAAGAATCCACGTGCTTGAGTAGAAGCGCGGAATGTTTCACGGTAAGATACTTGAGGAGCACCTACGTTCGCTTCAACTTTGAACTCACGACGCATACGGTCAACAAGGACGTCAAGGTGAAGCTCACCCATACCAGAGATAACTGTTTCACCAGTTTCAACGTTAGTTTCAACGCGGAATGTTGGATCTTCTTCAGCCAATTTTTGAAGGGCGATACCCATCTTGTCTTGGTCTGCTTTAGATTTTGGTTCAACCATCAATTGGATAACTGGTTCTGGAACGTTGATTGACTCAAGAATGATTTTGGCTTTTTCATCTGTCAATGAGTCACCAGTTGTAGTGTCTTTCAAACCAACGGCAGCAGCGATATCACCTGAGTATACAGTGTCGATTTCTTGACGGCTGTTAGCGTGCATTTGAAGGATACGTCCGATACGTTCACGTTTACCTTTAGATGTGTTCAATACGTATGAACCTGACTGAAGAACACCTGAGTAAACACGGAAGAATGTCAAACGACCTACGAATGGGTCAGTCATGATCTTGAAGGCAAGAGCTGAAAATGGCTCTTCATCAGATGCTGGACGAGTTTCTTCTTCTTCAGTATCTGGGTTGATACCCTTGATCGCTGGGATATCAAGTGGGCTTGGAAGGTAGTCGATAACCGCATCAAGCATCAATTGAACACCTTTGTTCTTGAAGGCTGAACCACACAATACTGGGAAGAATTCAACGTTGATAGTCGCTTTACGGATACCAGCTTTCAATTCTTCGTTAGTGATTTCTTCACCTTCGAGGTATTTCATCATCAATTCTTCGTCAGTTTCAGCAACTGCTTCAACCAATTTTTCACGGTATTCTTGTGCTTGGTCAAGGTATTCAGCTGGAATATCTTCTTCAAGGATATCTGTACCAAGGTCGTTAGTATAGATTTCAGCTTTCATCTTGATCAAGTCGATGATTCCACGGAAGTCATCTTCAGCACCGATTGGCAATTGAATTGGGTGTGCATTTGCTTGAAGACGGTCATGAAGTGTGCTTACTGAGTAAAGGAAGTCAGCACCGATTTTGTCCATTTTGTTGGCAAATACGATACGTGGAACTCCGTATTCAGTTGCTTGACGCCAAACAGTTTCAGTTTGAGGCTCAACACCTGATTGTGAGTCAAGAACTGTAACCGCACCGTCCAATACACGAAGAGAACGTTGTACTTCGATTGTGAAGTCCACGTGTCCTGGTGTGTCGATGATGTTTACGCGGTGGTTGTTCCATTGAGCTGTTGTCGCAGCAGATGTGATAGTGATACCACGTTCTTGCTCTTGCTCCATCCAGTCCATTTGTGACGCACCTTCGTGAGTTTCACCGATTTTGTGGATTTTACCAGTGTAGTAAAGGATACGCTCAGTTGTAGTTGTTTTACCGGCGTCGACGTGAGCCATGATACCGATATTACGAGTTTTTTCAAGTGAAAATTCGCGTGCCATGAGGTTTTTTTCTCCTATTTTTTTAATTTCTAATCTATTATAACACGATTTTAATAAAAACGGATAGGCAGGACCTACCCGTTCTCAATGTTTATCTCGTTTTTGTTGGTTTCAACTTGTATACAAGTTGAATTGAACTCGGGCTAAAAGCTCAAGTTAACTGATTCGAACTCGAGCGAGGCCCGGTGCAAAAAAGATAAACTGCTTTGTGTTCACGGAACACTGCATCAGTTTCCTATTTTTGCCTTGGGCCTTTGCCGCTCTTAGTATCATTTTATTACCAACGGAAGTGTGCGAAGGCACGGTTAGCTTCAGCCATACGGTGAGTGTCTTCACGTTTCTTAACTGCTGCACCAGTGTTGTTCGCAGCGTCCAAGATTTCTTTCGCAAGACGGTCTTGCATTGTGTGTTCACCACGAAGGCGAGCGATGGTTACCAACCAACGAAGTCCAAGTGTTGTACGACGTTCTGGACGAACTTCAACTGGGACTTGGTAGTTAGATCCACCAACACGACGTGCACGTACTTCAAGTACAGGCATGATGTTTTCCATAGCTGTTTCAAATACTTCAAGTGCATCGTTACCAGTAGCTTCTTTGATTTGCTCAAAAGCACCGTAAACGATTGAAGCAGCTGTACCACGTTTACCGTCAAGCATAACGCGGTTGATAAGACGAGTAACTAATTGTGAATTGTAAAGCGGATCTGGCAATACTTCACGTTTTGGAGCTCTATTTTTACGACTCATTTCTCTTTATCCCCTTTCCTTATGCTTTTTTCGGACGTTTAGTACCGTATTTAGAACGGCCTTGTTTACGATCGTTAACACCTGCAGTATCAAGTGCACCACGGACGATATGGTAACGTACCCCTGGAAGGTCTTTTACACGTCCACCGCGAAGAAGCACCACGCTGTGTTCTTGCAAGTTGTGTCCGATACCTGGGATGTAGGCAGTAACTTCGATAAGGTTGCTCAAACGTACACGAGCGAATTTACGAAGGGCAGAGTTAGGTTTTTTAGGTGTCATTGTTCCAACACGAGTTGCTACACCACGTTTTTGTGGTGAAGAAACGTTTGTTTGAACTTTTTTATGACTGTTGTAACCAACGTTCAAAGCTGGTGATTTAGATTTTTCTACTTTTGATTTACGCGGTTTGCGAACCAATTGGTTAATTGTAGGCATCTACATTCTCCTGTGTTTTTTTATTTTTGGTGATGATACACTTGGTGACAGCTATCATCTGTGTGTACTTTTGCAACATTTGTCAGCACGTCCCTGTACACTTTTGAGAGACCAAAAGTAAAAAGTACCGTCTAATATTGTAACACATTTTTTCTATCCTTGTCAATATTTTTTTCGTTTTTATTCTGATCTTTTATCTCTTTGACACTAGTTCTAACCGCTTTTCTAAACCAAAAAGGAGGCAAAATTGCCTCCTCCTTTCTTGTATGGATTTCCTTCAATTTAGCAATCATTTGAGTTGTTTTTTATCTTTCTTATCAAAGCCAACCAGATTCTTTTGCAATGTTGGCTGCATCTGTTCGATTGCCTGCATCTAGTTTGGAAAGAATATTGGTAACATAGTTTCGGACGGTTCCATTTGATAGATAAAGCTGATCTGCGATTTCTTGGTTAGACAAGCCCTGAGCGATTCCTTTTAAAACAGCGATTTCTTGCTCTGTTAACGGATTGGGGTGCGTCATCACCACTTCCATCAATTCAGGTGAATATTCCTTACGTCCTTCAAGAACAGTGTGCAAGGTTTGCATGAGGTCTGCAATGCTTCTTTCTTTCAAGACATAGGCATCCACACCAGCCTTAATCGCGCGTTCAAAATAGCCAGGGCGCTTGAAGGTTGTCACCACAACTACTTTTGTTTCTATCTTTTCTGCTCGAATCCACTCCAAGACTTCGAGGCCTGTCTTAGCAGGCATTTCTACGTCAAGGATAGCGATATCTACAGACTCCTTTTCTAAGAGTTGGATTGCTTCTTGCCCATTCTTGGCTTGTAGGACAGACTCCACATCCGCTTGAAAGGCTAACAACTGGCACATGGCATCTCGCAACATACTTTGGTCTTCTGCAACAAGTAGTTTCATCTTAGTTTCTCTCCTTATAAGGTAGTCTAACCTGCACTTCAGTCGGATGTTTCTGACTGATCACCTTTACTTCTCCTGAAAAAGGAAGGACACGGTCTCGAACGGTATGGAGCTCATCCCCTTTTAGAGAAGCAAAGCCACAGCCATCGTCTCTCACTGTTAGAATGAGTTCTTTCCCAGTTCGTTCTAATTTCAAGTAAGCTTTGGATGCTTTGGCATGTTTGATGATGTTGGTCACTAACTCAAGTAAAATCATGGAGGCCGTTGATTCTAATTCCTGAGTTAGGCTAGCTGTATCTAGTTGGTGATCGATTTCTGTTTCAATTCCTGCAATTTCCAGCATTTTTTTAACAGTCGTAAATTCGGAAGCAAGGGTTCTAGTTTTAAGATTTTCAATGATGGTACGGACTTCATTCATGGATTCCTTACTGATCTGATGAATTTCTTTTAATTCTTTTTCCACTTGAGGATAGGCCTGCATTTGAAGAAGTTGGAGGGCAAGATCCGTCTTCACACTCAACATAGCAAAGGTATGCCCCAGACTGTCATGGAGATCCTGACCAATACGACTGCGTTCATTTTCAGCCAAGAAAAGACTGAGCTTGGCATTTTGTTTCATCTTTTCTTCTTTTATCTGTTCAGATACCTGAATCCGATAAAGACCAAAGGTCATTGCATCGGAAAAGATAAAGGTCACCAAGAAAAAGAGTAGCTGCCAGGGACTAACATGATTGACCATATAGATTCCGGTCAGAATGAACGGTTGCAGGACAATAAAACTGACAAAGCGCCAAGAGTGAAAAGAAATCTCATCCAGCTCATAAATAAGGAGATTGGATAAATAGAAGATAAACCAGGTGAAACCCGAACTCAGCCAAACCGATGTATAAAAAATGTAGGCAAGCATGATCCACCAAGCCATCCACAGCACAGTGCGACTCTGACTGGCTAAAACCGAATAGAAGGCAAGTACAAATAGTAGGGTCCATAGCAAGGTTAAAAGCGGGTAATCTCCAACGATGACACCCGCTATAGGAAAGATGATAAACACTATTGAAATATGAAACATATAATGAATGTTTTTAAATTTTTCCAACATAGATTTATTTTACCTCGATCCGTTTTTTCAGTTGGATTACCAATACACCAAAGAAAACTGTATAACCTAGTACAACCAAAGCAGAAAGAATATTAAATTCATGGTGCTCCAAATAAGTAGAGACAACCTGCATCAGTTGATAGGTTGGAGTCAGTTTTCCAATAGATTGGAGCCATTCTGGGAAGGAATTCAAAGGAAACCACAGTCCACCTAGGACAGCCAAAGCAATATAGGCAATATTTCCAATAACCGTCATCAGTTGAGCACTGGGAAGCAAGCTCACCAAGACACCCATGCTGATAAAGACCACGCTTCCGACCAGTAAAATAACACCAATCACCAACCAGTCAAGCCAAGGCAGAGTCACTCCGCGGACAAAATGACCAACCGAAAAGACAACTATAATTGATAACAAGAAAGTCAGCAGAGTACTGAACAGTTTTGATACATAATATTCTACCATAGATACCGGAGAATGTTGAATCAATTTTTGCCAGTTGTTTGTCTTATCAGACTCGAGTGTGCTAGGGATACTGAAAAAGGCGCTTGACATGATACTAAAGAGAGTCATGGCAAAAAGATAGGCTTGAAGAACAATTTCTGGAACATCTGACCCTGACATCATACCAGAAAAGATAAGGTAAAACACACTTGGAAGTCCGATGGATAGCAAGTAGTAGACGGCTTGCCGTTTCATCAGAATGATTTCCACTTTCATGAGACTTGTCATATTTTTCATCGTCAATCTCCTTTAGTCTTGAGTCGTTTCGAAGATACTGTCTAAGAGAGTTCGATTGCGAACTTCAATTTCTTCGATCGTGCAGCCCTGTTCTTGCAAGGCTTCCCATACCTGGCTGGCTTCTTTGGTTGTGAAGGAAAGAGCATTTTGCTTGATTTCAATCTCTTGAACCATAGTCAAGGTACTAACAAAATCCTGATAGGTTAGAGGCACCGTAAAGTGTTTTTCTTGTTCTTCACCACGCATGGCATAAGGCGTCGTGTCACGAATCAATTCTCCCTTGTGTAGGACCAAAATGCGGTCAGCCGTATGTTCTACCTCTTCGATATAGTGAGAAGAATAGACAATGGTAACACCATTTTTCTTTAACTGATTGACAATTTCCCAAAAATGCTGACGTGTCGAGGTATCCATGGCAGCAGTTGGCTCGTCTAAAAATAGAATTTTCGGACGACCTATTAGTGTCAACACAAAAGAGAACAAACGTTTTTGCCCACCAGACAACTTGCCCGCTAGCTGATTTTTCTGCTTATCTGAGAATCTCAGCAAGTCATCAATTTCTTTGTCTGAAAGACTGTCGGGATAAAGTGACTTGAAAAAAGATAGAAGTTCTTTCACTTTCAAGCTTTGGACAACTGCATTTTCTTGGGGCAAGACAGAAATAAGCTGTTTTAATCGAGGATCTGTTGGTGCAAAGCCTTGAATGGCGACCCGACCTGAGCTCATGAACTTGTCACCCAAGAGGCAATCAATCAAGGTTGTTTTTCCTGCTCCGTTAGGCCCGATCAAGGCGACACATTCACCATCGTTGATTTCAAAAGAGATGTTCCGCAGGATTTCCTTGTCTTTTATTTTCTTACTCAATTTCTCAACTTTAATCACAGTCATGAGATTCTCCTTTCAACCACTTCATTCCCATAGGGAAAACAACGAAAATCATTAATCCAAAACCCCAAGCACCACGAATGAATTGGCGAAGCAAGGTTTGGTCAAACCAACCAGTAAACATTTCCACTAACCATACCAAGAGTGACAGGCCGATAAAGAAATAGATGATTGCTTTTTTCATTCCTCAAACTCCTTTTTCACATCTCTGACTAATTTCAAACCTTCTCTGACAAGCCAAGACATTATCCCAAAGCCAGCAAAGAGCTCCCAAGGAAAATGATAGAAATCCTTGTCCAATCCTGAAAACATGAGATAGGTCATAACTCCTGCTGCTACCAAACTCACTGCGACAATCATTTTATTTTTCATTTCTTCTTCCTCCATTTCATACTTCAATTATAGTCTTTTGAAGTTGGCGGAGCTAGATGCTTCTGTCACTAGGAAATATGACAAATGTCATAAAAAAAGAACCGATTTCTCGGTTCTTAAAAATGATTAGTCTGATTCATCGTTTCGTTTCTTTTTACCTAGCAATCCAAGTGTCATGACACCTGCTAGGGCTGTCAGAATTCCTAGATTTTTCAAACCATCTTCTTGACTTCCTGTATTTGGAAGTTGATTTTTTTCTACAGAGATGTTTTGAGTCAATTGATCTGGTTTCGAATCAGCTACTGAAAGTTCTTTTTTATCAGAAGGCTTCACTTGCTCTGGAAGTTCTACTACTGTTGGAGTATAGAATCCTGAAAGGATCTTTCCATTGCGATCTTTACGGATCACTTTTACACCTTTGGCTTGTCCTACAAAGTCTGCCTCAGGAGTAAATGTGACGGTGCCATCTGGCGCAATCGTGTAAGTTCCTTCACCTGGAACGACTTTTTCAGTTGTTCCATCTTCAAAGGTTGGCGGAACTGTCAGATCGACATCACCTGTAAAGTTTGGTTTACCAGTCTGAGTTTGACCTTTAAGACCTTCTGATGTCGCATCACTCACTTGTGTTTGTCCAAGGACAGTTGGTGTATAGTGAGTAGTAACTACATTTCCATACATATCCAAACGTTTCACAACCAATCCTTTAGCTGTACCAACAAAGTCTGGTTCTGGAGTAAAGGTAATCTTACCATCTTTATCAATTGTATAACTTCCTTCACCCGGAACAACCATAGTCGTGCTACCATCCTCAAATATTGGTGGAACTGTACTATCGATATGTCCTTCAAACGTTGGGGTTGCCACTTGTGGTTGGCCTTTTGCTCCTGTAGAAGCCGTGTCATGACCAGTAGATGGATCTACAACTGTTGGACGATAAGTCGCAGTAACTGAGGTACCATTCTTATCCTTACGGACAATCGTTACGCCAGTTCCTTTTCCTACAAAATTAGCTTCTGGAGTGAAGGTGACGGTGCCATCTGGTGAGATAGCATAAGTTCCTTCACCTGGAATCACTTTTTCAGTTGATCCATTTTCAAATGTTGCTGCCACTGTTTCATCGATTGGAACAAGCGGATTACCACCTTGGAAGCTTGGAGTTCCTGTTTGAACAAGCCCCTTAATGTTAACTGAAGAAGTATCTTTACCAGTTGGTGTTACTTTCGTAAACTCTGGGCTGTAAGTCGCAGTGACTGGGGTGCCATTCTTATCCACACGCTTCACTGTAACTGGAGCTGGGTTTCCAACAAACTGTTTATCTGGAGTGAAAGTTACAGTTCCGTCTGGTGCAATCGTGTAAGTTCCTTGACCTGGAATAGATTTCTCTTTGCTTCCATTTGCGAAGGTTGGCTCTACTGTTTCATCGATTGGAACCAGTGGGTCACCACCTTGGAAGGTTGGGGTGCCGGTTTGTGGAAGTCCTTGAGGACCTGTGCTGGTTGCACCGGTTCCAGTTGGGGTTACTTTCGTAAACTCTGGACTGTAAGTTGCAGTAACTGGGGTGCCATTCTTATCTACTCGTTTCACTGTGACTGGATCTGGGGTTCCGACAAACTGCTTGTTTGGTGTGAAGGTCATTGTTCCGTCTGGCGCAATCGTGTAAGTCCCTTGACCTGGAATAGATTTCTCTTTGCTTCCATCTGCGAAGGTTGGCTCAACTGTTTCATCAATTGGAACCAGTGGATCACCACCAGCAAACGTTGGAGTCCCGGTTTGTGGAACACCCTGAGGACCTGTGCTGGTTGCGCCAGTTCCTGTAGGAGTGACCTTAGTCACTGTTGATGTATAAGTCGCAGTAACCTCTGTACCGTTCTTATCTACACGTTTGACTGCGACTGGAGCTGGAGTACCAACATATTGTTTTTCTGGCGTAAAGGTGATAGAGCCATCTGGATTGATGCTGTATTCACCTACACCTGAAACGGTTTTCGTTGACTGTCCATCTTCGAAAGTCATTGGTTTCGTATCATCAATTGGAACCAATGGATTCCCTTCTGTGAAGGTTGGGGTACCTTTTTGCGGTTGACCTTGGATACCATTTGAAGTGGCGTCCGTTGAAGTTGGGATTACTTCTTTCACCACCGCTTGGTACTTGACAGTAACAGGAGTGCCGTTGGCATCCACACGAGTCAATTCAAGCTCTGGTGTTTCACCCTTGAACTGCTTATCTGGGGTGAAGGTCACCTTGCCGTCTGCGTCCACTTCGAACTTACCAACATTTGGCACTTCCTTCACAGCTGTTCCATTGTCAAATAGTGGAGTCGAATCTGCTGGGAATGGAACCGAGTCATGACCTGGGGTGAAGGTCACTTTACCTTCTTGAACCTGACCTTGCAGACCCTCTGTCTTATCTCCCGTACCAGTTGGTGTTACTTTCGTGAACTCTGGACTGTAGGTCGCAGTCACTGGAGTGCCATTCTTATCCACACGTTTCACTGTGATTGGATCTGGGTTTCCGACAAACTGCTTGTCTGGAGTGAAGGTTACAGTTCCATCTGGCGCAATTGTGTAGGTTCCTTGTTCTGGAGTCACTTTTTCCTTGCTTCCATCTGCGAAGGTTGGCTCAACTGTTTCATCAATTGGAACCAGTGGATCACCACCAGCAAACGTTGGAGTCCCGGTTTGTGGAACACCCTGAGGACCTGTGCTGGTTGCGCCAGTTCCTGTAGGGGTTACCTTAGTCACTGTTGGGGTATAAGTCGCAGTAACTGGGGTACCATTCTTATCCACACGTCTGACTGTGACTGGAGCTGGAGTACCAACATATTGTTTTTCTGGCGTAAAGGTGATAGAGCCATCTGGATTGATGCTGTATTCACCTACACCTGAAACGGTTTTCGTTGACTGTCCATCTTCGAAAGTCATTGGTTTCGTATCATCAATTGGAACCAATGGATTACCTTCTGTGAAGGTTGGGGTACCTTTTTGCGGTTGACCTTGGATACCATTTGAAGTGGCGTCCGTTGAAGTTGGGATTACTTCTTTCACCACCGCTTGGTACTTGACAGTAACAGGAGTTCCGTTAGCATCCACACGAGTCAATTCAAGTTCAGGTGTTTCACCCTTGAACTGTTTATCAGGAGTAAAGGTCACCTTACCGTCTGCGTCCACTTCGAACTTACCAACATTTGGCACTTCTTTCACAGTTGTACCATTGTCAAATAGTGGAGTTGAAGCTGCTGGGAATGGAACCGAGTCATGGCCTGGAGTAAAAGTCACTTTACCTTCTTGGACCTGTCCTTGCAGACCTTCTGTCTTATCACCTGTACCAGTCGGTGTTACTTTCGTAAACCCTGGACTGTAAGTCGCAGTGACTGGAGTTCCATTCTTATCAACGCGTTTAACCGTTACTGGATCTGGGTTTCCGACAAACTGTTTGTCTGGAGTGAAAGTTACAGTTCCATCTGGTGCAATCGTGTAGGTTCCTTGGCCTGGAATAGATTTCTCTTTGCTTCCATCTTCAAAGGTTGGATCGACTGTTTCATCGATTGGAACCAGTGGATCACCACCTTGGAAGCTTGGAGTTCCTGTTTGTGGAACACCCTGAGGGCCTGTGCTGGTTGCACCTATTCCAGTTGGAGTCACCTTAGTAAACTCTGGACTGTAAGTCGCAGTAACCGGAGTGCCATTCTTATCCACACGTTTCACTGTGATTGGATCTGGACTACCTACAAACTGCTTGTCTGGAGTGAAGGTTACAGTTCCATCTGGTGCAATCGTGTAAGTTCCTTGACCTGAAATAGACTTCTCTTTGCTGCCATCTGCGAAGGTTGGCTCTACTGTTTCATCGATTGGAACCAGTGGATCACCACCTTGGAAGCTTGGAGTACCAGTTTGCGGAAGACCTTGAGGACCTGTGCTGGTTGCACCTATTCCAGTTGGAGTCACTTTTGTAAACTCTGGACTGTAAGTCGCAGTGACTGGGGTGCCATTCTTATCTACACGTTTCACTGTGACTGGATCTGGGTTTCCGACAAACTGTTTGTCTGGTGTGAAAGTTACAGTTCCATCTGGTGCAATCGTGTAAGTTCCTTGTCCTGAAATTGTCTTCTCTTTGCTGCCATCTGCGAAGGTTGGCTCTACTGTTTCATCGATTGGAACAAGTGGATCGCCACCTTGGAAGGTTGGAGTTCCTGTTTGTGGAACACCCTGAGGGCCTGTGCTGGTTGCACCTGTTCCAGTTGGAGTCACCTTAGTAAACTCTGGACTGTAAGTAGCAGTAACTTCTGTACCATTCTTATCTACACGTTTGACTGTTACTGGATCTGGTTTGCCGACAAACTGCTTGTCTGGAGTGAAGGTTACAGTTCCATCTGGTTCAATCGTGTAAGTTCCTTGACCTGGAATGGATTTCTCTTTGCTGCCATCTGCGAAGGTTGGCTCGACTGTTTCATCGATTGGAACCAGTGGATCACCACCTTGGAAGCTTGGAGTGCCTGTTTGTGGGACACCTTGAGGACCTGTGCTGGTTGCATTAGTGCTGGTTGGAACAACTTCTTTCACTACTGCTTGGTACTTGACAGTAACAGGAGTTCCATTGGCATCCACACGAGTCAATTCAAGCTCTGGTGTTTCACCCTTGAACTGCTTATCTGGAGTGAAGGTTACAGTTCCGTCTGCTTCTACTTCGAACTTACCAACATTTGGCACTTCCTTCACAGCTGTTCCATTGTCAAATAGTGGAGTCGAATCTGCTGGGAATGGAACCGAGTCATGACCTGGGGTGAAGGTCACTTTACCTTCTTGAACCTGACCTTGCAGACCCTCTGTCTTATCTCCCGTACCAGTTGGTGTTACTTTCGTGAACTCTGGACTGTAGGTCGCAGTCACTGGAGTGCCATTCTTATCCACACGTTTCACTGTGATTGGATCTGGGTTTCCGACAAACTGCTTGTCTGGAGTGAAGGTTACAGTTCCATCTGGCGCAATTGTGTAGGTTCCTTGTTCTGGAGTCACTTTTTCCTTGCTTCCATCTGCGAAGGTTGGCTCAACTGTTTCATCAATTGGAACCAGTGGATCACCACCAGCAAACGTTGGAGTCCCGGTTTGTGGAACACCCTGAGGACCTGTGCTGGTTGCGCCAGTTCCTGTAGGGGTTACCTTAGTCACTGTTGGGGTATAAGTCGCAGTAACTGGGGTACCATTCTTATCCACACGTCTGACTGTGACTGGAGCTGGAGTACCAACATATTGTTTTTCTGGCGTAAAGGTGATAGAGCCATCTGGATTGATGCTGTATTCACCTACACCTGAAACGGTTTTCGTTGACTGTCCATCTTCGAAAGTCATTGGTTTCGTATCATCAATTGGAACCAATGGATTACCTTCTGTGAAGGTTGGGGTACCTTTTTGCGGTTGACCTTGGATACCATTTGAAGTGGCGTCCGTTGAAGTTGGGATTACTTCTTTCACCACCGCTTGGTACTTGACAGTAACAGGAGTTCCGTTAGCATCCACACGAGTCAATTCAAGTTCAGGTGTTTCACCCTTGAACTGTTTATCAGGAGTAAAGGTCACCTTACCGTCTGCGTCCACTTCGAACTTACCAACATTTGGCACTTCTTTCACAGTTGTACCATTGTCAAATAGTGGAGTTGAAGCTGCTGGGAATGGAACCGAGTCATGGCCTGGAGTAAAAGTCACTTTACCTTCTTGGACCTGTCCTTGCAGACCTTCTGTCTTATCACCTGTACCAGTCGGTGTTACTTTCGTAAACCCTGGACTGTAAGTCGCAGTGACTGGAGTTCCATTCTTATCAACGCGTTTAACCGTTACTGGATCTGGGTTTCCGACAAACTGTTTGTCTGGAGTGAAAGTTACAGTTCCATCTGGTGCAATCGTGTAGGTTCCTTGGCCTGGAATAGATTTCTCTTTGCTTCCATCTTCAAAGGTTGGATCGACTGTTTCATCGATTGGAACCAGTGGATCACCACCTTGGAAGCTTGGAGTTCCTGTTTGTGGAACACCCTGAGGGCCTGTGCTGGTTGCGTTCGTTCCTGTAGGGGTTACTTCTTTCACTACTGCTTGGTACTTGACTGTAACAGGAGTGCCGTTGGCATCCACACGAGTCAATTCAAGTTCTGGTGTTTCACCCTTGAACTGTTTGTCTGGAGTGAAGGTTACCTTACCGTCTGCGTCCACTTCGAACTTACCAACATTTGGCACTTCTTTCACAGTTGTACCATTGTCAAATAGTGGAGTTGAATCAGCTGGGAATGGAACAGAATCATGACCTGGGGTGAAGCTGACTTTACCTTCTTGGACCTGACCTTGAAGGTCTTCTGTCTTATCACCTGTACCAGTCGGTGTTACTTTCTCAACAACTGGGGTATAGGTCGTTACAGTCGACTCTCCATTTTTATCCACCACTCCAACTCGAACTGGAGTTGCTGGACCATAGAAGGTTTTCAGTGGAGTAAAGACAATTGTTTTATTTACAAGATCTAAATCGTACGTCCCTTGGTTGGCAATGGTTAGCGAAGTTACCTTTTGTCCATTCTCATCATAAAGAAAGACACTGCTTTGGACTAGGTCAACGGATTTCTTTGCTCCATTAATGGTTGTTGTCCCTTTTGTAAAGTGGACCTCGCTCTCGCTTGCTCTATCCTCATCAAATCGAATCGTTGCTGCTTGCTTCTGCCCTTGAAGGCCTTTAGATTTCGCTGCACTTGCTGAAGGGACAACTGGAAGTGGAACATAATACACCACCCGATACCAGGTAAATTCTTTTTCCAACTCTTCATCTCTAGGATCATCCGCGGTCAATAAATATTCATCGAGAGCTCCTTCTCCCGACATTGTGTTTGCATCAATATCCTCTCTTGGATAATAGCCAGGAATTTCAGGAGAAATCACTTGAGACCAAGTTTGGTCTGCAGACCAGGCTGAGTATGTCACACCAGCTGTCGCATCATTTGGTTGCCGTTTCGCCAAAACCTGGTCAATTCTCTTCGTTCGAGTAAACGAATGAGTCTCAACATGCTTTGGAGCAAGGAGTGATAAATCAGTATTGTTTGTTTTTTTGAGATATTCATAATCAATTTCGCGAGTTACACGAACAGTTTCGGATAGTTCTGTTATCTTGTGTCTAAACTGAAACTTGAATTGTTTTGGACTAGCCGAGTCACCAAAGGTATGATCTGTAAAATCGTTACTGATCAGTTCATATCCTGCATCTTCCAATTCCTTAATTCGACGAGCAGGATCATAAGAAATTGGTCCATTAGGTTTGCCTACAACTGTGTCTACCTGTCCTAGTTGCACTTCCTTAGACGGATCATTTACATCCACAAAGGTGAAACTTGCAGATGACAGTTTGGTGGACATTTGGATTGAAACATTATTGGACTCAGTGTACTTGGAACTACCATTTGCCAGAGCCGAAGAAAGATAAGCTGTAGCACCTGGGGCAGTATCTTGCCCGATAACTGCTCCATCGATAGGAAACTGAACCCTGCTTCCAGCAGCAACCGGAGCAGTCGAATGCCAACGAACTGCACGAATCTCTGACCAATCCGACACTTGGTCTGCTGTGAGCCATTGTGAAGCACTAATTTCTGCAGCAGTGCCCGCAGTACGACTATATTGAACTTCCCAGCCTGAAGGTGGTGTTAAAGCTTTTGTCAAACTCACTGTAAATTGAGAACCACGATTTCTGGATTCTAGCTGTTTATCACCTTTCATCGGCAAGGATGACAAAACATAAACGTCTGAAACAGGCTGTTTCGCTGCGTTTTTATAGGTCACTCTGAAATCAATCTCATCGCCAGGATAGTGCTCTTGGGTATTATAGGCAAAGTGCTGATCTGTCGCTCTTTTCACTTCAGAGTAGACACCGCTCGCTTCTGAAGCCTGTACGATCACATTGAAGTCATGAGAGGTCGAATTTTTCGAAGTAACAGTAATGCCATCTAGTTCTCCTAAGTCAAAACCATTCTGAGCTTGAACATCAGGAAGTTCTTCATCCCAGAAAGCAATTGCTTTATAGGTATAGGTCCCATTTGGAATCGTCTTGTTTTCCAATTTCAAAAGCGATGGAGGCATAGGGGAGTCTGGAGTTCCCTTTACTTGAGCATAGTAGAGAGTTTTCCCAGTATCTTTATAATTATAATAGACCTTAAAATTAGGGTTTCCACTAAAGTTTAATTGAGGGTCAGCCAAATAGGCTAAATGGTAAACTCCCGTCAAGTTTGCGAAGTTCTGAGTAGATGTATTTCTACCTGCAGTAGTTGTGATAAAATCTTCCTTAAAACCAGAAGCATCTGTATGTCGATTGAAAACATCTGTTCGGGCTCGCCCAATCATTGAAATTTGCTGAACAACACGCGTCAATTCGGCTGAAGCCGTTTGAGAGAAGGAAACAGTGTTGCCAGTATTCTTAAAAGTGAAATCCGTTCTAGAATCCAACTTACTAATCGTCGAATCTTTATAGAGACTTTCCCAATTATTAAATCGTGTTTTTGTCTGGAAAAAAAATGCCGAAGTATCATTGGTTGAGGACTTCCTCATCTTGATATTTTTAAACTTGTACTCCAGTTCCTTCACATCTTGCTCTTCCGTCAATCGTAGACTACGGGTGTTACTATTAAAAGTACCTAATAACTCACCTGTAGCTTTATTGTATACTTCTACGGATGCGTCCGGTGAAGAGAAAATTTCATTCCATTGACGCTCCTCAATCACGTTTACTTCCCGATAAGACTCTCGTGAATCCTGTATTTTATGGGTGACCGTATAGTCATTGATAGGATAATCTTTTTCAACCTCTGCGACTGATGAAAGTCGAACATTAGAACGGTATTCTGTTTCACCATAAGAACGAATCATCTCCGAGTCAGACTGATTATAGTGTCTAAATTCAAAGAGAGAAGACTCTGGCTGGTCTGTTTTTTGAACCATGAGAGTATAAGGCAAAACGACCGTATTTTGATAGCTAGTCCCATCTGCTTTTGTATAGATACCCGTCACAGTTAGGTTTTGCGCTTTTCTATTAATATCTGCTACTTTGGCATTCTTTAACTTGAAAGAAATTGGAATGAGCTTGTTTTTATTGTTGTTAATATCTTGAAGCGGATTATTTGCTCTATTAATAGTCAGATGGTAACCCGTCGCATCGGCAGTCCATCCTAGAGCTTTGGCTTCATCTGTCAGCTCATAGCCTTCTTTTAACTCTATATTATAGGTATAGGATGTGACAGGATCAATAATATGCCCACCGACATCACTAATCCCCATACCATTGATCATACGACCATCAAAGACACCATTCCCATAGTTGAAGTAATCATTTCTTGCCGTATTATTCTTAGGATCTTTCGCACCATTAAATAGATAGTAGGATACAACCGCCGAATCTTCGTCAACAATACCATCGTTATTTCGATCGTAGCCAATGACCTGATTGTTAGACATTGGTGTCAGACCCCCTACACCGTTTTCTAAGACTTTCCACGTGTGTTCAATGCTTCCAAGTTCTTTGAGGACATTGCCATTTTTGTCATAGAGCTTAGCAGTGGCGGTCACTTTATGGTCCGGCCCAATGGCTTGGACAGCACCTCCCCAGTTCTGAGTCAAAGGATCTATCTGAAAAGTATAGACGAAGTTATAGTTTGCTCCACCTCTCAGATTCGTAGGTTCTATCTTTAAATCCAAATCCCCATTATTCTTTTCTTGACTGAACTTTACACCACCGACTGGAGAAGGAGTTAATTTAATCGCCTTACCATTTTGGAAATGAATTTTAATATACCCACCAGAATAGTCTGCTTCGTGTCCAGTAATACTAAATGTCAAGGATTCACGGACACTATCTACTGCGTGGATATCTTTGATTGGCGAATGAGCTGTAAATGCTGCATTGACTTCATCTAATGACCTCTTGCGTCTAGAAGGAATTTTCCCATTAGAACTCGTTTCTTCTTTGCTTTTCTGCTCAGTTTGAGTTGGTTCTAGAGATTGCTCTTTCTCCTTATCTAATGAAGGCTTACTTTCTTCCTTCGTATTGTCAACTTGTGAAACTGTTTGACCCTGAGCGACTGATTCAGATGCTTCTGTTTTGGACGACACAGCTTTATCCTTCAAGGCCTTAACTGCCTCATCCTTTTTCATCTCTTTTTGAGGCTCAGAAATGACTTCCTGTCCATTCTCAACACTTTTTTCCTTCTGTTGAATTTCCGCCTGCGTTTGTTGTTCCTTATTGTTGACTTGAGCTTCATCTGCTTGCACTGGTGAAGTAGCCATCACCATAAAAGTTCCTAGCAATACCGAACAGGTCCCAACACTTAACTTTCTAATTGAAAAGCGGGAAAAAGATTGATTAAAAATTTTTTTCTTCATCATTTCTCCTTTATATTCATACTTAATCTAACATAACAGCTTTATCATTATAACCTATCGTAATTAGAATTTCCAATAGAAGGTTTGTTTCAATATAAATTTATTGGTAGGTCAACTTGCATAGAAAAAGGAAGCTGTCAGTTCAGCTTCCTTCTGTTATTTTCGGCTCTATAATATTTGTAGTGGGTAAATCCCCTATGGATATCATGGAGCCTATTTTGTTGTAGAAAAAAGTCCCATAAGATCTATAATGAAAAGCAACCAAACCATCATTAGAAAGAATCATATGGAACAATTACATTTTATCACAAAACTACTCGATATTAAAGATCCTAACATCAAGATTGTGGATATCATCAATATGGATATACACAAGGAAATCATCGCTAAACTGGACTACGATGTGCCAGATTGCCCTGATTGTGGAAGTCTGATGAGGAAATATGACTTTCAAAAACCGTCTAAAATTCATTACCTTGAAACGACTGGTCTGCCTACTAGAATTCTCCTGAAAAAGCGTCGTTTCAAGTACTATCAGTGCTCAAAAATGATGGTCGCTGAAACTTCTCTACATCTTAGCTTTTCTTCAACCCACTACAGTTGATAAAGAACCTTTTTTTGGAGATAAGGGACTATTGTCCCAGCCTCTTTCGTTTATTCTTCTCTAAATCCTTGTAACTTTAAACCAGCAATCAGAGTATTCGGTTTCTTAAAGTCTTCTACACTATCCTCAAGCGATTTAAAGAAATAAGTCTTTTTAACTCTATCCATATCTGCTTTCTCAAGGTCAAGATCGATAACTATTCTCATCTTTTTATTATCGGTGATAAAATATTCAACCTTAACACCTGGCTCGTCCTTGATTTCAAGATACTCTGGAGAGCTTTCCGCAGCTTCGCGAAAGACTTCTTGAAATTCTTCCAGAGTAATTTCTGCAGGAATTTCCTCTCCAAATTCTCCCAACATATCCATCTTGTATCGTTTTACAACATCTGTGTAAACTAAAGTCAGAGTAACATCGGAGTTATCAATTCTTCCTTTGAGAACTTTGGTCGTTTCCTTGATTTCTTCTTTCACCTGACTTGACTTTGTAGATGAATCAACCGAACTTGCTGTACTACTTGAATCTGTTTTTGCGGTGTTGGTTTGACCACAGCCAGCAAGAGCAAGTAACGCCGCAAAAACTAATCCTAAAACTTTCTTCATTCAAAGTCTCCTATTCCACACTGAAAAGATATGGATATACAGGTTGTTGACCTTGGTGAATCTCTACTTCAACATCTTCGAATTCTTCTGCGATTTCTTGGGCGATTTGGTTGGCCAATTCTTCACTTCCATCTTCACCGACATAGAAAGTCACAATTTCACTATCTTCGTCTAGCATGTGTTTCAATGTTTCAGTCAAAGTTTGATGCATGTCCGGGTTTGACACGAGGATTTTCCCATCTACCATACCAAGATTGTCATTTTCGTGAATTTCCAAACCATCGATAGTCGTGTCACGAACGGCTGTTGTTACACTACCGCTGATGACATCACCGAGGGCTGCAGTCATACGTTCTTTGTTTTCTTCGATAGACTTGCTTGGATCAAAGGCAAGAAGACTGGTCAACCCTTGAGGAAGGGTACGAGCTTCTACCACTACTGCTGGTTGATCCAATACCTCTGCAGCAGATTGGGCCGCCATGAAGATATTTTTGTTGTTTGGCAAGAAGATAATGTTGCGAGCATTGACCTGTTCAACAGCCTTGATAAAGTCTTCTGTTGAAGGATTCATCGTCTGACCACCTTCAATGACATAATCCACACCTTGGGCACGGAAGATATCTGCTAAACCTTGACCAGCTACTACTGCGATAAGGGCGTATTCCTTCTCTTCAGCTGGCTTGCTGACTTGAGCTTCTTTTTCTACTTGAGCTTCGTGTTGGTTGCGCATATTATCTACTTTAACCTTGACCAAGCTACCATATTTAAGGCCTTCTTGCATAACAAGACCTGGATCTTCTGTATGGACGTGGACTTTGACGATTTCATCATCGTTGACGACAAGAAGAGAATCCCCTAGGTCATTCAAGTAGTTGCGGAATTCATCATAGTCAAAATCTTTGGCATAAGTTGGACCTTGTTTAAGGGCAACCATAATCTCAGTACAGTAACCAAAAGTGATATCTTCTGTTGCGACATGTCCAGCTACTGACTTGTGGTGTTCAGCATTGATCATTTCACCCATATTAGCTGGAGTTGCTACAAAGTCCTCAGACGCACTGTATTCACCAGTAAGAGCTGATAGGAAACCTTCGTAGATGAAGACCAAACCTTGACCACCTGAGTCCACAACACCAACTTCTTTCAAAACTGGAAGCATGTCTGGTGTTTTGGCAAGAGCTGTTTTAGCTCCTTCCAAGGCTGCACGCATGACCTCAACAGCATCATCTGTCTGTTCCGCTTTTTTCTTGGCACCAATGGCAGCACCACGAGAAACTGTCAAAATAGTTCCTTCGACTGGTTTCATAACGGCCTTGTAGGCTACCTCGACACCAGATTGGAAAGCAAGAGCCAAGTCTTGACCTGTTAACTCGTCTTTATCTTTGATAGCTTGAGAGAAGCCACGGAAAAGTTGAGAGGTGATAACTCCTGAGTTTCCACGCGCACCCATCAAGAGCCCCTTTGCAAGAATGCTCGCCACTTCTCCAACTGTGGAAGCCGGCTTGTCTGCTACTTCTTTAGCACCATTTTCGATGGTCATTCCCATGTTTGTCCCAGTATCTCCATCTGGAACTGGAAAGACGTTTAATGAATTGACATATTCTGCTTGCTTATTCAAACGAGTTGATGCAGCCTGCACCATCTCTTGAAATAAGCTGGTAGTAATTTTTGACACGATTATTCTCCTACAACTTTGATATTTTGAATGTAGACATTCACAGTCTGAGCAGTAATTCCTAGTTGGTTTTCCAAACTAAAACGAACGCTCTCTTGGATGTTTTTTGAGACTTCACTAATCTTTGTTCCGTAGCTCAACACGGTATAAACATCAACTGCAATGCTGCCATCTTCGGCTGCTTTTACGACAACGCCTTTTGCATAATTTTCCTTACCAAGAAGGGCTTGGAAATTATCTTTGAGGGCATTTTTACTAGCCATACCGACCACACCAAAAATCTCAGTTGCTGCACCACCTACAACGGTTGCAATCACTTCATCTGTCAGTTCGATTTGACCATCTTTTGTATTAATTTTTACAGTCATTTTTTTTACCTCAAATTGTTGATACTCTATTTTATCATATTTCAGCCCAAGTGTAAAAGCAGAATGCTGTATCGGCGGATATTTACTCTATTTTTCAAATGGTTTTATACTTAGAGCAAAAGAAAAAGACCAGTTAGGTCTTTTCATTTTTATTAAACGCGTTCAACTTTACCTGATTTCAAAGCACGAGCTGAAGCCCAAACTTTTTTAGGTTTACCATCAATAAGAACAGTAACTTTTTGAAGGTTTGGTTTTACGGCACGTTTTGTTTGGTTCATCGCGTGTGAACGGTTGTTTCCTGATACAGTCTTACGACCTGTAAAGTAACATACTTTAGCCATTGTGTTTTCCTCCTATTAGATCTAATATAGCGGATGTGCTAGCACCACATACCGTACTATGTTATCACACTTTCTCTATTTTGGCAAGGGAATTAGGAGACTTTTTTATTTAACATAGACAACTCCAAGTTTACCAAAGGCCACTTCTCCACGAATAATCAAAGTTTTACTAGTCGGCGCTAGAGGAGCGTCCGCCTTAGCTGCGCCAAAGGATGTTTCTACTTTCAAGTCTACACGCCAGTGTTGTGGAACATAGACGGTTGCATTACCAAAAGCCACTTCGATATTCAGAGTAGCAAAATCACCTAACATCTCTGCATTATCATAGTAGATTTTTGCATCTCCAAAAGCGACTTCAACTTGGTCATCTACAAGATCTTGATCTTGTTTATAAAAGGTTCCACTACCAAAAGCGACTTCCTTATCTGTGACGACTGTTCGCTCACTGTTGTACCACCATTTTTTGCCGTACCAAAACTTACTTGAATGCGTCAGATAGCCAACTCCTAGCACTGCTAAGATACTAGCCCAAAACAAAGACTGGTTTGGAATAGGAAAAATGTTATAAAAATGATTCGCAATCATTAAGGCTACTAGAGCGGTAAAAACTGCTGATGTTAGATGACGACGAAGCAAAGCTTCAACTGATTGGTAAGCAAAAAAGGCAATACCAATCAAAGGCCATATTTTGCCATCCAAAGAAGGGATTCCAAAATTCCCTTGCAGCAAGATCCAAGCTGCTAAAACCAATAAAACAATACCAAATGCTTTCTTTTTCATGTTTTTTACCTCATGTTTCTTAGATTTTCTTTTAGGAGGGATTGGTAATGTCGTGAGACATGAACCTCCTTGTGCGTCTGATAAAAGGAAATGGTGCCCGTTCCTGAAAAGGACTTGTCCACTGAGTAAATCTGACGAATGTTTGCGATAGTCGACTTGGATACTCGGCTAAAATAGCGGGGCAGGATAGACTCTAACTCATAAAGCTTGAGTCGAACCTCGTAGGCTTCTTTCTGGGTGTGGGCGTAAATCTTGCTACCTTCTGTCTCAAAAAAGAGAATTTCTGCCAAGTCTAAGTAGTACTCACCCGTCCCCTTATAAAAGATCAACCTAGGAGCCTTGATTTCTTGCAAGAGTCGTTGCAAGTCCGCAATTTCATCTGTCAAAACAGGTGTCTTGATGACAATTTCAGTTTCTTCTAAATTGCCATCAACCTCAATTCGTAACTTCATCACATCTCCTTTCTGACTCTACTATATCAAAGCTAAGTTAGGAATACAAGGGCAAAAAAGCAAGTGGTCAATTTGAAGCAGTAAGTGGTTGTAGGACTAGCTTAACTTACATGTCAAAATAAGAAGAAAAGGAATCCCCACACCAGACCACAAGCATAGCCAACCAAGACATCCTTGGGATAATGAACACCACCTAGTACTCGGACCAAGGCTAAGACTCCTGAGTAAATAAGCAAGATCGTTCCGATCAAAGTCCAAGCATGGAAACAGGCCATGGAGATGATAGTTGCCGAAAAGACATGGCGACTAGGCATCGACTGTCCCGAACTATCCTTGTCAAGCAAGGGGGCGATGTCCCAAGTTTCGTAGGGGCGTGGGTGATTGATTTTCTTACGAAACAGGGACAAGATCACAAAACCTGTAGCGGGGACAAGCAAATAGACCCCAACTTGCTGACCAAATCCTAGCTGCAGGTAAGTAGTGACTAGCAAGGTCAGATAGACCAGGGGCATAGCTACTGTCATCAAACGATTGAAACTAAGCAATAGAAATAAAAGGGTGGGATGGCTAGTTAGTTTGGAGCTAAGGTTGCTATACCATTCTTGATAATTTTTCATGTATACTTCTCATTATCATTTTATTTTTACCTCTAGGTGAGGCGCTTGTCTTCTAGTATAGTGCAGAAAAAGAAGGCCGTCAAGCCTTCCGAGGTTTATTCTTCTGCATCATCTTCTGTAAATTGACTATTGTACAAGTCGGCGTAGAAGCCAGCTTGGGCCATCAGGTCCTCGTGATTGCCTTGTTCAATGATATTTCCATCTTTCATGACAAGAATCAAGTCGGCATTTCGGATAGTAGACAAGCGGTGGGCGATGACAAAGGAAGTTCGACCCTCCATCAAACGGTCCATGGCTTTTTGAATCAACTCCTCTGTACGTGTGTCGACTGAGGATGTCGCCTCGTCCAAAATCAAGAGTGGTGCGTCCTTGAGCAAGGCACGAGCGATAGTCAAGAGCTGTTTCTGTCCAACAGACAAGGTCACAGTGTCATCCAAAATAGTATCGTAGCCATCTGGCAAAGTCATGATAAAGTGGTGAATTCCCACAGCCTTGCTGGCTTCCATCATTCGTTCATCACTGATGTCTATCTGATTGTAGATGAGATTTTCTCGAATGGTTCCTTCAAAGAGCCAAGTGTCCTGCAAAACCATTGAAAAGGCATCGTGCACTTCTGAGCGCTTTATGTCCTTAGTATCCACACCATCGATACGGATACTTCCCTTATCAATCTCATAGAATTTCATCAAAAGATTGACAATGGTTGTCTTACCAGCCCCAGTCGGTCCAACAATGGCAACCTTTTGACCAGCATGAGCTGTCGCAGAGAAGTCATGGATGATGGTGCGTTCTGGTGTATAGCCAAAGGACACCTGATCAAAGACCACTTCACCTTTCATGTTGGTTAATTGTCTTTCCTTATGAGATTCATCTGCCATTTCCTCTTCATCTAGAAATTCGAAGACACGTCCCATGGCTGCGCTAGCCTGTTGAAGACTGGTAATTCCTTGGGCAATTTGAGAAAGGGGTTGAGAAAAGATACGCACGTAAGCCATAAAGGCAACGATAATCCCGATACTGATGTGCCCATTCAATGCCAAGGCTGCACCAACGATAATCACCAAGACGTAGCTAAAGTTTCCAATGAATATCATGATTGGCATCATAATTCCTGAAATAAACTGAGACTTCCAGATACTGTCATATAGACGATGATTTAATTTCGCAAATTCTTCTTTAGTGCTCTCGATAGCATTGTAGCTAGCCACCACATTATGGCCAGAGTACATTTCTTCCACATAGCCATTTACAGCTGCCAAATCCTGTTGCTGACTCTTAAAAAAGCCCTGTGACTTGCCCATAAAGACGGACACGAAAACGAAACCGATAAGAGTTGAAACAACTGTTACCAGTGCCAAAATCCAGTTCATGCCAAACATGGTAATCAAAACAGCAATCAACAAGAAACTAGCTGAGATAACTGTCCCTAGACTTTGGTTAAGAGACTGAGCTGCTGTATCCACATCATTGGTCACGCGCGAAAGGGTATCCCCTTGAGAATGACGGTCAAAATAGCCTAGAGGCAAGCGATTGATTTTTTCAGCGATAGCCTTCCGCAAACGTTGTGAAAAATGTTGGATACTAGTTGAAAAAATGTAGGCTTGTGTATAGTTAAGGATAATACCAAGTACATAAAGGATAACCAAAAAGCTAGCAATACTTGACACAGCCTCCAGGTCAATTCCAGTCATCAAGCCATCTGAGATTAAGTTGGTGATTTCTTTTATCTTGGTTGGTCCATACACCGTGATGATACTAGAACATACAGCCGCCACAACTGCGACTAGTAGGGGAAGTTGGAGACCTGCTAGAAAAGGTCTACACTGTTTCCATAAGGACATTTTCTTATTTTCCATGTTCCAATTCCTCCTTCGATAGTTGTGAATAGGCAATTTCTTGGTAAACTTCATTGGTAGCTAGAAGTTCCTTGTGGGTGCCTTGTCCCACGACTTTACCTTGATCCAAAACTATGATTAGGTCAGCATCCATAATGGTAGAAATCCGTTGCGCTACGATGAGCTTGGTCATGGATTGTGTTTTCTCTGCTAGTTCTTGGCGCAGGTTCCGGTCTGTCTTGTAGTCCAAGGCCGAGAAGGAATCATCAAAAATGAGAATTTCAGGCTTACGAGCCAAGGCGCGTGCAATGGCCAAACGTTGTCTTTGACCTCCTGAGAAGTTGGTCCCGCCTTGGGCCACTTCTGAAGCTAGGCCTGCTTCTTTATCCTCGATAAAGGTTTTAGACTGAGCCAATTCCAGAGCTTGCCACATAGCAGCTTCGCTTAGAGGACTTTCTTGACTCTGACCAAAGTCTAAGTTTCCCTTAACATCTCCAGAAAAGAGCACAGCTTTTTGAGGGATATAGCCGACTTTATTGCGCAAATCTTCCAAGTCGTAATCTTGCACATTGACACCGTCGACTAAGATTTGACCAGCTGAGACATCATAAAAACGAGGCAAGAGATTAACAAGTGTCGATTTCCCTGAACCAGTTGAACCAATAAAAGCAATGGTTTGCCCTGCTTCGGCTTTGAAAGTAACCTGTTCCACAACTGCTTCTGAGTTTTGAGAGTAGCGGAAGGTTACATCACGGAATTCCACTTGACCTTTCACAGAAGGGTTTGCCGTCTGTGGGTGACTAGGATTTTTAATAGAAGAATGCAGATCCAATACTTGATTGATACGCCCAGCAGAAACCAAGGTACGAGGAAGGACGATAAAGAGAGCACCCATGAGCAAGAAGCCCATTACGACTTGCATGGCATAGGACATGAAGACCACCATATCGCTAAAAAGGGGCAGACGTTCTGTCAAGCTAGCATCGTTGATGATATAGGCTCCAATCCAGTAAATAGCTAAACTCAAGCCACTCGAAATCCCCATCATAATGGGATTCATAATGGCCATCAAACGGTTGACAAAGAGATTAAGTCGAGTCACCTCATCATTGGCTTCTTCGAATTTCTTGTCTTGATAATCCTCAGCATTATAGGCACGAACAACTCGAATCCCTGTCAGACTTTCACGGGTGATGCTATTGAGTTTATCTGTCAACTTCTGGATGACAGATTGTTTTGGAAAGGCAAGAGTCATGAGAACAGTGGTCATCAAAACATTGACGATAACAGCAACCACTACTGCCCAGAGCCAGTATTCAGACTTGCCAAGGATTTTTCCAATGGCCCAGATAGCCATAATCGGCCCACGAGTAACCACTTGCAAGCCCATGGTAAAGAGCATCTGTACCTGGGTAATATCATTGGTCGTCCGAGTCAAGAGACTAGGAATAGAGAAACGTTTAATTTCTGTCTGAGAATAATCTAATACACGATTAAAAATATCACTACGTAGATGAGCCGTATAGGAGGCTGCAACACGAGCCGCAAAAAATCCCACTGTTACGGATGTTAGAAAGGCCAAAAGTGACAAGCCCATCATCTTAAGGGCTGGTGACCAAAGCTCTCCCAACTCCGTACCTGGTGTTCCAAGTAATGCTGTAATTTCTGAAATATAAGTCGGTACTTCTAACTCGAGATAGACCGAGAAACAGGTAAAAAGAACAGTCAGGAGAATCATGCCCCATTCTTTTCCTGTAATACGTTTAGCGAGTTTCTTCATTCTCTCCTCCTATCTTCTCAACATTTTCTTGCAACTGACCGAGAACCTTTTCAAAGATAACGAGATTCTCTTCGGAAATGCCTTCAAGTAAACTACGGTCAATTCGATCAAAGAATGATTTGATTTGATTTATTTGAGAGCGTGATTTTTCGGTCAAATGAACAAATTTTGCCCGTTTATCACTTGGACTCGTCTCCAACTCCACCAAACCATTTTGTACCATGCGCTTGACTAGATTACTCGCAACAGATTTGGTAATATTGAGTTCCTGCTCGATATCCTTAATCAGGACTAGTTCCTCTTTTTGTTCACAATGATCTAAAAAACGCAGAACCTGCCCTTGCGGTCCACCCATAAATTCAATGCCACATCGCTTGGCTTCCTTTTGCACCATGAGGTGAACCTGATGCCCAAAACGTTTAAAGACCAAAATTGGTTTATCCATATCTGCTTCCTCTCAAATAAAAAATAGTTCTCTTGAGAACAATTAAGTTTCCATGAGAACTATTTTATCATTTTCAGAAAAGATGTCAAGAAAAAAGTTTTCATGAGAACTATCCTGGTCAGAATTGACATTAGCAGATATTTTCTCTATAATAAGCACTAACTACTGTGGATTGATATCCATTCACTCGATGAAGGGAGAAAACTTTCAAATGAAACCAGAAGAACAAAAAGTTTTAGGGATTTTGGCAACCATTTTTGGAGCCATCGCACTTTTAGGATCCTGGATCCCGTTTATTAACTACCCATCGTTGTTCATCGGCATCGTCGCATTTATCTTGGGGATTATCGGCCTTATCGTTAACCTCAAAAAACGAAAAACAATGGCCATTATCGGAACAGCTCTATCAATTGCTTCTATTGTCCTTTTCTTTACAACCCAGATACTGTACGCTAATGTCTACAATGATTTTGTCAGGGAATTTAACCGCTCCTACAGAGAGGCCAGTGCCTCAATGGAACGCGAAGAAGAAAGTGACTTGACAGATGATAGCAGTGATTTCATCCCTGAAGAGGAGGAAGAGGATTCCTTCACTTGGACCCAAAAAGAGTTTGACGACTTAATCGAAGGTGACCTTGACAACAAAGGAAAAGGTGGCACCAACTACAAGGATATTATCAAAAAACACGGACTGCCAGACTCCGAGTTTGACTCCACTATCGGAGGTTATAATACGAGAAAAATCACCTATATCTCCATTGGTGACAAAATTAAGACGGTTACCCTAACTTTTGCAAAACAGGACAATGGACAGCTCCTGCTCGTCCAAAAACATGCAGTCGGTCTAGGTCTAGGGAAAAGCAAGCAACAAAACGATTCTGAAAGCAGAGTCTGAGCTCCAATATAAAAAGCGAACAGACTTAATAGCTGTTCGCTTTTCTATTAGAATCCATCCACATTGGTATAGATCTTTTGTACATCTTCGTCGTCTTCAAGGACGATGTAAAGTTTTTCAAAAGTTTCAAGGTCTTCACCTGACAACTCCACTTCTGACTGAGGAATCATCTCAAGTTCAGTCACTTGGAATTCTTCAATACCAGACTCACGCAAAGCAACGATAGCCTTGTGAAGGTCAGTTGGAGCTGTGTAAACAGTGATGGTTCCTTCTTCTGCTTCTACATCGTCTACATCGACATCTGCTTCAAGCAAGAGTTCAAAGATGGCATCCGCATCTTCACCAGCAAATACAATAACACCCTTGTTGTCAAAGAGGTAAGAAACTGAACCTGAAGCACCCATGTTTCCGCCATTTTTACCAAAGGCAGCACGGACATTGGCTGCGGTACGGTTAACGTTTGACGTCAAGGTGTCAACGATCAGCATAGAACCGTTTGGTCCAAATCCTTCGTAACGTCCTTCTGTAAAGGTTTCGTCTGTGTTTCCTTTTGCTTTATCAATCGCTTTATCGATAACATGTTTTGGCACTTGGGCTTGTTTAGCACGGTCGATAACAAATTTCAAAGCAGTGTTTGATTCTGGGTCTGGATCACCTTTTTTAGCTGCTACATAGATTTCTACACCAAATTTTGCATATACTTTAGAGTTAGCTCCATCTTTAGCCGTTTTCTTGGCTACGATATTGGCCCATTTACGTCCCATTAGGAATCTCCTTTTTTCACATTTTAATCTTTCTTATTATAACACAAGTTCATCTGATTTTCACTAGAGGAAATGGATTTTCTTTCGTAAATCCAGCTAGGATTGTTCCTTAGCTACCAAGATTTCCTTACCTTCTTTTATCAAGGGGTGACGGAAAAGAGAGAAGTAAAGTTGGATAGTCATGGCAACCCAGATAAGAGGTTCACAGAGGATGACTCCCCTATAGCCTGCCCAAGGGATAATCAAGACCACAAAAACGATTTTGCCGATTAGTTCGATAAAACTAGATACCAGAGGCAGGATTTTTTGGCCCAAGCCCTGCAAGCAATTGCGATAAATCAACAAGAGACTCAAAATCGGATAAAAGACTGAACTGATCTGCAAGTAGAGGCTACCATTTTCAATCAAGTAACCATCCGTTGAACTGGCCAAGAAGGAAATCAAGGTCGGACTAGCAAAAAAGAGAAAGATACAGACAAAGCCTGCCCAGGACATGCTCAGGCGACTGCCGATTCGAAGACCTTGAACAATGCGATCTGGTCGCTTAGCACCGAGATTCTGAGAGGCAAAGGTTGTCATGGCAGAAGAAATAGCCGTCATCGGAAGCAAAGCAAAGGCCATAATGCGTCGAGCCGCTGTTTGCGCACTTATAATCACGGCTCCAAAAGTATTGACAGAAGACTGTAAAATCACACTACCAATAGACACAATCGAACTCATCAAGCCCATAGCTAAACCTTGCTCCAAGAGATCCGCATACAAGCTCTTGTCCCATTTGAAATGTTTAAATTGTGGCAAGAGTTCTGGAACGCTTTTGCGGATATAATAAAAGCAAAGAACCGCTGATAACCCTTGTGAGATAATAGTCGCAAGTCCCGCAGATTGAACACCCAGTTGCAGTTGCGTAATAAAATAGAGATCGAGAACCACATTAGCCAGAGCAGAGAAAATCAGAAAACCAAGCGCAGCCAGACTGTCACCAATAGACCGCAACAAGCCTGCAAAAAGATTATAAGCGAAGCTGACTCCGACACAGGTCACAATCATGGAAATATATTGATAGGATTGGGGAAGGATTTCTGCAGGGGTATCTAAATATTGCAAGAGTGGATACAGACCGACAAAGCCCATCAACATAACAAAAATACTCAAAAGCCCTCCTAAAATCCAGGTTGCAGCAACCGCTTCCTTGATTTTGGTGAAATTACGAGCCCCATAATAGCGAGCAATGACAATCCCCATGCCATTTCCAACACCAAGCGTAAAGCCTATAATCAAGTCAAAAATGGCTGTAGTAGCTCCTACTGCAGCCAAGGATTCTTGGCCAAGGAAACGCCCAACAATCAAGACGTCAGCTGTATTATAAAGCTGTTGAAAGATATTAGACAGCAAGATGGGAAAGGCAAAGCTTAAAAGCGAAGGAAGGATTGGACCATTGACCAAATCCACTTTTCTTTTCTTATTCATAAGCCTATTATATCAGCTTTCTAGAGGAGCGACAAGGATTGCTTGGCTTTCTTGAAATCAATTGCCTACCGAGAGACAATTTGCTATAATCAAGAAAAGGGGGTCATTTATGAGTTTGACCAGTCAATTAATAACCGATGCATTTCCAGATCTTGATAAGGTTGAAAAGCTCAACAATGAAGCTTTCCCCGAAGAGGAACGCGTGCCTTTATCCGAATTTTTACGCTATCAGGATCGAGATGACGCCCACTTCTTTGCCTTTTATAACCAAGAAGAGTTTGTCGGATTTGCTTTTGCCATCTCCAATCAAAAAGCTTTTTATATCAGCTTTTTTGCCATCATGCCTCACCTGAGAAGCCACGGTTATTGGAAGGAAATCATCGAAAAGCTGACTGAGTTTTACCAGCGAACCATGTTGCTTGAAGTCGAGCGATTAGATGAAGAATGCGATAACCTGGAACAAAGGAAGGCTAGAATGGACTTCTATCGACAAAATGACTTTAAAACAGCCAACGATTTCCTTGAGTACGATGGTTTGAGTTTTGAAATCCTCTATCGTGGCGATCACTTTGACGAAGAAGCCTATCGTGACATCTTCCAGAAGTTGCAAGATGAACATTACTTTGACTTTCATATCGAATACAGACGCTTTAGTGATCATTAGTTCGTTTGAGTTAGATAAAAAAGTAGCAGAAAATCTGCTACTTTTATTTTTATTCTTCAATTTCGATTTCAAGATCATCGCCAAGGTCAAGCGTTACTTCTTGGTTAGAAGTTGCCTCCGCTACTGGACTATGATCAGAAGCTTCTTCATCTTCAATCAAGCCATATTGAACACGGACTTGATGGTCAATGGCGTCAAAGATTTCCGGATGATCTGCCAAGTATTTCTTAGCATTTTCAGATCCTTGCCCGATTTTTTCACCCTTGTAAGAGTACCAAGCTCCTGCTTTTTGGATGATATCAAGGTCACTTGCAATCTTCAAGAGCTCACCAGTCTTAGAAATCCCTTCTCCGTACATGATTTCAACAAAGGCTTCCTTAAATGGTGGAGCCACCTTGTTTTTCACGACCTTGATCTTGGTTTCCTTACCGACATTGGTATCTTTTTGGTCACCAGTTCCCTTGATTTGCGTACTTCCACGAACATCCAAACGGACTGAAGCGTAGAATTTCAGAGCACGTCCACCTGGAGTTGTTTCTGGGTTTCCAAACATGACCCCAACTTTTTCACGCAATTGGTTGATAAAGATGGCAATTGTTTTGGTCTTATTGATAGAAGCACCTAGTTTACGCATAGCCTGGCTCATCATACGAGCTTGAAGACCTACGTGGCTGTCTCCGATATCCCCATCGATTTCTGCACGAGGCACAAGGGCCGCAACTGAGTCGATAACGACTAGGTCAACTGCACCTGAGTCAATCAATTTCCCTGCAATTTCAAGACCTTGCTCACCTGAGTCTGGTTGTGATAAGAGCAATTCGTCAATATTCACACCAAGGGCTGCTGCATAGGCTGGATCAAGGGCATGTTCCGCGTCGATAAAGGCAGCGATACCACCTTCTTTCTGTGCTTGCGCAACAGCGTGAAGGGCAACCGTTGTCTTACCAGATGATTCTGGTCCATAGATTTCGATGATACGTCCTTTAGGATAACCACCTGAACCAAGGGCAATGTCAAGAGCCAATGAGCCTGAGCTCATCACTTGAACTTTTTGCTCCGCACGCTCACCCAAGCGCATGATTGAGCCTTTACCAAAGTCTTTCTCAATCAATTTAAGAGCATCGTTCAAGGCTTTTTCACGATCAGCTCCAAATTTTTTCCCGATTTCATCTAATTTTTTTGTTGGTTTTTTCGCCATTTTGTTCTCCTATATTCTACTGGTCCTTAGACCTATCTTTTATTATACCAAAATTTAGTCACTTAATAAAGCCTTGCGAACTAGGTTAAAGGCATGCATAACCGCAATATGACGAACATCTGCACGGCTCCGTCCTGCGATATTAGCCTTGATAACCTCTGTTCCTTTTGCATGCGCCAAGCCGATAAAGACGGTTCCAGCTGGATGCCCCTCTAGGCTATCTGGTCCTGCCACACCCGTCAAACTAACTCCGTAGTCAGACTGAGTCTTGAGACGTGCCTGCTCTGCCATTTTTCGAGCGGTAAACTCAGAAACGACCCCGTGTTCTTTCAGCTCTTGCTCGGAAATATCCAGCATCTTGGACTTTTCCTCTAGGCTGTAGGTGACAAATCCTCCATTAAAGATAGCTGACACACCTGAAAAGTCTGCTAAAGTAGCCTGAAAGAGGCCTGCCGTCAAACTCTCTGCTGCAGTAATGCTTTTCTGTCTGTTCTTTAGCTCTTCTACAACGACACTTGCTAGACTGGTTTCTTCCCCATATCCATAACAGATGTCTCGTAGAGAAATTCCCTCAAAAGTCTGGCGATCCAAGATTTGATTTTCTAGGATATCCAGTGCTTGATCAGCCTTTTCTTGACTAACTGCTTTTGTAGACAAGCGCAAGGTTACCTCTCCCGTTTTGGCATAAGGAGCCAAGGTTGGATCAGTTTGTTGGTCAATCAAGTCCGCCAAAATAGTCACCAACTGACTTTCACCAATCCCAAAGAAACGGAGCACTCGGGAATAGAGCTTAGCACCAGTCATTAACTTGGGTAAGAGCTGATTTAGGATCATGGGTTTCAACTCACTAGGAGGTCCTGGAAGAACCACGTAAGTCACGCCGTCAGCTTCCGACACTCCTCCGACAGCTAAGCCTGTCTCATTTGGCAATGGGGTTGCTCTTTCCACAATTTGAGCTTGCCTCTCATTATTGGGGGTTCGCGCATAGTCTGGTCTTTGAGCAAAAAAGTGATCGAGTTTTTCCTGGGCTTGAGGATCAAACACCAAGGCTTTTCCCAAAAATTTTGCCAGCGTTTGTTTGGTTAAATCATCTTCAGTTGGCCCCAAACCTCCTGTCAAAATCACAAGATTGCTACGTTGACTCGCAATCTCAAGCAAGGACAAAAGACGAGCTTCATTATCCCCAACAGCTGTTTGGAAGTAGACGTCTACTCCAATTTCTGCTAGCTTTTCTGATAAGAACTGGGCGTTGGTATTGACAATCTGCCCTGTCAAAATTTCTGTTCCTACAGCAATAATTTCTGCTTTCATTTTTCCTCCTACCTATCTATTCGGATTCTTTTTGAAAAAATCGCAGGAACTTTCCCACGATTTAATCTTTTTTATTCTGTTTCTTCGCTTGAAGCACTAGTACTTGATGAAGGTCCAGGTCGACCAAATGCCGTCTCGTAAAGAACAACATTGGTCTCCAACTCAGTCACTTCCTCTTTACCTAGTGAACGACGTAAAAGATTTTGCATTTCGAGCATATGTTCTGAGGTGACAATTTGATAAGAAATCCCCTGCAACTCAGCATCTTCCCCACGCAATTGATGCGTTTCGATATTCTTGAAGGAATCCTGATAGCCGAGCAATTGTGGAATACTCTTGGCTGAAAGATCGACGTTGGTCTGCATATTGTTGCTCAATGCTTTGAGGATGCCTTGATAGTGGCTCACACTGTTTAGGCTCAAAACTTTCTCAACGATTTTTTGAATGACTTCCCGTTGACGTTTTTGACGACCATAGTCTCCTTCAGGGTCTTGGTAACGCATCCGTGAATACACCAGGGCTTCCTCACCATTCAAGGTTTGTTCTCCAACACCAATGGAAATCTTATTAAACTCCTCTTGGTCAGCAATCGAAATCGGGAAACCAAGTGTATTGTTGACGGTGATTCCCCCAACTGCATCCACCAATTGTTGAAGACCTTGCATATTGACCATGACATAGCGGTCTATATGGATATTCATCATCTTTTGAATAGTAGAAATCGCCAGTTCCGCACCGCCATTGGCATAGGCAGCATTGAGTTTGGCTTCCTGAACTTGGCCGTTTCCAAGGTCAATCTTGGTTAAAATATCCCGTTCCAAACTCATCATAGTGGTTTTCTTTGTTTTGGGATTAACCGTTAAGAGAATCATAGAATCACTATTCCCCACCCATGGATCTGTACGTTCCACATTTCCCGTATCTACCCCCATCAAGAGGATGGTCAGAGGCTCAGTCGCTTCGATAACGTTGGTTTCTTCACCAATCTTTTTATAAGTCTTTTCACTCAAGGTTGCTGTTCCTTGTTGGAAAATGGTGTAACCATAAACCGCTACACCTACAACTGTTACTGCTAGAAAGGCTAGCACCATTCCAATTAATTTTTTGATCATCTCGTTATTCATCTATCAGTCTGCCCATAAGGCAAACATCTAAAAATGTCCCTTCTGCTAAATAGGCTCCTCTTTCTTGCAAGCCTTCTGTGATAAATCCCATTTTTGAATAGAGGTGGATAGCGGCCTCATTTCGTTTTTGTACACTTAGTTGTAAGCGACGCAAAACAGCACTCGATTTAGCCCACTCAATGCCTTCTTCTAGAAGTATGGTAGCCAAACCTTGGTTCCAAAATTTCTTTTGAATCGCCAAAAAAACATCTCCAATATGCCGAACCCTTACATGCTGATCAGCAGTGATATTCAAAACACCTGCAAGCTCATCATTCAGTAAGGCGAGGAGAGTAATTTGATTCTCTGATGCAGCTTGTTTTTCGATAAAAAGAGCCATTTCAGAAGCTGTCATCATGATACCATTTTCATCCAAACTGGTAAAATCTGTCTCTTGACCGACACAATCTAAAAATGCAATCAAGGCTGTAGCATCTGAAATCTCTGCCTCACGAATACACAACTCATACTCCATCTTGAAGCTCCTTGATGAGTTGTTCAGGCCGAGAGCCATGAGCTGTAAAATGAAGACAACGACCATCAGCTTCTTTCAAAATTTCCAACTCCAAGTAAGAATCTGGTAAATCTTCACCCAAAAGATGCCCCCACTCAATAACAGTCACACCACCACCAAAGAGAAACTCATCCAAGTCAATAGAATCAGCGTCCCCTTCGATACGGTAGACATCCAAGTGGTAAAGTGGCAAACGCCCTTCGTACTCTCTGACAATGGTATAGGTTGGACTTTTAATCATCTGACGGATATCCAAGCCCTTAGCAAGGCCCTTTGTAAAGGTTGTTTTACCCGCACCTAACTCTCCAGTCAAGATCAGAACATCGTCTTTTTGAAGCAAATGGCCTAATCTTTCTCCGAGAGCTAGAAGCTCTTCTTCATTTTTTGTGTGCATGCTACTATTATACCAAAAAGTTTTCTTTTGTGTGAATTTTCTTTATGGACTTACTATAACAATTTTGAAAGATTCTCCTCCACTTAAAAGAATACAACTATTGAAAAAACAAACAGGATATCCCGAATCAGGTGTCCATAAAAGGAGATTTCCCTTTGAATACATTTTGGAAAAAGGAAACGTGCGCATAGAAAACCAACACTGATATAAAGGAGAATCGAGGAAATCACTAAGGGATTCCTCAAGAAAACCATCGTAGCTAGAACGGAAATGACGACTGTTTTCTTTTTATTTAGGTGATTTTCTATATCGCGAAAAATTTTATCAAAAGGTAAGAAAATCAATAGATCTACTCCTAGCAAGAAAAAGAAGGAGGGTAAAAAGAGGTCAACCAATTCCTGCTGCAATTTGCTAGTGGTTTGGATGCTTTCTGAGAGAACCAGACAGGTTGCCAGAAGATTGACTACTAAAAGGAGGCAATAAACCAGACTCACTTTCTTTTGAACATGTAAAATACTATGTCTAGACTGGTCTGCTGTATGGAAATAATTTATCCCAGCACACAGAACAGAAAATCCTACTATCAAAATCAAAAAATAAGCATTGGTCTGTTTTAAAGATAAAAAGGATTCTTTCCATAATAGACAACTACTAAAACTAATCTGGATGACTGCAATCAGTAACAATAGGCGAATTGATTTTACCATTTCTTTTCCCTCCCTATATGGGATTATACCTTGTGAGGAGTTTGAAATGATTGTTTCCGCCTCAAGTGTTCTTTTTTTGTGCTCAACTGACCAAAAAACAGCTCTGTTGTACACAGAACTGTCCTTTTACCAGTCTAATCCTTAAACCAGAGAGCAATTTCACGTTTTGCAGAAGCTTCAGAATCAGATCCGTGAACCACATTTTGAATGGCTTGATTGTCTCCTGTCGCTCTAGCAAAATCTCCTCGGATAGTTCCAGGCGAGGCTTCTTCTGGACGAGTAGCTCCCATCATAGTCCGCCAGGTTTCAATCACTTTCGGACCTGATAGAATGCCAACCACTACTGGTCCTGAGCTCATAAACTGACGGATAGGAGGATAAAAACTTTTTTCAACCAAGTCTTGATAGTGTTGGTCAATCAAAGCTTCTGAAACTGTTGAACGCAACTCTAATTTTTCGATTTTGAAACCGCGCTCCTCAATTCTTTTAAGAACCTGACCAATCAGCCCTCTTTTCACACCATCTGGCTTAATGATAAAGAATGTTTGTTCCATATGGACACCTCCTTGGCATTTTAGTTCTTCTATTCTACCATACTTTATGAAAAAGTGGGAAAATTTTCTGAAATAAAACAAAGAGAACCCAAAGGTCCTCTTGTTTGCTTTTATTCTACTGTTTCTTCAACTTGGATTTCCACAGCTTCCTCTACTGGAGCAAGTTCTGTCTCTTCTTGTTCTGGAGCCAGATAGGCTGCTTCATTGATAGCTTGTGGTTCAAGGTTACGGTAGCGAGCCATACCAGTACCTGCTGGGATGATCTTACCGATGATAACATTTTCCTTGAGTCCAAGGAGATGGTCTTTCTTACCACGGATGGCCGCATCAGTAAGGACACGGGTTGTTTCCTGGAAGGAAGCCGCTGACAAGAAACTGTTAGTTTCAAGTGAGGCTTTGGTGATTCCCATAAGAACTGGGCGACCAGTCGCTGGAACTCCACCTGCGATAAGAACATCCTTGTTAGCATCTGTAAAGTCGTTGATGTCCATGAGGGTACCCATAAGAAGGTCGGTGTCACCTGGATCCATGACACGAACTTTACGGATCATTTGACGAACCATTACCTCGATGTGTTTGTCACCGATTTCTACCCCTTGGCTACGGTAAACTTTTTGTACTTCACCGAGAAGGTAAGTTTCAACTGACAAGACATCACGAACAGCAAGGAGACGTTTTGGTTGGATAGAACCTTCTGTCAATGCTGCACCGCGAGAGACTTGGTCTCCAACTTCGACACGCATACGTGCTGTAAATGGTACCACGTATTCGCCTTCTCCAGTTTCACCCTTAACGAAGACTTTCTTAGTACGAGTTGAAGCGTCTTCTTCAATAGCAGTAACTTGTCCTTTAACCTCTGTGATGACCGCTTCCCCTTTAGGATTGCGGGCTTCAAAGATTTCTTGGACACGAGGAAGACCCTGAGTGATATCGGTATTTGAGGCAACCCCACCCGTGTGGAAGGTACGCATTGTAAGCTGTGTACCAGGTTCCCCGATAGATTGGGCAGCGATTGTACCAACTGCTTCACCAACTTCAACCGCATCACCTGTCGCCAAGTTGATACCGTAACAGTGACGGCAGACACCATGACGAGTGTTACATGTAAATACAGAGCGGATAGTAACTTCTTCCACACCAGCATTGACAATTTCACGCGCCTTGTCTTCTGTAATCAACTCATTTGGACCGATGATCACTGCACCAGTTTCTGGATGTTTAACAGTTTTCTTAGTGTAACGACCATTGAGACGCTCTTCAAGAGACTCGATCATCTCTTTTCCTTCTGCGATAGAGCGGATCAAGAGACCACGATCTGTTCCACAGTCGTCCTCACGGATGATAACGTCTTGGGCAACGTCAACCAAACGACGAGTCAAGTAACCTGAGTCGGCTGTCTTAAGGGCCGTATCGGTCATACCTTTACGGGCACCGTGAGTTGAGAAGAACATTTCGAGTACTGACAAACCTTCGCGGAAGTTTGAAAGGATTGGCAATTCCATGATACGTCCGTTCGGAGCGGCCATCAGACCACGCATACCGGCAAGCTGTGAGAAGTTTGAGATGTTACCACGGGCTCCAGAGTCCATCATCATAACGATTGGGTTCTTAGGATCTTGGTTGGCAACCAAGCGTTTCTCCAATTTTTCACGGGCTGCACGCCATTCAGCTGTAACAGCGTTGTAGCGCTCGTCGTCTGTGATCATACCACGACGGAATTGTTTGGTGATTTGTTCTACACGTTTGTGTGATTCTTCGATGATTTCAGCCTTGTCTTCAACAACTGGGATATCGGCAATACCCACTGTCAAACCTGCAAGAGTTGAGTGGTGGTAACCGAGGTTCTTCATGCGGTCAAGTAGGGCAGAAGTTTCTGTCGTACGGAAACGTTTGAAGATTTCAGCGATGATATTCCCAAGGTTTTTCTTCTTGAATGGGGCGTTAATTTCAAGTTTGCTAATAGCTTCCTTGATATTTCCACCTAGTGGCAAGAAGTACTTATCTGGAACACCTTCTGTCAAGTTGGCATTTGTTGGTTCTTGCAAGTAAGGCAGACCCTCTGGCATGATGTCGTTGAAGAGGATTTTACCAACTGTTGTCAGCAAGACCTTGTGCTTTTGTTCTTCAGTCCAAGGTTTGTTGAGGCTATCTGTCGCGATACCAACACGTGAATGGAGGTGAACATAACCATTGCGGTAAGCCATAACCGCTTCGTCACGGTCTTTGAAGACCATTCCTTCACCTTCACGACCAGCTTCTTCCATGGTCAAGTAGTAGTTACCCAAAACCATGTCCTGAGATGGAGTAACAACTGGTTTACCATCTTTCGGGTTCAAGATGTGCTCAGCAGCCAACATCAAGATACGAGCTTCTGCTTGGGCTTCTTCTGAAAGCGGTACGTGGATGGCCATTTGGTCCCCGTCAAAGTCGGCATTGTAGGCTTCACAGACAAGCGGGTGCAAGCGAAGGGCCTTACCATCAATCAAGACTGGCTCGAAAGCTTGGATACCCAAACGGTGAAGGGTAGGCGCGCGGTTCAAAAGTACTGGGTGTTCTTTGATTACTTCTTCAAGAATATCCCAGATACGTTCGTCTCCGCGTTCCACCAAGCGTTTCGCTGCTTTCACGTTTTGCACGATGTCACGGGCAACGATTTCACGCATGACGAATGGTTTAAAGAGCTCGATTGCCATTTCACGTGGCACACCACATTGGTACATCTTAAGAGTTGGACCAACGGCGATAACGGAACGTCCTGAGAAGTCAACACGTTTACCGAGCAAGTTTTGACGGAAGCGTCCTTGTTTACCTTTAAGCATGTGACTCAATGATTTCAGTGGACGGCTACCTGGTCCTGTGATCGGACGACCACGACGACCATTATCAATCAAAGCGTCAACTGCTTCTTGAAGCATACGCTTCTCATTTTGAACGATGATACCTGGTGCATTCAACTCAAGCAAACGAGCCAAGCGGTTGTTACGGTTGATAACACGGCGGTAAAGGTCGTTCAAGTCAGATGAGGCAAAACGGCCACCATCCAACTGCAACATTGGACGAAGGTCTGGTGGAATAACTGGAAGGATGTTGAGAATCATCCATTCAGGTTTGTTTCCAGACTTGTAAAAGGCATCCAAAACATCCAAACGACGGATGGCTTTGACACGTTTTTGTCCAGTAGCTGTTTTCAACTCTTCTTTGAGTGCCGCAATTTCTTTTTCAAGATCTACTTGTTTCAAGAGGTCTTGGATAGCTTCGGCACCCATCTTGGCAACGAATGATCCATAACCATACTCACGCAAGCGCTCACGGTATTCACGCTCTGTCATGATTGACTTGTGCTCAAGTGGTGTATCCTTCGGATCAATCACCACATAAGCCGCAAAGTAGATCACTTCCTCGAGGGCACGAGGGCTCATATCAAGGGTCAAGCCCATACGGCTTGGAATCCCCTTGAAGTACCAGATGTGAGATACAGGAGCTTTCAACTCGATGTGCCCCATACGCTCACGACGAACTTTTGTACGCGTTACTTCAACCCCACAGCGGTCACAAACAATCCCTCTGTAACGAATGCGTTTGTACTTGCCACAAGCACATTCCCAGTCTTTTGTAGGACCAAAGATCACTTCGTCAAAGAGTCCTTCACGTTCTGGTTTCAAGGTACGGTAATTGATTGTTTCAGGTTTTTTGACTTCTCCATAAGACCATGAACGGACTTTGCTTGGAGAAGCTAGGGTGATTTGCATACTTTTAAAACGATTTACATCAACCACTATTTCTTCCCTTTCTATTTTAAGTGAACTGCTTATTCTTGTTCAGCAGCTTCTTCTGTTGCTTCCGCTTTTGTTGCTTTTTCAGCTTCTTCAGCTTCAAAGGCTGCTTTAGCCTCTTGGGCTGCTTTTTCGCGGGCTTTTTCAAGGTCATCTACGTGGATGACATCTTCGTCCATTCCTTCATCCAAGTCACGAAGTTCCACTTCTTGGTCATCTTCGTCAAGGACACGCATGTCAAGACCAAGAGATTGCAATTCTTTTACAAGAACTCGGAAAGATTCTGGAACACCTGGTTTTGGAATTGGTTTTCCTTTTGTAATAGCTTCATAAGCTTTCAAACGTCCGTTGATATCGTCAGACTTGTAAGTCAAGATTTCTTGAAGGACATTTGACGCACCGTAGGCTTCAAGAGCCCAAACCTCCATCTCACCGAAACGTTGTCCACCAAACTGAGCTTTACCTCCGAGTGGTTGTTGAGTAACGGTTGAGTAAGGTCCGACTGAACGCGCGTGCAATTTATCATCAACCATGTGGTGGAGTTTGATCATGTACATGACACCAACTGATACACGGTTGTCAAACGGCTCACCTGTACGTCCATCGTAAAGGATTGTCTTGGCATCACTGTCCATACCTGCTTCTTTAACAGTGTCCCAAAGGTCTTCCGAACTTGCTCCGTCAAAGACTGGTGTTGCGATGTGGATACCAAGAGTACGAGCTGCCATCCCAAGGTGGAGTTCCATAACCTGACCGATATTCATACGTGATGGCACCCCAAGTGGGTTCAACATGATATCGACTGGAGTTCCATCTGGAAGGTAAGGCATGTCTTCTACAGGTACAATACGAGAGACAACCCCTTTGTTTCCGTGACGTCCGGCCATCTTATCTCCGACCTTGATCTTACGTTTTTGAGCGATGTAGACACGAACTAGCATGTTAACACCTGATTGCAACTCATCACCATTTGCACGTGTAAAGATCTTAACATCACGAACGACACCATCGGCACCATGAGGTACACGGAGAGAAGTGTCACGCACTTCACGAGACTTGTCTCCGAAGATAGCGTGCAAGAGACGTTCTTCAGCTGAAAGGTCTTTCTCTCCCTTAGGTGTGACTTTACCTACAAGGATATCGCCTTCTTTAACCTCAGCACCGATACGGATAATTCCCATTTCGTCAAGGTCCTTAAGGGCATCTTCACCAACGTTTGGAATTTCACGAGTAATTTCTTCAGGTCCAAGCTTTGTATCGCGGGTTTCTGATTCGTATTCTTCAAGGTGGACAGATGTGTAGACATCGTCTTTGACCAAGCGTTCGCTCATGATAACGGCATCCTCGAAGTTGTAACCTTCCCATGTCATGTAGGCAACGATTGGGTTTTGTCCAAGCGCCATTTCACCTTTTTCCATAGAAGGTCCGTCAGCGATAAAGTCGCCTTTTTCAACGACATCACCAACTTTTACGAGAGTCCGTTGGTTGTAAGCAGTACCTGAGTTTGAACGACGGAATTTTTGGATGTGGTAAACATCAAGTGAGTTATCTTCACGACGAACTTCTACCTTGTCAGCATCTGCGTAAGTAACTTTACCACCATGCTGAGCAATCACAGCTGCACCTGAGTCATGAGCTGCTTGGTATTCCATACCAGTACCAACGTAAGGCGCTTTTGGATCAATCAATGGTACAGCCTGACGTTGCATGTTGGCACCCATGAGGGCACGGTTGGAGTCATCGTTTTCCAAGAATGGAATACATGCAGTCGCAACGGCAACTACCTGTTTTGGTGACACGTCCATGTAGTCAACCACTTCTGCTGGATACTCTTGGTTGACCCCTTGGTGACGTCCCATTACAGTTTTCTCAGCAAAAGTACCATCTTCGTTCAAACGTGAGTTGGCCTGCGCCACAGTAAATTCATCTTCTTCATCTGCTGTCAACCAAACAATCTCGTTGGTCACAACACCTGTTTCGCGGTCAACCTTACGGTATGGTGTTTGAACAAAGCCATACTTGTTCAAGTGTCCGTATGATGACAAGTTGTTAATCAAACCGATGTTTGGTCCTTCAGGCGTCTCGATTGGACACATACGACCATAGTGAGTGTAATGCACGTCACGTACTTCATATCCAGCACGGTCACGTGTCAAACCACCAGGTCCTAAGGCTGACAAACGGCGTTTGTGAGACAACTCAGAAAGTGGATTGTGTTGGTCCATGAACTGTGACAACTGTGATGAACCAAAGAATTCTTTAACCGCAGCTGTTACAGGACGGATGTTGATGATTTGTTGCGGTGTCAAGACTTCATTGTCTTGAACAGACATACGTTCACGGACATTACGTTCCATACGAGAAAGTCCAAGACGTACTTGGTTAGCAAGCAATTCACCAACTGCACGGATACGACGATTCCCAAGGTGGTCGATATCATCCACACGTCCGATACCTTCCGCCAAGTTGAGGAAGTAGCTCATCTCTGCAAGGATATCCGCAGGAGTTACAACACGAACCTTGTCATCAGGATTAGCATTTCCAATAATTGTTACAACACGGTCTGGATCCGTTGGGGCAACAACCTTGAATTTTTGAAGGACAACCGGTTCTGTCAGAACAGCTGCATCGTTTGGAATATAAACGATTTTGTTCAAGTCGCCATCCAAGTGACTCTCGATACTTTCGATCACGCTACGAGTCATAACGGTACCAGCTTCTACCAAGATTTCACCCGTTTCAGGATCTACCAATGGCTCAGCAATAGTTTGGTTGAGCAAGCGTGTTTTAACGTTGAGTTTTTTATTGATTTTGTAACGACCAACAGCTGCCAAATCGTAGCGGCGTGGGTCAAAGAAACGTGCCACAAGCAAGCTACGTGAGCTTTCAGCAGTCTTAGGCTCACCTGGACGAAGGCGTTCGTAGATTTCTTTCAAGGCTTCGTCTGTACGAGAATCCATTGGATTCTTGTGGATATCTTTTTCAACGGTATTGCGAACCAATTCGCTGTCCCCAAAGATATCAAAGATTTCATCATCACCTGAGAAACCAAGCGCACGAACCAAGGTCGTAAACGGAATTTTACGGGTACGGTCAATACGAGTGTAGGCGATGTCTTTTGAGTCGCTTTCAAGTTCCAACCAAGCTCCACGGTTAGGGATAACAGTAGAACCGTAGCCCACTTTGCCGTTCTTGTCTACCTTGTCGTTAAAATAAACACCAGGAGAACGAACCAGCTGAGATACGATGATACGTTCACCACCATTGATGATGAAAGTACCCATTTCGGTCATGATTGGGAAATCTCCAAAGAAGACTTCTTGGGTCTTGATTTCGCCAGTTTCCTTGTTGATCAAGCGGAAAGTTACAAAAATAGGTGCTGAGTAGCTAGCATCATGGATACGAGCTTCTTCTAGCGTGTATTTGGGTTCCTTGATCTCATAGCCAACAAACTCCAACTCCATAGTTTCTGTGAAGTTTGAAATTGGCAATACATCTTCAAAAACTTCCTTAAGACCGTGGTCTAGGAAATCCTTGAATGAATCAGTTTGAATTTCAATCAAATTTGGTAAGTCAAGAACTTCTTTGATTCTTGAAAAACTACGACGGGTACGATGTTTCCCGTATTGAACGTCATGTCCTGCCAAGATGATTCTCCTTTGTAAATAAATTCCAAGCCTGCTTCATCAGGCTTTTCTAATCGTCAAATGGTTGTTAAACCCCTATCACCATGTCCTTTTGGATAATTTTCAGAATTTTTAAATTTCTGTTACAAAGACTCAAAAAAACGAAAAAAAGCACAAAAAGAGCAGCTAAATCTGACTTTTTCAGAAGATTTAACTGCTGTGAGTCCTGTCTGGACAATATTTCAGACAAAACCTACGACAAATGATTACTCATATTATACTTTATTTAGCCAGATTTTTCAAGATTTTTTTACTATTTTTTAAACAATCTTTTCCTATAAAATGCTTTAACTTTTCAAAAGAATGAAGCATAAAATTTTCTCTCAAAAACTAGGAAAACGCTTGCATAAATGTTTACCTCATGCTATACTGATAGGGAATAACTACACAAGGAGAATTGTGATGAAAAAGAACCCATCTCAAACTGAGAAAAAAATGGTTTACGGTATTCGTTCCTTGAAAAATGGAACAGGCTCTGTCCTTATCGGTGCCAGCATTGTCCTGCTTTCTGCTGCAATGCCAACCATTTCGGCTAACGAAAACCTTCCTCAAGCTCAGGAAAATACTAGTGCTGTGGCTAAGGCTCCTACCGAGACTGAAGCAAGTCAAACACAAGACCAAAGCCCAGTTTCTGAGGAAAATAATGCAAACGCTTCCCTTGACACTAAAAAGGAAGCCCCCGCAACTGACGCTGCTCTAGCAGCTGAAACACCTAAAAAAGAAGAAGCTACTACAAGCCAGCCCAACAGCAAGGAAGAGAAAGTAGATACTGGCACTTCGACGCCAAATTCTGATCAAAAACCACAAGCAGACACTAGTTCTGAAGAACCCATCGCAGACAACCACTTCCGCATCCATGTGAAAAAACTCCCTGAAGAAAACAAAGATTCTCAAGGCCTTTGGACTTGGGACGATGTTGAAAAGCCGTCTGAAAACTGGCCAAATGGAGCCAAGTCCTTCAAGGATGCCAAGCAAGATGACTACGGCTATTACCTCGATGTCAAACTCAAAAATGAGCAAGCCAAGAAGATCAGCTTCCTTATCAACAATACCAAGGGGGATAACCTGACAGGGGACCGTTCAGTAGAGCGCCTTTCTCCAAAAATGAACGAGGCTTGGCTAGATGAAAACTATAAGGTATACAACTACCGTCCTCAGCCAGCGGGAACAGTCCGTGTCAACTACTACCGTACCGACGGAAACTATGACAAGAAATCACTCTGGTATTGGGGCGATGTCAAGAATCCAAGTAGCGGAGAATGGCCTGACGGGACAGACTTTACTGCAACTGGAAAATATGGCCGTTACATTGATATCCCACTCAATGAAGCCGCAAGAGAATTTGGATTTTTATTACTAGACGAAAGCAAGAAAGGCGATGATGTGAAAATCAGAAAAGAAGATTATAAATTCACTGATCTAAAAAATCACAGTCAAATCTTCCTCAAAGATGATGACGAAACCATCTACACCAACCCTTACTATGTACACGATATTCGCATGACTGGTGCCCAACATGTGGCTAAGTCTCGTATCGAAAGCAGTTTTTCTACCCTTGTTGGAGCTAAGAAAGACGATATCCTTAAACGCTCTAATATCACTGATCATCAAGGGAACAAAGTAACCATTACTGATATCAAGGTTGATGAAGCAGGTAAAAAAGTGACCTACATCGGAGACTTCTCTGACACCCAACACCCTTACACAGTCAGCTACGATTCAGACCGCTTTACGACACGTTCAAGCTGGCGCCTCAAGGATGAGACCTACAGTTACGACGGTCCACTCGGTGCAACCCTAAAAGAAGATGGCAAGCGTGTTGACCTCACCCTCTGGTCTCCAAGTGCTGATAAGGTTTCCGTTGTTGTCTATGACAAGAAAGATCCTGAAAAGGTAGTTGGAACTGTCGCCCTTGAAAAAGGAGAAAAAGGAACCTGGAAACAAACTCTGGATGCAAACTCTGGTCTCGGTATCAGCAACTACACTGGCTACTACTACCACTACCAGATCGAGCGCCAAGGTAAAACTGTCCTCGTTCTTGATCCTTATGCCAAATCACTAGCAGCCTGGAACAGCGACCTTGCAAAAACAGACGCTGCCCATAAAGTCGCTAAAGCCGCCTTTGTTGACCCAGCCAAACTAGGCCCACAAGACTTGACCTACGGGAAGATTCGCAACTTCAAATCGCGCGAAGATGCTGTCATCTATGAAGCCCATGTTCGTGACTTCACCTCAGATCCTGCCATCGCAAAAGACTTGACCAAGCCATTTGGTACCTTTGAAGCCTTTATCGAAAAACTGGACTATCTCAAAGACTTGGGTGTGACCCACATCCAGCTCCTTCCAGTCTTGTCCTACTACTTTGTCAATGAATTGAAAAACCAAGAACGCTTGTCTGCCCATGCTTCAAGCAACAGCAACTACAACTGGGGATATGACCCTCAAAACTACTTCTCCTTGACTGGTATGTACTCAAGCGATCCTAAGGATCCAGAAAAACGTATCGCAGAATTCAAAAACCTCATCAACGAAATCCACAAACGTGGCATGGGTGCCATCTTGGATGTGGTCTACAACCATACTGCAAATGTTGACATTTTTGAGGATATTGAGCCAAACTACTATCACTTTATGGACGCAGACGGAACTCCACGTACTAGCTTTGGAGGCGGCCGTTTGGGAACTACCCACTACATGTCTAAACGTGTCTTGGTAGACTCTATCAAGTATCTGGTTGAAACCTACAAGGTGGATGGTTTCCGCTTCGATATGATGGGTGACCACGATGCAGCTTCTATTGAAGAAGCTTACAAGGCTGCACGCGCCCTCAATCCAAACCTCATCATGCTGGGTGAAGGTTGGAGAACCTATGCTGGTGACGAAAACATGCCTACCAAGCCTGCTGACCAAGATTGGATGAAACATACCGATACTGTCGCTGTCTTTTCAGACGACATCCGCAACAACCTCAAGTCTGGCTATCCAAACGAAGGCCAACCTGCCTTTATCACAGGTGGCAAACGAGATATCAATACCATCTTTAAAAATCTCATTGCCCAACCAACCAACTTTGAAGCAGACAACCCTGGAGATGTTATCCAGTATATCGCAGCCCATGATAACTTGACCCTCTTTGACATCATTGCCCAGTCTATCAAAAAAGACCCAAGCAAGGCTGAAAACTACGCTGAGATCCATCGTCGTTTGCGACTTGGAAACCTCATGGTCTTGACTGCTCAAGGAACTCCGTTTATCCACTCTGGGCAGGAATATGGACGTACCAAACAATTCCTTGATCCAGCCTATAAGACTCCTGTTCCTGAAGATAAGGTTCCAAACAAGTCTCACTTGTTGCGCGACAAGGACGGCAAGCCATTTGTCTATCCTTACTTTATCCATGACTCTTACGACTCTAGTGATGCTGTCAACAAGTTTGATTGGACCAAGGCAACAGATGGTAAAGCTTTCCCTGAAAATGTCAAGAGCCGTAACTATATGAAAGGTTTGATCGCCCTTCGTCAATCGACAGATGCCTTCCGACTCAAGAGTCTGCAAGATATCAAAGAGCGCGTCCACCTCATCACTGTCCCAGGACAAAATGGCGTTGAAAAAGAAGATGTGGTGATCGGCTACCAAATCACTGCTCCAAACGGTGATGTCTACGCTGTCTTTGTCAATGCGGATGACAAGGCTCGTGAATTCAACTTGGGGACTGCCTTTGCTCACTTGAGAAAAGCCGAAGTCCTCGCTGATGAAAACCAAGCCGGACCAGTAGGAATCGCTAAACCTCAAGGTCTCGAATGGACTGAAAAAGGCTTGAAATTGAACGCTCTCACTGCCGTTGTTCTCCGCTTGTCTCAAGGTGGTTCCATTGTCGCCCCAGCTGTGGAAGAAAAACCAGAATTTGATCTTTCTAGCTTGGAAATCCAACAAGACCAAGCCCAAAACCTAGTAGCAAATCCTGACTCTCAAGAAACTGCTACAGAGGCTCTTGCTCAAAAAGTCCTTCCAAACACAGGTACTGAGAGCAAATCCCTTCTTGCCCTTGCTGGATTCAGTATCCTTGCCCTTCTCGGACTTGGATGGTTGATAAAAAACAAGAAAAAGAAATAGCACTCAATGAAAATCAAAGAGTAAACTAGGAAGCTAGCCGCAGGCTTTACTTGAGTACGGCAAGGCGAAGCTGACGTGGTTTAAAGAGATTTTCGAAGAGTATAAACTAGCCCTCCTATAGAGAAAACACCCCATGGTCAGAAGAATCTTCTAGTCATGGGGTGTTGTTTTTTATATTTATCAATCTTTACCCAGCATAATAGGGAAAAACTTTTCGAAATCTATGAATTACTCAACTATCAGTTCCTGGTCTTTCAAAGTCAACTTCGAGTTTTCTGTCAATTCTGTTTGTTCAAAAGTGTAAATCGTCTCACCCTTTGTATTAATCATGTACCAGGCTTGGTCTTTACGGACAACCAGGGCAAGCTCCGTACTATTTGTGTCCTCGTTTTTGACAGTCAAAGGAAAGGCCTTGTCCACACCATCCAGAGCTACTTTCTCACCAGTTTTTAATTCTACTAGGTAGTGTACTCCATCCTTGGTACCAAAACTGTAGTCTCCATTAATCTTTGTGTGGCTATCGTAGTCTTTCATTTGAATGGAAGATCTATCTATACCTTCAAATGCCTTTTTAAAGTGTTCTCTCTGCTCTTCAGCTTTCTTTTGATCTTGAGACTGAACCGTCTCCTGCACCGCAGCAATCCGTTCCAGGTTTTGCTTTTTCGCTTGTCTCGCCTGATGGATCAAGACCGTACGTATCAAGAAAGAACTAGACAAGACGATACCAATCAGCATAGCAATAATATTTTTTTCTTCTTCATTTTCTTCTCCTTATAAAAACTGCCTTCGGAACATAAGGATTCCTATCTCAAGTATAACAAGGAAGAGCAAAAAAGTCTAGGAAGACTAGACTTTCTTAGCTTATTCTACTGTTACTGACTTGGCAAGGTTACGTGGTTTGTCCACATCGAGGCCACGGTGTAGCGTTGCGAAGTACGCAACCAATTGAGTTGGCACGACCATTGAGATTGGTGAGAGGTAAGGATGGACGGTCGTAAGGACGATATCGTCTGTCTCTTTAGCAACATTTTCTTCTGCAATAGTGAGAACCTTAGCACCACGGGCTGCGACCTCTTGGATATTTCCACGAGTGTGGTTAGCAAGGACTGGATCTGACAAGAGGGCCAAAACAGGAGTTCCCTCTTCAATCAAGGCAATGGTTCCATGCTTGAGTTCTCCTGCCGCAAAGCCTTCACACTGTATGTAAGAAATCTCTTTGAGTTTGAGACTGGCTTCCATGGCTACGTAGTAATCTTGACCACGTCCGATGTAAAAGGCGTTGCGAGTTGTTTCAAGAAGGTCGCGAACCTTGGCATCAATGGTTTCTTTCTCAGAAAGAGTTGATTCGATAGACTGAGCTACGATTGACAACTCATGAACCAGGTCAAAGTCTTGGGCTTTGGCATTGCCATTTACTTCTCCGACAGCTTTTGCAAGGAAGGCAAGGGCTGCGATTTGTGCTGTGTAGGCCTTGGTTGATGCTACAGCAATTTCAGGACCCGCGTGAAGGAGCATGGTATGGTTGGCTTCACGTGAAAGTGTTGAACCTGGCACGTTTGTCACTGTCAAGCTTGGAATGCCCAATTCATTAGCTTTGACCAAAACTTGACGGCTGTCAGCTGTTTCACCAGACTGGCTGATAAAGATGAAGAGTGGTTTCTTGCTGAGAAGTGGCATACCGTAGCCCCACTCAGATGAAATTCCAAGTTCAACAGGTGTATCCGTCAATTCTTCCAGCATCTTCTTAGAAGCAAAGCCTGCGTGGTAAGATGTCCCAGCTGCAAGGATGTAAATGCGGTCTGCATCTTGAACAGCCTTGATGATAGCTGGGTCAACCACTACTTGACCTGCCTCATCTGTGTAGGCTTGGATGAGTTTACGCATCACCGTTGGTTGCTCATCGATTTCCTTGAGCATGTAGTAAGGATAAGTCCCCTTACCGATATCTGACAAGTCTAGCTCAGCAGTGTAGCTAGCACGCTCACGGCGATTACCATCATAGTCTTGAACTTCAACACTATCAGCCTTGACGATTACCAACTCTTGGTCATGAATTTCCATGTATTGGTTGGTTTCACGAATCATAGCCATAGCATCGGAGCAGACCATGTTATAGCCTTCCCCAAGACCAATCAAAAGTGGAGATTTGTTCTTAGCGACATAGATGACATCTGGATTTTCAGAGTCAATCAAGGCAAAGGCATAAGAACCACGGATGATGTGAAGGGCTTTTTTGAAGGCTTCAAGAACTGAGAGACCGTCTTCTTCGGCAAATTTTCCAATCAAGTGCACTGCGATTTCCGTATCTGTTTGCCCCTTGAAGTGGTGACCTGCGAGGTATTTTTCCTTAATTTCAAGGTAGTTCTCAATCACTCCATTGTGGACCAAGACAAAACGTCCAGTCTCCGAGCGATGTGGGTGAGCGTTATCTTCCGTTGGTTTACCATGAGTCGCCCAACGCGTATGTCCGATACCAGTTGTTCCCTCAACGCCAGTAGTTTTAGCAGACAATTCTGAGATCCGGCCTACAGCCTTGACTAGGTGATTTTCAGCACCACCTAGGACAAAAATCCCCGCAGAATCATAGCCACGGTATTCGAGCTTTTCAAGCCCTTGAATCAAAATATCAGTTGCATTTGTGTTTCCAACAACACCAACAATTCCACACATAGTATATACGACACAGACTAGCTGTGCTTTCTCCTTAAATTGGTATAGTCTGATTTCCCTTTTACAGAATCAGCAAAAACAGTATATACTTGTTTTTCTCACTTGTCAAGAATAAAAATTGGTATAGTTTTCTATCTGGTATTTTATCAAGATTTCACTTGATACCTGGCAAGTCAGCATCAATTACTTATAATGAATAGAGGAGGTATTTGCCATGTGGTTTTTCTTCGCACTTTTATCTTCTCTTCCCATCTTGTCTGATTTTCCCCATGGGCGCCTCCTGGCTCTGCTATTACAAGGCCTTGCAGATGGGCAATGCAACTGAGGTATCTGCTGTCGATAAATTCAGTCTCGTCCTTACCCTCGTTCTAGCCTTTTTCTTCCTACAGGATGTCCTGACGTTTAAAACAATTATCGGCTGTCTCTTGATTACGATTGGGAGCTTGGTGATGATCTTAGAATAAAAAGTGAGATGAGGATCATCTCACTTTTTATTCTTAAAATCCATTATTGTCACTAAGCTCTTTGAACCAGTGACCCGATTTCTTCAGGCGACGTTCCTGCGTTTCCAAATCAAGCTCAACCAAACCATAGCGGTTCTTGTAGCTATTGAGCCATGACCAGCAATCGATAAAGGTCCAAATCAAGTAGCCCTTACAGTTAGCACCGTCTTCAATGGCGCGATGAAGCTCAGCAAGATGCCCTTTGACAAAGTCAATACGATAGTCGTCCTGAATCATGTCATTCTCACGGAATTTATCTTCACCTTCAACACCCATGCCATTCTCTGTCAGCATCCACTCGATATTGCCATAATTTTCCTTGATATTTTGAGAGATATGGTAAATCCCTTGCTCATAGATTTCCCAACCACGGTGAGGATTGATTTTGCGACCGGGCATGACATAAGGCTCATAGAAATGCTCTGGCAAGAGGGGACTGTCAGGATGTTTAGCAAAACGTGGGGCCATGACGCGTAAAGGTTGGTAGTAGTTGACTCCAAGAAAGTCCACTGTATGTTCACGAATGAGGTCCAACTCTTCTGCTGTAGAATCTGGCAGCAAATCATGCCCAGCTAAAATCTCCACCAATTCTTCTGGATAAGTTCCCAAGACAGATGGATCTAGGAAAGACTGGGCTTGAAAGAGATCCGCAATACGAGCGGCTTTCACATCCGCAGGATGTTGGCTACGTGGGTAGGCTGGTGTCAAGTTGAGGACAATCCCAATCTTAGAATCAGGCAGAACCTCATGACAAGCCTTCACCGCAAGACTACTAGCCAGTTGTGTATTATAAGCTACCTGAACCGCCGCTTTGGCATCCACCTTGTGAGGATAGTGGGCATCATAAAAATAGCCAAACTCCACAGGAACAATCGGCTCATTGAAGGTAATCCATTGGTCCACCAAGTCACCATAGGTCTCAAAACAGAAACGAGCATAGTCTTCGTAGGCCTTAATGGTCGCCTTATTTTCCCAACCATCCCCATCTTCTTGTAGGGCAAAAGGCAGGTCAAAGTGATAGAGATTGACTAAGAGACGAATCCCCTTGGCCTTAATGGCTTCAAAGACCTGACGGTAGAAAGCCACACCTTGAGGATTGACTTCTCCACGACCTTGCGGGAAAATACGAGACCACTGGATAGAAGTACGAAAGGCTGTATGCCCAGTCTCTACCAAAAGCTCAATATCCTTTTCCCAGTTTTCATAGAAGGTCGATGTTTTATCAGGTCCAATCCCATTGTAGTAGCGATTGGGTTCCACCTGATACCAATAATCCCAGAGATTGTCCCCCTTGCCGTCACCTGGCACTCGTCCTTCTGTCTGTGGTCCAGAAGTGGAGGAACCCCAGACAAAATCCTTTGGAAATTTTAACATACTTATACCTCTTAACTTGATGATGTATTCTTCACTCTCATTATATAGAAAAAACAAGGTAAAAACTAGTTACATTTTTGCCTTGTTTTTCTTCTGATTATAGTTTTTATTTCTTGCTTAGGATTTCAAGGGTTTCGAGCAAGTTGTCTGCGTGAACTTCAATGGTGTCACCAGTTGCCTTGATCTTAACTTCTACGATACCATCAGCTGCTTTCTTCCCTACAGTGATACGGATTGGAAGACCAATCAAGTCGCTATCGCTGAACTTCACTCCGACCCGTTCGTTACGGTCATCTGTCAAGACTTCGTAGCCAGCTTCCATCAAGTTGGCTTCCAATTTTTCTGTCAAGACTTGCGCTTCTTCATCTTTAACATTGACAGTAATCAAATGCACATCGAATGGCGCCAATTCTTTAGGGAAATTAACTCCCCAAGCGTAACGGTATTCACCTTTTGGCGTTTTGTTAACAAAGAGGCGAGCGTGTTGTTCCATAACTGCTGAGAGAAGACGGCTGACACCAATACCGTAACAACCCATGATGATTGGGATCGCACGGCCATTTTCATCCAAAACATCCGCACCCATGCTTGCTGAGTAGCGAGTTCCCAATTTGAAGATGTGACCAATCTCGATACCACGCGCAAAGTTTAGAACACCTTGTCCGTCTGGTGAAATTTCACCCTCACGAACTTCACGGATATCCACATATTCTGCAGTGAAGTCACGACCTGGGTTCACACCCGTCAAGTGGTAACCATCTTCGTTTGCCCCCACAACAGCATTGCGAACATCTTGTACATTACGGTCTGCAATGATTTTCACATTTTCTGGCAAACCAACTGGTCCAAGCGAACCAAAGCCTGCTGGGACGACACTTGCGACTTCTTCCTCGCTCGCAACGTCAAAGAAATCTGCACCCAAGTGGTTTTTCAACTTGACTTCATTGAGTTGGTCATTTCCAACTAGAAGGGCTGCAACAAGCTCACCATCTGCCATGTAAAAGAGAGTTTTAATGGTTTGTTCTTGAGGAACGTTAAGGAAGGCTGCCACTTCATCGATGGATTTAACACCTGGAGTTTCCACGCGAGTTACTTCTTCTTCCGCAACGACACGGTTGCTTGGTTTGTACTCGTTTGTTGCCATTTCTAAGTTAGCTGCATAGCTAGACTCACTTGAGTAGGCAATGGTGTCTTCACCAGAAACCATCCATTTGAGCAATTCTGCCTTGATTTCTTCTTGCACTTCTGCAGGAATCTCATCAAATGAGGCAACTGACTTGTCTAAGACAACCCAGCGGTCAAGGTCTGTACGAGCAGGTGTGATGGCCATAAATTCTTGGCTATCCTTACCACCCATAGCGCCACCATCACCGATGATGGCCTTGAAATCCAAACCACTACGAGTGAAAATTCGTTCGTAGGCCGCCTTGTACTCGTCATAAGTCACATCCAAACTATCGTAATTAGCATGGAAACTATAGCCGTCTTTCATGATAAATTCACGCGTACGGAGAAGTCCGTTACGTGGACGTTTTTCATCACGGTATTTCGGTTGGATTTGGTAAAGGTTGAGTGGCAATTGCTTGTAAGATTTCACAGAGTCACGAACAATAGCTGTAAAAGTTTCTTCGTGTGTCGGACCTAGGATAAAGTCTGACTTTTCACGATTTTTCAGTTTATAAAGGTCTTCACCATAGGTTTCATAACGGCCTGATTCACGCCAAAGATCAGCACTGAGAAGGGCAGGAGCTAGCATTTCCACCGCACCAATCTTATCAAACTCTTGGCGCATAATGTTTTTAGCCTTTTCAATCACACGGTTCGCCAGTGGTAGGTAAGAATAAACACCAGCAGAAACTTGACGAACATAACCAGCACGCAACATAAGGGCGTGGCTGATAACTTGAGCATCACTTGGCATTTCGCGAAGCGTTGGGATTAGCATTTTACTTTGTTTCATAATATTCCTCGATTATCTAAAAGAAGAGTCGCATAATGTCATTCCAGGTCACAGCTAGCATCAAGACAACCATGATAACTACACCAGCCATGGTGACATAGGTTTCAATTTCTTGTTTAAGGGGTTTCCGGCGGATAGCCTCTAGGATATTGAGTACAATCTTTCCACCATCCAAAGCCGGAATCGGAATCAAATTAAAAATTCCGATATTGATGGAAATCATAGCTAGGAAATAGAGGACATTCTCAAGACCATTTTTAGCAGCATCGCTACTTGCCTTAAAAATGGCAACGGGACCACCGAGTTTGTTCAAATCTGGATGAAAAATCAAGTTTTTCAGAGCCGAAAGGATACGCAGCCCTGAGTCAGCAGCGGTTGTAAATCCACCAACAAACATGGATAGAAAGTCTGACTTGACCCCTGGTTGAACCCCGAGAATGTAACGTCCTTGATTTTCTTCTGGAGTCACAGTGACTTGTTTTTCGCTACCATTTTCAGAAATGGTCACGTCTAAGGTCGGGGCTGTCTTGTCTTTGGTATCTGCTTCCACAGCCTGAGTCAAGTCTTGCCAATTCTTAACCTCATGCGAGCCGACCTTGGTAATTTGGGCGGTCTCAGCTACACCTACCTTAGCCAAAGCTCCTTCTGGCATGACATGAAAGAGATTGGTCTGAGTGTCTCTAACACCGCCTTGCAAAAAGATCAGGATCCAAAAAACAACAACACCTAAGATAAAGTTATTCATGGGACCTGCAAAGTTGGTGATGAGCTTGCCCCAGATAGAAGCATTTTGGTACTGTACATCCAGAGGGGCAATGCGCACTTCGGTTCCATCTGCCTCGACAACCGTTGCATCGTGATCGACTGCAAAAGTCTTTTCTTCTTCCAGGACCAAGCCTTTAATAAAGAGCTTGTCTTCAAAGTCAAACTGAGTTACCTGCATAGGGAGAGCTGTTTGATCCAGTTTCTTCCCAGATAGATTGATTCGTTTGACCTTACCATCTTCGGCAAGTGTTAAACTGACCGGGGTTCCTGTCTTGATCTCCGTCGCATCATCACCCCAACCAGCCATACGAACATACCCTCCTAAAGGAAGGATCCGAATGGTATAAGCAGTTCCGTCCTTACCGATATGGGCAAAAATCTTGGGGCCCATACCAATAGCAAACTCACGGACTAAAATGCCTGATTTCTTAGCAAAATAAAAATGTCCAAACTCATGCACCACCACGATAATCCCAAAAACGAGGATAAAGGTTAGCAATCCAATCATTCAATATTCCTTTCTTTAGAAGAGACCAAACAAGTGCATGATAGGAAAGACAACTAGCATACTGTCAAAACGATCCAACACACCACCATGACCCGGGATAAATTTCCCTGAATCCTTGACACCAAAATGGCGTTTCATAGCACTCTCAATCAAGTCACCAAACTGACCTGCCACACTGAAGAAGACGGCAAAGAGGCTCATTCTATAAATTCCATAAGGAAGAGCAACTGTACTGTCTACAAGCATGAAGATTGCTGTTACCAGTACCGCACCTAGAATACCTCCGATAAAGCCCTCAATGCTCTTATTGGGAGAAACTCTCGGAGCCAACTTATGCTTACCAAAATTCATCCCTATCAGGTAAGCTGCGCTATCTGTCGCCCAGACGATAAAGAGGGCCAGAAGCACCTTGTCAAAACCTGCCACCCGAGCATCTAGTAAGGCGTTAAAGCCAAAACCAACATAAAAACTCATCGCTATCGGAAAAACGGCATCTTCAATGGTATAGCTTTTACTGAAAACGGTGGTCCCTAGCATAATCGTAATTAAAACGCTGTAGGCAACCACATTCCCATCAACTGGCAAAAAAGTTAGGTAATTTTCTAAGGGGATTGTGAGAGCAAAGGTCGCAAAGAGGGTCAAGGCCCCCTCGATGGTCATGGTCTTTAGCCCCTTCATGTGCAAGAGTTCATGGACAGCCAGCATGGCTAACAAACCAATGCCTATCTGTAACAAGAGTCCTCCCACAAACAAGACTGGAAGGAAAATGGCCAGGGCCAATACTGCAAACAATGTTCTCTTTTGTAAATCCTTGGTCATATCTTCTCCTAAACTCCTCCAAATCGGCGATTACGATGATTAAAGGCAGCAATAGCTTCCTGCAGGGCGACTTCGTCAAAATCAGGCCACAAGGTATCCGTAAAATAAAGCTCGCTATAGGCTGCTTGCCATGGCAAGAAATTACTTAAACGCAACTCACCACTCGTACGGATAATCAAATCTGGATCTCGCAAATCCTTTGGCAGGTGTTGCGTGAAAAGGTAATCCCCAATCATATCTTCTGTGATATCACCAGGGTTGATTTTGGCATCTAGAACTTCCTGAGCCAAGACCTTAAGAGCCTGCGTAATTTCAGCACGACCACCATAATTAAGGGCAAAATTGAGAATCAAGCCTGTGTTGTTCTTGGTCAACTCCTCTGCTTTTTTCAAAGCTTCAAAAGTCGGCTTAGGCAGACGGTCTGTTTCCCCAATCATCTGAATCTTAACATTATTTGCATGTAATTCGGGAACGTAGTTATCATAAAACTCGACTGGCAAGTTCATGATAAACTTGACCTCTTGATCCGGGCGCGTCCAATTTTCCGTTGAAAAGGCATAGACTGTGATAACCTTAACTCCCATCTTGTTAGCTGCCTTGGTCACCATTTGGAGGGCTTCCATCCCCGCCTTATGACCAAAAACCCGTGGTTGCATCCGTTTTTTAGCCCAGCGACCATTTCCATCCATGATGATCCCAATGTGAGCAGGAACCTGTGTTGGAACCTCAACTTCTACAGCTTTATCTTTCTTAAAAAATCCAAACATGATCATATTCCTATTCAAAAATCTATCGTTTCATTATACCATATTTCCCTATTTTCTTCTATTGCTAAGTTACTGCCCCTGCTTGCAGGCAGACAAAAAATAAGCCGCCTGATTGGGCGACTTAATTTTTTATAGGGAGATTATTATGAAAAAGTTTTAGGAGTTTAAGTTAAGGTCTTCTTAACTTATGAGATAAGTGTACAATTCCTAACTTAAAGTTTCCTTAAGTTATTTTAAATGTGAGATTTTTCCATTTTTCTTGCCAGTTTTTCTTAGATAAACGCTGTTGATAAAGCTTCATCCGGTCGTCATTTTCTAAAAAATGGGGAGTTGGGCGAACCTGAAAGTTCAAAATATCCTCCAAACCATAAGGCGCAAAGAGCTCTAAAGTTGCACCTGCATTCAAGCGAAGGCCTACCGCCGTGCAACGCTCGGGATACTTACTCATAGCATCACGAGAACTGGTATAGGGCGCAGTGTGAGGACTGTGCAGATGCATGTAGACCTGATTTTTCAACTCCCATTGATATTGGGGAAAATTCTCTTTCAGCTTGCGTTCTATACCCAACGTATCTTCGTAAGAGATAGCTGGATCAAAGAAAATCACATCCACATCTGTTTCACGGTCAAAAGGCGATTTGTCTGACAAGAGATTCCAGATAAAATTCCTGACAGAACCTGCCGCCAACCACGAGTCTTTCAGATCAAGGTTACGGATGATGGTTAAGATTTTCATCAAATCTGTGTTTAATTGGATAGCTTGTAAAAAATCTTGTCTGATAAGCATAGTTACTCCGTTTTCATCGATAAACTACATGGGCTGTAAAAGTTACTGGCTCGTTACCTACATTAGTGAGGGTAATATCATACGGTTCGCTACTAGTCACATAAAATACATTCTCACCCTTATACCTTGCTATCAAACCCTTTTCACTAATATATAAATCATTTGAAGATCTATTGTCAACATATTCCTTTACAATTTCTCTATCTTCATTAACTTTACTACGAGAGATACGCTGTTCCTCAACATCATACCACAAGTCACTGTCTCTAAGTGTCCAGATTTTTTGTCCAGTTAAAAGTAGTTCACTTGTATCTTTTTTTACTAGATAGAGTTCGGTCCGAGGATCTAGTGCTTCGTTTGCTATACCTATATGTATTTTGACACTTTGTCCTGGCTGTAGAGTATAATAACTATTATAAATATAGAATACGAGTCCTATAAAAAGCAAGAAAAGCATGCTAAAACCGATTTTTTTATTCATTATAAATGCGAACAGGATTAATAATAGAAATATTAAAGGTAAGGCTATAAGAAGAAGCAAAAATATCAGTATCATCAGTATTCCTTTCTTTCGACTAGAATGGATTATTTTTCACTATATTCATACCCTAAATGTTCATAAGCCTTAGCTGTCGCGACCCGTCCTGAACGAGTTCGCATGATAAATCCTTTCTGGATTAGGTAAGGCTCATACATATCCTCTACTGTCTCGCGCTCTTCAGCGATATTTACAGAGAGAGTTCCTAGACCGACAGGACCCCCACCGTACATCTCAATCATGGTGCGAAGGATTTTCTGGTCCACATAGTCCAATCCTTCATGATCTACATCCAGCATAGTCAAGGCCTTATCCGTAATGACATCATCAATCAAGCCATCGCCCATAATCTGCGCAAAATCACGCACGCGCTTGAGCAATCGATTGGCAATACGAGGAGTTCCACGACTGCGTAAAGCTAACTCTGAAGCAGCCTCATGGGTGATTTCCATCTCAAAGATATCTGCCGTCCGCTCGACAATCTCTGTCAAGTCAGCATGTTCGTAATATTCCATGTGACCTGTAATCCCAAAACGGGCACGAAGAGGATTGGACAGCATCCCTGCTCGAGTTGTCGCACCAATCAAGGTAAATGGTGGCAAATCTAGATGGACACTACGACTAGCTTCCCCCGCACCAATCATGATGTCAATGTAGAAGTCTTCCATGGCACTGTATAGCACCTCTTCTACCGACATGGGCAAGCGATGAATCTCATCAATAAAAAGAACATCTCCTGGCTCCAAGTCATTCAAAATTGCTACCAAATCACCGGCTTTTTCGATAACGGGACCAGACGTCTGCTTGAGATTAACTCCCAATTCATTAGCAATGACAAAAGCCATGGTTGTTTTTCCGAGACCTGGGGGACCAAACAAAAGGACATGGTCCAGCGCCTCATCCCGCATTTTTGCGGCTTCAATAAATATTTGTAGCTGATCCTTGACCTTGTCCTGACCGATATATTCACGTAAATATTGGGGACGGAGGGTACGTTCTACCAACTCCTCATCACCCATGATTTCATTATCTAAAATTCTACTCATGCTCCTATTATAGCAAAAATCCAGCCTACAAACAAAAAAGCCACCTGATTGGGTGACTTCTTTAGGAGATTATGATGAAAAAGAAAAGTTTAGGATTTCATTAAATAAAGTTAGGAGGTCTTTATTTAATGACTATATGATATATGATACAAGATGAATCTTAAAGCTAACTTAACTTTTTCTCTGATTGATCATTTTTTAAAAATTTTTTCCAAGTGAAATTTCCTTTCTTAAGCAACAAAAAAGCCACCTGATTGGGTGACTTCTTTAGGAGATTATGATGAAAAAGAAAAGTTTGGGATTTCATTAAATAAAGGGTACTCAATGAAAATCGAAATTAGACTAGGCAGATAGACGTAAGCATAACGATAGTTAGCTAAGTCGACTCTAACGAAGGTTGGTGAGATTTTCGAAGAGTATTAGGAGGTCTTTATCTAATAACTATATAATACACGAGGATACTTAAACTTTACTTAAGAAAAATTATTATTTTATTTTTTTCGATCTAGCCAAATCATTCCTGTACAATCATAAGTAGATAAGGTTTCAAATCCCAGAGAACGATAGAATCCCAAGGTTTTTTCTGTCTGTTCGGTCACTAGTTGGACTTGATAGGCATCTTTGTAATCACCTAAAGCCTCTTTCATCAAGCAACTACCAATTCCTTGGCGCTGATAGCTAGGCAAAACGATCAAATCCTGGACAAAAATCGATGAAAAACCATCTCCGACCAAACGAACCAAGCCCACAACAGCATCGCCATCAAGTGCCATATAAATCGCTAATGAATGAGACAAGGCCTTCTCCAACATCTGTGGTTGGTTGGTATAGTTTGTCCAACCAACTGCCTGATAGAGATGCAAAACATCTTCTAACTTGACAACTTCTTGCTTTCTCACGCTAATCATGTCATCACCTCTTAGAGTTCTCTCAAGCTCTTGTACTGCCGTCCATCTTTATCAAAGTTTTCGGGAGCCAGCCATGCTTCCAAACGAGCTTTAACTTGAGGCCAGTCCTTATCAATCATAGAGAGCCAATCCGTATCCCTCGTACGCCCCTTATAAACGACTGCCTGGCGGAAGGTTCCTTCATAGACAAAGCCCAAACGTTCCGCTGCTCGTCTGGATGGCAGATTGAGAGAATCACATTTCCATTCATAGCGACGATAGTTAAGCTCCTCAAACACATAGCGCGCCAAGAGATACTGGGCTTCTGTCCCTATTCGTGTTCCCCTGAGCTCTGGAGAAAAGATAACAGTCCCAACTTCAACTACACGATTATTTTGGTCGATGCGCATAAGCGAAAAGGTTCCCAAGACCTTACCCGTCTTCCTATCCAAGATAGCATAGAAAAAACGGTCCTTACGAGTCAACATCTGGTTTAAAAGGCTGACTAGTTCCTCCCTATCTGCCACCGGCTCCTGAAAGAGGTAGGTCCACATCTCCCGAGGAGTATCTGGGCCATAAACAGCTAGTAAATCCTCTGCATGCTTTCCCACTGAAAGAGCCTCTATCCGAGCGTAGCGCCCTTCTAAGAAATCAATGGAAGGCAACTCACCTGGTGTATAACCTTCCATAGACTCACCAATCATCTGACCATATTCATTTACTGGCATCGTTTTCTCCTTGTTTTACTTTTCAAACTTTATAGTTGCCCATAGTATATCATACTTTCATGAAAACATTCAAAAAATCCTCCAGATTCTAAATCTGAAGGATTCTTTTCTTATCTAACAACGATATTGACGAGTTTAGTTGGATCAAACAGTTTGGGGAACTGTTTGAGGTGGCAAATGAGCAAATAAATTGGTTATTTCACCACAATATTCACAAGCTTATTAGGTACACTAATTACTTTCACAATTTCTTTGCCATCAATTTCTGCTTTGACTTTTTCGTCAGCAAGAGCGACTGCTTGCAATTCTTCGCGTGATAGGTCTTTAGCGACCATGAGTTTGGCACGAACTTTACCTTTGATTTGGACAACGATTTCGATTTCGTCTTCAACCAATTTACTTTCGTCCCATGTTGGCCAAGCCACGTAAGAGATGGACTCACCTGTTGCTGCAACTGTTTGCCAGAGTTCTTCTGCCAAGTGAGGCGCAACTGGGGCAAGCAATTGGATAAAGCCTTTGGCATAATCCACATAGAGTTTGTCTTCCTTATTAGCGGCATTGACAAAGACCATGAGTTGGGCAATGTCTGTGTTGAACTTCATCGACTCGATTTGCTCAGTAACAGCTTTAACGGTTTCATTATAAACCTTGTCAAGAGCACCATTGTTTTCCGCAACGATTTCTTTGCTTGTAATCAAACGGTAAACACGGTCGAGGAATTTACGGCTTCCTTCCAAGCCTTCTTCTGACCAAGCGATCGAAGCGTCAAGTGGTCCCATGAACATTTCATAGACACGAAGGGTATCGGCACCGTATTGTTCCACTACATCATCTGGGTTAACGACGTTCTTGAGAGATTTAGACATCTTGGCCGGTGCTTGTTCCAACTCTTCTCCTGTTTCCACGTGGAAGAAGGAACCGTCACGTTTTTCAACCTTGTCGGTCGCTACAAGAGCCCCACGGTGGTCACGGTAGCTAGTACCCAAGATCATTCCTTGGTTAAAGAGTTTTTGGAATGGTTCTTTAGTTGGAACGACACCGATATCATAGAGGAATTTATGCCAGAAACGAGCGTAAAGCAGGTGAAGAACGGCGTGCTCTGCACCACCCACGTAGATATCAACTGGCAACCATTGTTTGAGGAGGTCTTCATCAGCCAATTTTTCTGTGTTGTGTGGGTCGATATAGCGGAGGTAGTACCAGCTTGAACCAGCCCATTGTGGCATGGTATTGGTTTCGCGGCGACCTTTGACTCCATCTTCACGAGTCACTTCAAGCCAGTCAGTCAAGTTAGCCAATGGGCTTTCACCAGTACCTGAAGGGCGGATGTCCTTGGTTACTGGCAAGACAAGTGGCAATTCATTTTCAGGAACAGCCGTTGAAGTCCCATCTTCCCAATGAATAATCGGAATTGGTTCACCCCAGTAACGTTGACGGCTAAAGAGCCAGTCGCGGAGACGGTAAGTCACTTTCTCTTGACCACATTCTTTTTCTTCCAACCAAGCGACAATCTTGGCAATAGCATCTTCCTTATTCAATCCATCTAGGAAGTCTGAATTAACGTGAAGACCATCCTCTGTGTAGGCAGCTTCTTCAACGTTTCCACCTTCCAGCACTTCTACGATTGGAAGACCAAACTGTTTGGCAAATTCCCAGTCACGTTGGTCGTGGGCTGGCACAGCCATGACAGCACCTGTTCCATAGCTAGCAAGAACATAGTCCGCAATCCAGATTGGAATTTCTTTGCCATTGACAGGGTTGACGGCATAAGCACCAGTCCAAACCCCTGTTTTTTCCTTGGCTAGGTCGGTACGAGCCAAGTCAGACTTGAGACTAGCTTGGTGTTTGTAGTCTGCAACTGCGTCAGCTTGCTCTGGACTTGTGATAGCGTCAACCAAGTCATGCTCAGGAGCCAAGACAGTGAAAGTCGCACCGAAAAGAGTGTCCGGACGAGTCGTAAAGACTGTGAATTCCTTGTCTGTTCCCTTAACTTTAAAGGTTACATTGGCACCAGTTGATTTACCAATCCAGTTGCGTTGCATATCCTTGATAGATTCTGGCCAATCCAACTCATCCAAGTCATTAAGCAATCGCTCTGCATAGGCCGTGATTTTAAGCATCCATTGACGCATCGGTTTGCGGACAACTGGATAGCCTCCACGCTCAGAGGTCCCGTCAGGAAGGACTTCTTCATTAGCGATGGCTGTTCCCAACTCTTCAACCCAGTTTACAGGGACTTCAGCTTCATAGGCCAAGCCTTTTTCGTAAAGCTTGGTGAAAATCCACTGCGTCCACTTGTAGTAGTTTGGATCTGTGGTGTTGACTTCACGATCCCAGTCGTAAGAGAATCCAAGCGCATTGATTTGGCGTTTGAAGTTGGCAATATTTTCCGCCGTAAATTCTGCTGGGTCATTCCCTGTATCCATAGCGTATTGCTCTGCAGGCAATCCAAAGGCATCCCAACCCATTGGGTGAAGAACATTGTAGCCTTGCGCACGTTTGTAACGGCTGAGAATATCCGTTGCTGTATAACCTTCTGGGTGTCCTACGTGCAATCCGGCTCCTGAAGGATAAGGGAACATGTCGAGAGCATAAAACTTCGGTTTTGAAGCATCTGTTCCTGTCTTAAATGTATGATGTTGGGCCCAATAGCCCTGCCACTTGGGCTCAATTTCTTTATGATTGTAAAAACTCATGCTATTTCTCCAATTTTATGATGTTACTATTATACCATTTTTGGGGGAATTTGAAAGTCGAGAAAGAATCTTTTCCCCTCCATTATCAAGAAAGCTTGGACATCACCCCCACTTCATTTTTCTATCAAAAAGAGAATAACACCGGATTAGATATAGAACAAATGTGAATTACCATCGATTGTTCCCATAATTTCCTTAACACATAATTCCCATTTTAGATTTCTTTAAGGTTTTTATTATATGATGTAGAACTCTGTAATTAAAAACATTAGATGAACAAACAGAGAATAATGTTCGTAAAAAGGAGAAAAATTATGAAAAAAATACTATCGCTTCTCTCTTTCAGCTGGATATTTCTAATTTTGTCAGGATGTTCTTCAACAACCGAAGCTGAAACTAGCATTGAAAATGATACAGATAAGACTTTAGTTATCTATTCGCCTAACCCTGAAGATCTTATTGAAGAAACAATCCCAGCCTTCGAAGAAAAATATGGCATCAAGGTTGATTTAGTCCAAGCTAGTACTGGTGAATTATTCAAGAAAGCAGAGGCTGAGAAAGAAGCTCCTGTAGCCGATGTCATTTTCGGAGGTTCCTACGCACTCTTCTCTTCTAACGAAAAACTCTTTGAGCCCTATACCTCCCTAGAAAACGACCAAATTATCCCAGAATATCAGAATAAAACAGGATTCTACACTCCATACACTCTTGATGTCAGTGTTCTGATTGTCAATTCAGCTTTAACCAAAGATATTAAAATTGAAGGCTATGATGATTTACTTAATCCTAAATTAAAAGGAAAGATTGCTACTGCTGATCCAAGTAATTCTTCTAGTGCCTTTGCTCAATTAACAAACATGCTTGTGGATCAAGGTGGCTATGAAAATGAGCAAGCTTGGACATATGTGAAAAATCTATTTAGCTTAGTAGATGGGAAAATTGCTTCTAGTTCTTCAAATGTCTACAAATCAGTCGCTGACGGAGAAATGGCTGTCGGACTCACCTATGAAGATCCTGCATTGAAACTCTTAAACGATGGCGTTGATATAAAAGTCATTTATCCAAAAGAAGGAACCGTCTTTTTGCCTGGTAACGCAGCTATTATCAAAAACGCCAAACACATGGAAAACGCTAAAAAATTTATCGATTTCCTTCTTTCTCAAGACATTCAGGATAAACTAGGAACTGAAACAACCATCAGACCCATTCGAAAAAATGCTAAAACCAATAAAAATATGAAATCAATGACAGAAATCAATATCGCCACTGAAGATTCAGATTATGTCCTCCAAAATAAATCAGCTATTCTTAAAAAGTACAATGATATTTTCACTAATATTCAATCGAAACAGTAAAAGAGGTTCACTATGAGTGAGATCAAAATTATTAACGCAAAAAAAATCTACCATGACATTCCTGTCATTGAGAATTTAAATGTTACGATTCCAAAAGGAAGTCTTTTCACCATTCTTGGACCTTCAGGTTGTGGAAAAACGACCCTTCTTCGAATGATTGCAGGCTTCAACAGTATTGAAGGCGGAGAATTTTACTTCGATGATACTAAAATCAATAATATAGAACCCAGCAAACGAAATATCGGAATGGTTTTCCAAAACTACGCTATTTTTCCACATTTGACTGTCCGTGATAATGTTGCTTTTGGTCTTAGACAAAAAAAGGTTCCAAAAGAGGAATTAGTTCAACAAACCAATAAATATCTGGAACTAATGCAAATTGATCAATACGCAGATCGAAAGCCCGATAAACTCAGTGGTGGACAACAACAACGTGTCGCCTTGGCACGTGCCTTAGCTGTTAATCCAAGTGTTCTCCTCATGGATGAGCCACTTAGTAACCTGGATGCGAAACTTCGCTTAGATATGCGCCAAGTTATTCGAGAAATTCAACACGAGGTGGGAATTACAACTGTATATGTGACCCACGACCAAGAAGAAGCGATGGCTATTTCAGACCAGATTGCTGTTATGAAAGATGGGATCATCCAACAAGTCGGACGCCCAAAAGAGCTCTACCATAAACCAGCTAATGAGTTTGTGGCAACCTTTATCGGACGCACAAATCTCATCCCAGCCAAACTAAAAAAACGGACCGACGGTGCTTATATCGTCTTTTCAGATGGTTATGCCCTCCCTATGCCAGCTCTTGATCAAGCTCAGGAACAAGCTATTCTTGTAAGTATCCGTCCCGAAGAGTTTATCAAAGATGAATCTGGTGATATTGAAGGAATCATTTCAGATAGTGTTTATCTTGGACTCACCACTGAATATTTCGTAGAGACTGTATTTTCTTCAAAAATACAGGTGAGTGAAGAATCAACTTTTGAAGAAGATCTTCAAAAAGGGGATCGAATTCGTCTACGAATCAATACTCAAAAGTTAAATGTCTTTTCTGCAGATGGTTCGCGTAATCTTATTACAGGAGTTGGCTATGAAAGGTAAAAAACTAAATATTTGGACAGCCTCCTCGTTCCTCATCTTTCTTACCTATCTTATTTTTCTTGTTTATCCTATCGTTATTGTGCTCAAGCAAGCACTCATACATGAAGGTAAATTCTCACTAGCTAATTTTGAGGATTTCTTTAGTAAATCCTATTACTCTGAGACACTAGTAAACAGTTTTAACGTCTCCATTACTTCTACTGTAACTTCCCTGGTTTTAGGGACCTTATTGGCCTACCTCTTTTCTATATATGACTTCAAAGGAAAGAAATTATTACAGATATTGATTATCATTGCTTCTATGTCAGCTCCTTTCGTAGGGGCATACTCCTGGATTCTCTTGTTGGGACGAAATGGTGTCATCACTAAATTCTTGACAAATGTCCTTCATCTTCCAGCTATTGATATTTATGGCTTCAAAGGAATTGTACTTGTGTTTACACTTCAGCTATTTCCATTAGTTTTTCTATACGTAGCTGGAGCAATGAAAAGAATTGACCATTCCCTTCTTGAAGCCGCTGAAAGTATGGGGGTAATCGGATTCAAACGTATGATAACAGTTGTTTTGCCCCTTTTAGTTCCAACTTTACTTGCTGCTGCCCTACTTGTATTTATGAGAGCATTCTCCGACTTCGGAACTCCTATGTTAATTGGTGAAGGATATCGGACTTTCCCTGTTTTAATTTATAATCAATTCATTAGTGAGGTTGGCGGAAATTCTGCATTTGCATCGGCTTTAGCAATCATGGCGATCATCATTGCTTTAACAATCTTCCTCATCCAAAAATATATTTCAAATCGCTATAGTTTCAGCATGAATTCACTCCATCCAATTGAGCCGAAAAAAACTACAAAAGGAAAAATGGCTGCCATTTATGCAACGGTTTACGGAATTATCTTATTTTCTGTTCTACCTCAATTATTTTTGATTTATACTTCTTTCCTAAAAACATCAGGTATGGTATTTGTCAAAGGCTATTCTCTAAACAGTTACAAGATTGCCTTCAATCGTATGGGATCTACTATTTTTAATACGATTCGGATTCCTTTGATTGCTTTGATTCTAGTTGTTTTATTTGCAACAGTTATCTCCTACCTAGCTGTTAGAAAACGAAATTTGTTTACAAACTTAATTGATAGCCTTAGTATGGTACCTTATATTGTGCCAGGAACTGTTCTAGGTATTGCCTTCATTTCTTCATTCAATACTGGTCTTTTTGGAAGCGGATTTCTGATGATTACTGGAACAGCTTTTATATTGATTATCTCCTTATCTGTCCGAAGACTCCCTTATACGATTCGCTCATCTGTTGCTAGCTTGCAACAAATAACACCTAGTATTGAAGAAGCCGCTGAAAGTTTAGGAAGTAGCCGTCTCAATACTTTCAGTAAAATCACTGTTCCAATGATGTTACCCGGTATTATTTCTGGATCTATTCTATCATGGGTAACAATGATTTCAGAACTATCTACTTCTATCCTCCTCTACAATGTCAAAACAAAAACTATGACCGTAGCAATCTATACAGAGGTACTCAGAGGAAATTATGGTGTGGCAGCAGCTTTATCCACGATTTTATCTATCCTAACAGTCGCTTCCTTACTGTTATTCATGAAAATCTCTAAAAATAATAACATTACACTCTAATTTTTCCCTATCAAAAACAGCCGAAAGGATGATCCTAGGCTGTTTTTTCTAATCTCTTATCACAATACATGACCCGAAGTTCTGGTGAACATATATACTGATTAAATAGAATTTTCTTCCATCTTCTCACGTCCCAGTTCCCGGTAGCTACGGTCACCAACAACCTCAACGCTAAACTGGCCGTCCTCATATTCAAGAATCGTCACGCTACCATTATCCAAACCATGCGGATGCATACCATTGATCAGATAAACCATCGTACCAATGGTCATCCCGTGGCTGACAACCAGGGCATTTCCGCCACCGTGTTCTTCCATTTCTTTGGCAATCGACTCAAATCCTTCCTTGATTCGGCCACTAAGTTTTTCCCAACCCTCAGCCCAACCAGCAGTATCAACCTCTACCAAGCCTTCTGCTAGCTCGGCATAGGATAACTGATGAACATGATCCACCTTGAAAACACGCGGAATGACCCCCATAAAGAGATCCCCATCATAGGCCCCATCAAAACTACCAAAGCACCACTCACGGATTCGCTTATCCATACGGTAAGGGATTTTCCCTTGTAAGCTCAGTTCTTCTAGGACGATTCCCATGGTCTGAATGGTACGCCCTGAATCACTGGAATAAGCTCGGTCAAATTGCAAACCAGACTCTCTCAAGCCAATTCCCAGTTCATGGATTCCCAACTCACCTTCTGCAGTCAGAGGTGTATCACTCCATCCTTGAGCACGTCCAATCGTGTTAAACATGGTTTTCCCATGACGTACCAAGTATAATCTTACTTTAGACATTTTCTATCCTCCATTTTCTTCTATTATATCATGGATCAAAGAAATATTTGGCTTTCAAAAGCAAAGCTCCTTCTCCTAATTTTACCACAAGAAAAGCTACCCTTACGGTAGCTTCCCTAGGAGATTATTATGAAAAAGTTTAGGATTTCTATTAAATAAAGTTAGGAGGTCTTTATTTAATGATTATAGTATACACAGTCATCCTTAAACCCAACTTAAATCTTCTCTCTTTTTTATTAATTTTTAAAACTATGGATTGGAGCTGGAATTTGACCACCGCGAGAGATGAAATCAACAGACGAAGCCCCATTAACCTTCATAACTGGAGCTGTTCCAAGCAAGCCACCAAACTCAATCATATCGCCTTCTTTGCCCTTTGGAATAATACGGACAGCCGTTGTTTTCATGTTAATCACACCAATTGCCGCCTCATCCGCAATCATCGCCGCAATGGTTTCAGCAGGCGTATCTTCTGGAATGGCAATCATATCCAGTCCAACTGAACAGATAGCCGTCATGGCCTCTAGTTTCTCTAAATTTAGAGAGCCATCTTGCACCGCAGCAATCATCCCCTCATCTTCAGAAACGGGGATAAAAGCACCTGACAAGCCACCGACTTGGTTACAAGCCATCACTCCGCCCTTCTTAACTTGGTCATTCAAAAGAGCGAGGGCAGCCGTCGTCCCATGCGTACCAACTGTTTCTAGGCCCATTTCCTCAAGGACACGAGCCACAGAATCACCAACCGCAGGAGTAGGTGCCAAGCTTAGGTCGACAATTCCAAAGTCAACACCAAGGCGTTCACTCGCCATTTGCCCAACTAATTGACCGATACGAGTAATCTTAAAAGCCGTTTTCTTGACCGTCTCGGCTACTACATCAAAGCTCTGTCCACGAACCTTTTCCAAGGCACGCTTGACCACACCAGGACCCGAAACCCCGACATTGATGATAACATCTGCTTCGCCAACACCGTGGAAAGCCCCTGCCATAAAAGGATTGTCCTCAACAGCATTAGCAAATACGACCAACTTGGCCGCACCCATATCTGATAGGTTCGCTGTCTCCTTGATGATACGTCCCATATCTGCAACCGCAGTCATGTTGATACCTGACTTGGTTGAGCCAATATTAACAGACGAACAAACCTTGTCTGTCTCAGCTAGAGCGCGTGGGATAGAATTGATGAGAATTTCATCTCCTTTTTGGTAGCCTTTTTGTACCAAGGCAGAGAATCCACCAATAAAGTCAACACCAATCTCCTTGGCAGCCTTATCAAGAGCCTTTGCCAAAACAACATAGTCCGTCGCATCAGTCGCTGCACCAATTAAAGAAATCGGAGTCACCGATACCCGTTTATTAACAATAGGAATCCCAAGTTCTGCAGCAATTTCGTCTCCTACAGCCACTAAATTTGCAGCTTTAGTGGTGATTTTTTGGTAAATCTTTTCAGCAGCACGTTCAATATCTGGATCAATACAATCCAAAAGGGAAATCCCCATGGTGATGGTTCTGATATCGAAGTTCTGCTCCTCGATCATGGCAATGGTTTCTGTAACTTGTCTAATATCCATAGCCACCTCCTAGATATTATACATAGCGTCAAAAATCGCCGCACTTTGAATATTTATTTTGACATTCAAGGTCTGACCGAAAGTTTCAAATTCATTTCGAAGATAAGTGAAATCCTGTTTTTCGTCACTAGAAACGACCGCCATCATAGTAAAGTATTCATCCAACACCGTCTGAGAAATATCGTCAATATTCAAACCCAACTCTGCAATCTTAGTAGACACGCCTGCAACGATACCTGCCTTGTCCTTGCCAACCACTGTAATAATAGCCTTCATCTTTAGACTCCCATTCTACGATTATTAGAAAACCTGAACGTTTTTGATTTTCTTTTTCCCTAGTATAGCATATTTCCGTAAAAAATACTAAAAAACGCCTGCTTACGAAGTTGTTCTTAAACAAAAAACAATTTCGTAAACAAGCGTCTACCCTATCAAATGATGATGAGTGTTCCCGCTAGGACCGAAGTCCCAGCGGTAGACCAGAGCTAGACTAAGAGCACAAGACTCCATCATCATAACACTCAACAAAATTGATGATTTTATACTAATTCAATGATCGCCATTGGCGCAGCATCACCACGACGTGGTTCAGTTTTAAGGATACGAGTGTATCCACCGTTACGTTCAGCATAACGAGGTGCGATTTCTGAGAACAATTTTTGAAGTGCTGTAGTAGAAGTGTACTTATCAGTTGCTTCATCATAGTTTTCAGATGCGATTTCATTACGTACGAAAGCAGCTGCTTGACGACGTGCATGCAAATCACCACGTTTACCTAGAGTAATCATTTTTTCAACAGTTTTACGGATTTCTTTAGCACGAGCTTCAGTTGTAACGATTGATTCGTTGATCAAAAGGTCAGTTGTCAAATCGCGAAGCATTGCTTTACGTTGTGAGCTAGTGCGTCCTAGTTTACGGTAAGCCATGTATTCCTCCTTTATTTATCTTTTAATCCAAGACCCAAGTCAATGAGTTTGAGTTTCACTTCTTCCAAACTCTTGCGTCCAAGATTTCGTACTTTCATCATCTCTGCTTCAGATTTTTCTGTCAAATCATGCACAGTATTGATACCGGCACGTTTCAAACAATTGTATGAACGCACAGACAAGTCCAGTTCCTCAATCGTCCGATCCAAAATACGATCGTCAGATTCAGTATCAGCTTCTTTCATCACTTCAGTTGACTTAGCAATCTCAGTAAGATTTGTAAACAAATCAAGATGTTCTGTCAAGATACGTGCTGAAAGCCCTAAAGCATCTTCAGGAATAATTGTTCCATTAGTCAAGATTTCAAGGGTTAATTTGTCAAATCCATCATTGCTACCTACACGAGCAGGCTCTACTTGATAGTTGACTTTTGTAACTGGTGTATAAATAGAATCTACAGCAAGTGTTCCAACTGGTGCATTATCTTTTTTGTTTTCATCAGCAGGTACATATCCACGACCACTGTTAACAGTCATTGTCGCTTTTAGAGAAGAACCTTCACCGATTGTAAAGAGATAATGATCTGGATTTACAATTTCAATATCACTGTCAGTCAAAATGTCTCCAGCTGTAATTTCAGCAGGACCTTCAACATCAAGTTCAATGATTTTTTCGTCTTCAACGTATGATTTCACTGCAATCCCTTTAATGTTCAGAATGATTTGCATCACGTCTTCACGAACACCTGGAACTGTGTCGAACTCATGCAAGACACCTTCAATGTTGATAGATGTCACTGCTGCTCCTGGTAGAGAAGCTAGTAGTACACGACGAAGAGAGTTACCAAGAGTTGTACCGTAGCCACGTTCAAGTGGTTCGATTACAAACTTGCCATAATCTTTATTTTCATCAATTTTTGTTATATTTGGTTTTTCAAACTCAATCATTTAGTTACTCCCTCTTAAACGAAAAGCAGTGTAATGCGATGATTATACACGGCGACGTTTTGGAGGACGAGCACCATTGTGTGGCACTGGAGTCACATCACGAATTGCTGTTACTTCAAGACCAGCGGCAGCAAGCGCACGAATAGCTGACTCACGACCAGAACCTGGACCTTTTACAGTAACTTCAACTGATTTAAGACCGTGTTCTTGTGCAGATTTAGCAGCAGCTTCTGAAGCCATTTGAGCAGCGAATGGTGTAGATTTACGAGAACCTTTGAAACCAAGAGCACCAGCTGATGACCAAGCAATTGCATTACCATGCACATCAGTAATCATAACAATAGTGTTATTAAATGTAGCGTGAATATGAGCAATACCAGATTCGATATTCTTTTTCACACGACGTTTACGTGTTGGTTTAGCCAAGACTTTTACCTCCTATATTATTTTTTCTTACCAGCAATCGCAACAGCTTTACCTTTACGAGTGCGAGCGTTGTTTTTAGTGTTTTGTCCACGGACAGGAAGTCCACGACGGTGACGAATACCACGGTAAGAACCGATTTCCATCAAACGTTTGATGTTCAAGTTTACTTCACGACGGAGGTCACCTTCAACTTTGATTGCATCCACTTCACGACGGATAGCATCTTCTTGATCTGATGTAAGGTCACGTACACGAACATCTTCTGAGATTCCAGCAGCAGCCAAAATTTTCTTAGATGTTGCAAGTCCGATACCATAAACGTAAGTCAATGAGATTACTACGCGTTTGTCATTTGGAATGTCAACTCCAGCAATACGAGCCATGTTTTCTCCTTTCTATCTTATCCTTGACGTTGTTTGTGTTTTGGATTTGCTGGGCAAATTACCATAACACGACCATTACGACGAATTACTTTACAGTATTCGCAAATTGGTTTGACCGATGGTCTTACTTTCATTTCTTATCCCTCCAAGTTTTTCGATTATTTAAAGCGGTAAGTGATACGTCCACGTGTCAAGTCATATGGACTCATCTCGACAGTAACACGATCTCCCGCTAAAATACGAATATAGTTTTTACGAATTTTACCAGAAACTGTTGCTAAAATCTGATGTCCATTTTCAAGTTCAACCGTAAACATTGCGTTAGGCATTGTATCGACTACTTTGCCTTCAACTTCAATCACATCGTCTTTTGCCACGCAAAAGCACCTCCATAAATTTCGATTTGATGCCTCTAAACATAGAGACAACAATTATAAGTCAGACTATCTCAGTATAACATTTGTAGCGATTTTTTGCAAGTATGAAAAACGCTTTATTTCAAATTTGTCAATACTTTTTCGATGTCTTTGAACACATCATTGATATCTTGATTTCCTTCGATATCGTGGACCAAACCTTTGGTACGGTAGTGAGCAATGATTGGTTCACCTTGTGCGATATTAACATCCAACCGACGCTTAACTGTCTCAGGTTTATCATCTTCGCGTTGGTAGTAATCTTCTTCTTTGTAGTCAACTGGTGGGTTGAAAACTTTGTGGAAGGTTTCACCTGTTTCGCGATGGATGATACGGCCGCTCAAACGTTCTAAGAGACAGTCTGGGTTCACTTCGATGTTAATCACACCTTCCAGTTCGATACCAAGTTCAGCCAATGTTTTGTCCAAGGCATGCGCTTGTTCAATCGTACGTGGGTAACCATCCAACAAGAAACCTGTTTCTTTGATGTCGTCCTGAGAAAGGCGTTCTTTAACAATTCCATTTGTAACTTCATCTGGAACCAACTCACCTTTGTCGATGTATGACTTGGCAAGTACACCCATTTCAGTTTGATTAGCCATAGCAGCACGGAACATATCTCCAGTTGAAATGTGTGCCACGTGGAATTGCTCCACAATTTTAGCTGCTTGCGTTCCCTTACCTGCTCCAGGTAAGCCCATAATCAAAAGATTCATGATAGGATCTCCTTATTTTGTATTTAAATAGAAGCAGAAATTCGTTTCAACCCCTATTTAAAAACAAAATAGAAGAGGGGAGACGAAAGTCTCTCTGATAGGTAGACCTTCATACTCCACTCTCTAAGCAAAAGTAATCTTGCTTTTATTCTGTTTTGTCCATGAAACCAACATACTTACGTTTCAATAGGTAACCTTCAAGTTGTTTGATTCCTTCGATACCGGTCGAGATAATGATCAAAAGACTAGTTCCCCCAAAAGCAACAGCTTCTGAAAGGCCAAAGACATCTTTTGCCACAATCGGCAAGATTGAGATCACACCAAGGAAGATTGATCCGACTGTTGCAAGGCGACGAAGAAGTTTCGACATGAATTCTTCAGTCCCCTTACCAGGACGGACCCCATGAATGTAGGCTCCACTCTTTTGCAAGTTTTCTGCTGCTTTCTCTGGATTGATCTGTACAAATGTATAGAAGAACGTAAAGAGAATGATGAGCAAGGCATACATAGCAACACCTGTCGGAGATGTTGTAGATAACATTTCCTGTGCTGTACGTACCCAAGCCCAATCATGACCTGTAGCACTCAAAAACTGAAGAATGGCTGCAGGCGCTGCTGTAATGGAACTTGCAAAGATAACTGGGATAACCCCCGCTGGGTTTACCTTCAATGGAAGGTATGAGCTTGATGGGGCTCCTTGAGCAACTTTTGTATATTGGATTGGAATTTTATATTCTGCCTGTTGAACATAGGTTGTAAAGTAAACAATCAACAAGACAGCGATAATCAAAATAACGACAAAGATAATAGATGAAGTCAAACGGCTACTTGGGATATTGACGAAGTAGTCAACATAGATGCCTTTAATCATCTCAGGGATTGAAGCGACAATACCTGCGAAGATGATCATAGAAACACCGTTTCCGTATCCCTTATCTGTAATTTGTTCCCCGAGCCACGTTACAATCATACTACCTGCTGTGAGGATAATACCAATAGTAACAAAGACTTGTGGAGTTAAAGCTGTCGTTAATAATTTTGCTCCAGATAGAGTATTAAACCCTGCTGTGATCCCGATAGATTGAACGAATGCAAGAACAAGTGCAATATATCGAGTAGCTTGGTTTAGTTTTCTCCGTCCCACTTCCCCTTGTTTGCCCCATTCTACAAACTTCGGTAAAATATCCATTTGTAGCAATTGAACAACGATGGAAGCAGTGATATACGGACTTACACCGAGTGCAAAAACGGAGAAGTTCTTCATGGCATTCCCTGAAACAAGACTAAGCATGTTCAAGAAAGATAAACCACTGAGAGCTTCTAAACTTTTTGCATTCACACCTGGAACAGTGATACTTGTCCCAATACGAAAAACAAGAATGATAAAAATCGTAAAGAGAATTTTTGATCGAACTTGTTTAACCTTGAGCGCTTCTTTTAATAATTTAAAAAACATGGGTCACCTCTCTTAGATGACTTCTACAGAACCACCTTTAGCAGTGATAGCTTCCTCAGCTGATTTAGAGAATTTAGCTGCTTTCACAGTCAATTTCTTAGTCAACTCACCGTTACCAAGAATTTTAACTCCTGATTTTTCAGCTTTCACAATTCCTGCTTCGATAAGCACAACTGGAGTTACTTCTGCACCGTCTTCAAAGACGTTCAATTGGTCAAGGTTTACAATTGCGTATTCTTTAGCGTTGATGTTAGTGAATCCACGTTTTGGAAGACGACGGAACAATGGAGTTTGTCCACCTTCAAAACCAAGGCGAACTCCGCCACCGCTACGAGCTTTTTGACCTTTTTGACCGCGACCAGATGTTTTACCGTTACCAGATGAAGTACCACGACCAACACGGTTACGTACTTTACGAGAACCTTCTGCAGGTTTCAATTCATGAAGTTTCATTATTATTTTCTCCTCTTTTGTAAAATGCTAGCGCCGATAAGAGAGAAAAGGTTGTCTCCCTAATCAACTCGCCTATACATTCGTCATCTTAGATGACTATACCTAGTTTTAGGGGATGAGTATTGCCGCATCCCCTAAAAATTCATTAGTTTACTTCTTCAACTGTTACCAAGTGAGATACTGCAGTGATCATACCACGGATAGCAGCGTTGTCTTCTTTGATAACAGAGCTGTTCAATTTGCCAAGTCCAAGTGCTACAACAGTTTTACGTTGTGATGGAATGCGTCCGATTGGAGACTTAGTCAAAGTAATTTTAATTTGAGCCATTTTATCCCCTTTCTTATGCCAAATCAGAAACTGAAATACCACGAAGGGCAGCAACTTCTTCAGCGCGTTTCAATTGTTTCAAACCTTCAACAGTTGCGCGAACAATGTTGATTGGAGTGTTAGAACCAAGTGATTTAGATGTAATATCTGCCACACCTGCCAATTCCACAACGGCACGAACTGCACCACCAGCGGCAACTCCAGAACCTTCTACAGCAGGTTTCAACAATACTTTAGCTCCACCGAATTCTGAAAGAACTTCGTGTGGGATTGTTGTTCCAACCATAGGAACTTCAATCAAGTTTTTCTTAGCATCTTCTACTGCTTTGCGGATTGCTTCTGGAACTTCTTGAGCTTTACCAGTACCAAATCCTACGCGACCGTTGTGGTCACCAACAACAACAAGAGCTGCGAAACGAAGACGACGTCCACCTTTAACAACTTTTGTAACACGGTTGACAGCAACTACGCGTTCTTCTAATTCAACTGCATTGTCTTTAAATGCCATTTTCTAGTGTCCTCCTATTAGAATTTCAATCCGTTTTCACGAGCTGCATCAGCCAAAGCTTTCACACGTCCGTGATATAGATATCCACCGCGGTCGAACACCACTTCTGAAATACCTTTAGCGTTTGCACGTTCTGCAACGAGTTTACCGACAGCAACGGCTTGTTCAGTTTTAGTTCCTTTTGAAACTTCTTTGTCAAGAGTTGAAGCACTTGCGAGCGTTACACCCGCTACGTCATCAATCACTTGAGCGTAGATGCCTGTATTAGAACGGAATACGTTCAAACGTGGGCGATCAGCAGTTCCAGAGAGTTTTCCGCGAACGCGACGGTGGCGTTTTTGGCGGAGTTTGTTTTTATCTGGTTTAGAAATCACAGTTTTCACCTCTTTAGTTTTAAATCGTGTGCTATGCACAAAGTTGGAAAATAGGTCGGTGGTTGAAGATCAACCACTCAACATTATTTACCTGTTTTACCTTCTTTAAGACGAACGTATTCGCCAACGTAACGGATACCTTTACCTTTATATGGTTCAGGTGAGCGAAGGCTACGTACGTAAGCAGCTGTTTGACCAACTACTTCTTTTGAAATTCCGCTGATAGCAATTGTTGTTGGGTTTGGAAGTTCAAAAGTAATTCCTTCTGGAGCTTCAACTTCGTCTGGATGAGATTTACCTACAGCCAAAACAAGTTTGTTTCCTTGAAGTTGTGCACGGTAACCAACCCCACGCATTTCAAGTACTTTCTTGAATCCTTCTGATACACCAACAACCATGTTGTTCAAAAGGGCACGAGTAGTTCCGTGGATTGTTTTCATTTCTTTTGAATCATTTGGACGGTGAAGAGTTACTTCAGTACCTTCCACACGAATTTCAATATCTTTTGAGAACTCACGAGTAAGTTCTCCCTTAGGTCCTTTTACAGTTACAACGTTGTCATTGTTAGTGATTTCAACACCAGCAGGCAACACGATAACTTTATTACCAATACGTGACATGTTTTTATTCTCCTGTTAAATTGTCAGGCCATTACAGCCAGTTTTCACGGGGTTAAAGATACTTATTGTGTTCAATAGCTAAATTGAACACGCTCTAACGAGCTTTGTATCTTGATTAGAGTTCGAGCTAAGAATTTGGTGAAAAAGATAAGTTTGTCTTGGAGCATCGCTCCTGCTACAAACTTCCTATTTTCACTGCATTCTTTTAACGCTCTCACATCATCAATTACCAAACGTAAGCGATAACTTCTCCACCAACGTTCTTTTGGCGAGCTTCTTTATCAGTAAGCAAACCTTCAGAAGTTGAAAGGATAGCAATTCCAAGTCCGTTAAGAACTTTTGGAAGATCTTCACGTTTTTTGTAGACACGAAGTCCTGGTTTAGAAACACGTTTCAAGTTAGTGATAACTTTTTCACCGTTTGGTCCGTATTTAAGGAATACACGGATGATGCCTTGTTTGTCATCTTCGATGATTTCAACGTTCTTTACAAAACCTTCGCGTTTAAGGATTTCAGCAATCCCTTTTTTGATGTTTGATGCAGGTACTTCAAGTACTTCGTGTTTTGCTTGGTTAGCGTTACGAATACGAGTTAGGAAGTCTGCGATTGGGTCAGTCATAACCATTTTGTTTTTCTCCTCTTACTAGTAGTTTGCAAGTCGCACTTGCTAGTTAATACATGATACAAAGAGCGTAACAGCACGAGCAAAAATAGGCAATTTGATGCAGGAGCCATGCTCCAAAGCAAATTGGTCTTTTTTGCCAAAGCTGTAGCTCGTGTTCAAATTGGCAAACCCAACTGAACCCGGGCTAAACTCTGTGTGAAAAAGATAAACTTTCCTAGAAACTTCAGTTTCTTCGTCAAGTTTCCTATTTTCACTTGGAGTTTTGACGCCCTTGATATCTTAAATTACCAAGATGCTTTTGTTACACCAGGAATTTGTCCTTTGTAAGCTAATTCACGGAAGCAAACACGGCAAAGTTTAAATTTGCGGTAAACTGAATGTGGACGACCACATTTTTCACAACGAGTATAAGCTTGAGTAGAGAACTTCGCTGGACGTTTGTTCTTAGCAATCATTGATTTTTTAGCCATTAGATTTACCTCCTATATTATTTTGCAAAAGGCATTCCAAGGCCTGTAAGCAATGCACGTGACTCTTCGTCAGTGTTAGCAGTTGTTACGATAACGATGTCAAGACCACGAGTTTTGTCAACGTCATCGAAGTTGATTTCTGGGAAGATCAATTGTTCTTTCACACCAAGTGTGTAGTTTCCGCGTCCATCAAATGATTTTGTTGGAACACCGTGGAAGTCACGTACACGTGGAAGTGAAACTGAAACCAATTTGTCCAAGAATTCGTACATACGTTCACCACGAAGGGTAACTTTTGCACCGATCGCTACACCTTCACGAAGACGGAAGCCGGCGATTGATTTTTTAGCTTTAGTGATAAGTGGTTTTTGACCTGAGATAAGCGCCAATTCTTCAGCAGCTTTTTCAAGGCTTTTAGCGTTTGATACAGCTTCACCAACACCCATGTTCAAAACGATCTTATCTACTTTAGGCACAGCCATCACTGATGAGTAGTTGAATTGTTCTGTCAAAGCAGGAACTACTTCATTAAGATATTTTTCTTTTAAACGATTTGCCATTATACTTCTCCTTTCCTTCGTGATTAATCAAGCACTTCGCCTGATTTTTTGTTGTAGCGAACTTTTTTACCGTCTACAAATTTGTAACCAACACGACCAGCTACACCGTTTTTATCCAAAACTTGAACGTTTGATACGTGGATAGCTGCTTCTTTCTCGATGATACCACCTTGAGGAAGTTCGTTAGTTGGACGTTGGTGTTTCTTAACGATATTCACACCTTCAACGATAACTTTGTTTACTTTTGGAAGGGCAGTAAGGACAACAGCTTCTGTTCCCTTATCTTTACCAGCGATTACGCGAACTTTGTCGCCTTTTTTTACAAACATTAGGTTTCTCCTTGATTTTTCTTACGCCCATAAGGGCACCCTAGCTTTAAGCTAGGGGACTAGTTTGTTTCTAAAAATTAAAGTACTTCTGGAGCAAGTGACACGATCTTCATGAAGCCACCTTCACGCAATTCACGTGCAACTGGGCCAAAGATACGTGTTCCGCGAGGAGTTTTGTCTTCACGGATGATAACTGCTGCGTTTTCGTCAAATTTGATGTATGAACCATCAGCACGACGAGCACCTGATTTAGTACGAACGATAACAGCTTTTACAACGTCACCTTTTTTAACCGCACCACCAGGAGTAGCTTGTTTTACAGATGCCACAATAACATCACCGATGTTTGCAAATTTACGTCCTGAACCACCAAGAACTTTGATAGTCAAGATTTCGCGAGCACCGCTGTTGTCTGCGACTTTCAAACGAGTTTCTGTTTGAATCATTTCAGTTTTCTCCTTTCAGGTTTGATTAGATGATGACCGCTTCTTCAACAACTTCTACAAGACGGAAACGTTTTGTAGCTGAAAGCGGGCGAGTTTCCATGATACGTACGATATCACCTTCTTTGGCAACATTGTTTTCATCATGTGCTTTGTATTTTTTAGAGTAGTTAATACGTTTACCATAGACTGGGTGGTTACGTTTTGTTTCAACTACAACTGTGATTGTCTTGTCCATTTTGTCAGATACAACACGTCCAACAAGAACTTTACGATTATTGCGTTCCATTGAAATTTCTCCTTCCCTAGTCTATTATTTCGCTTCAGATTGAACTGTTTTGATACGAGCGATTTGTTTTTTAACTTCTTTCAAGCGAGCTGTTTGTTCCAATTGACCAGTAGCAGCTTGGAAACGAAGTTCAAACAATTCTTTTTTCAATTCGTTTTCGCGCTTCGCGAGTTCTTCTTGAGAAAGACCACGAAGTTCTTTAACAAATTCTTTTACTTCATTAAGTTTCATGCCTTCTCCTTATTCTGCTTCACGTTTTACGAATTTACATTTAACTGGCAATTTGTGGCTTGCAAGACGAAGCGCTTCGCGAGCGATCTCTTCAGATACACCAGCAACTTCAAACATCACTTTACCACGTTTAACTGGTGCTACCCAACCTTCAGGCGCCCCTTTACCAGATCCCATACGCACACCGATAGCTTTAGCAGTGTATGATTTGTGTGGGAAGATTTTAATCCAAACTTTACCACCACGTTTCATGTAACGAGTCATGGCGATACGAGCAGCTTCGATTTGGCGGTTAGTGATCCAGTGGCTAGTTGTAGCTTGAAGACCGTATTCACCGAATGCTACTTCTTTTCCACCTTTTGCTTCACCGCGCATTTTTCCACGGAATTCACGACGGTGTTTAACACGTTTAGGTACTAACATTGGTTATTTACCTCCTTTAGTGTTTTTACGAGCTGGAAGAACTTCACCACGGTAGATCCATACTTTAACACCAAGTTTACCGTATGTTGTGTCTGCTTCTTCCCAAGCGTAATCGATATCTGCACGAAGTGTGTGAAGTGGAACAGTTCCTTCAGAGTATCCTTCTGCACGGGCGATATCTGCACCGTTCAAACGACCTGATACTTGAGTTTTGATTCCTTTAGCTCCAGCACGCATTGCACGTTGGATTGCTTGTTTTTGTGCACGACGGAAAGCAACACGTTGCTCCAATTGACGAGCAATTCCTTCACCTACAAGGTGAGCATCCAAATCAGGTTGTTTGATTTCGATGATGTTGATGTGTACTTGTTTTCCAGTCAATTTGTTAAGTTTTGCACGGAGTGCATCAACGTTAGCACCACCTTTACCGATAACCATACCTGGTTTAGCAGTGTGAAGTGAAACGTTAACTTTGTTTACTGCGCGTTCAATTTCGATAGTTGAAACAGCTGCGTCAGCCAATTCTTTTTGAACGAATTTACGGATTGCAAGATCTTCATGAAGGTAATCCGCGTATTCTTTTTCAGCATACCATTTGGCATCCCAATCACGGATGATGCCGACACGCATACCAATTGGATGTACTTTTTGACCCACGATGTTACCTCCTTATTTTTCTGCAACAGCCACAGTGATGTGAGCTGTACGTTTGTTGATTGGTGAAGCTGAACCTTTCGCACGTGGACGGAAACGTTTCATAGTTGGTCCTTCGTTTGCGAATGCTTCAGATACTACCAAGTTAGCTTTATCCAAACCAAAGTTGTTTTCAGCGTTAGCTACAGCTGAGTTCAAAACTTTCAAGATGATTTCAGCAGCTTTGTTTGGAGTGAATGTCAAGATTGCAATAGCATCGGCTACGCTTTTACCACGGATATTGTCAAGAACAAGACGTGATTTACGAGGTGAAACACGTACTGTACGAGCCATTGCTTTAGCTGAAGTAATTTCTGCCATTTATGTTCTCCTTATTTTCTACGTGTTTTCTTGTCGTCTGCAGCGTGACCTTTGTAAGTACGAGTTGGTGCAAATTCACCAAGTTTGTGACCTACCATGTCTTCTTGGATGTAAACAGGTACGTGTTTACGTCCGTCATAAACTGCGATAGTATAACCAATGAAACTTGGGAAGATCGTTGAACGACGTGACCAAGTTTTGATAACTTTTTTCTTTTCGTCGTTAGCTTGAGCTTCAACTTTTTTCATCAAATGCTCATCGACGAAAGGTCCTTTTTTAAGACTGCGTCCCATTTTTATATTTTCTCCTTTAAATGTTGTACCACAGCGGCTTGCGCTCACAAGGAGCGCTACCGAGCTGGCGGATTATCTAGCGCTTATGCGACTAGTTTTAAATTATTTCTCGTTGCGACGACGAACGATAAGTTTGTCAGATTTCGCTTTCTTGTTACGAGTTTTAAGACCAAGAGCAGGTTTGCCCCATGGAGTAGATGGCGCTTTACGACCAACTGGTGCTTTACCTTCACCACCACCGTGTGGGTGATCGTTAGGGTTCATTACAGAACCACGAACTGTTGGGCGGATACCTTTCCAACGGCTACGTCCTGCTTTACCAAGGTTAACAAGTCCATGTTGTTCGTTTCCGACAACACCAACTGTTGCACGACAAGTTCCAAGAATCATTCGTACTTCGCCAGATTGAAGACGAACAAGAACATATTTACCTTCTTGACCCAATACTTGAGCAGAAGCTCCAGCTGCACGCACCAATTCTCCACCACGACCTGGTTTCAACTCGATGTTGTGGATCAAAGTACCAACTGGGATGTTAGCAAGTGGAAGTGCGTTTCCGACTTTGATATCTGCTTCTGGACCTGAAACGATACGTTGACCAACTTCAAGACCTTTTGGAGCGATGATGTATGCTTTCACACCGTCAGTGTAGTGTACAAGAGCGATGTTTGCAGAACGGTTTGGATCGTACTCGATTGTTTTAACAACAGCTTCAACGTTGTCTTTGTTACGTTTGAAGTCAACCAAACGGTAGAAACGTTTGTGTCCACCACCTTGGTGACGAACTGTGATACGACCGTTGTTGTTACGACCAGCCTTGCTCTTCAATGCAACAAGCAATGATTTTTCAGGAGTGCTTGTTGTGATTTCAGCGAAATCCAAAGAAGTCATATTACGGCGACCGTTTGTTGTTGGTTTATAAACACGAATTCCCACGATATTTCCTCCTTAGATTATTCAGCTTCAGCAGCAAACAACTCGATTGCTTTTGAATCAGCTGTAAGTGTGATGATAGCTTTTTTAGTTTTGTTAGTAAAACCAGTGTAACGTCCAACACGTTTTGCTTTTGGTTTTACGTTGATTGTGTTAACGTTGGCAACTTTAACACCTTCGAAAGCAGCTTCAACAGCTTGCTTGATCAAAAGTTTGTGTGCACGAGTGTCAACTTCAAATACATATTTTCCTGCTTCAAGTTGAGCCATTGAGCTTTCAGTGATAACAGGTTTTTTGATAACATCATACAAATTCATTATGCAAGAACCTCCTCGATTTTAGAGATAGCTGCTTGTGTGACAAGAAGTTTGTCGCTATTTGCGATGTCAAGAACACTTGCAGTTGTAGCAGTTGCAACTTTCACGTTTGGAAGGTTACGAGCTGAAAGAGCTGCGAATTCATTTCCTTCTTCAAGGATAACAAGAACTTTAGAATCGATGCTCAATGCTGCAAGAACTTTTGCAAATTCAGCAGTTTTTGGAGCTGTAAATGAAAGAGCGTCTACAGCTACGAATTTGTTTTCAGCAACTTTTTCAGAGTAAACTGATTTAAGAGCTAGGCGACGAACTTTTTGTGGAAGTTTGTAGCCGTATGAACGTGGAGTTGGTCCGAAGACAACACCACCACCACGCCATTGTGGTGAGCGGATAGAACCTTGACGAGCACGTCCAGTTCCTTTTTGACGCCATGGTTTGCGTCCACCACCTGATACTGCAGAGCGGTTTTTAACAGCGTGTGTTCCTTGACGAAGGCTTGCGCGTTGGCTGATGATCACATCAAACACAACTGATTCATTTGGTTCGATACCAAATACTGCATCGTTAAGAACAACTTGGCCAGCTTCTTTACCAGTTTGGTCAAATAATGTTACGTTTGCCATTGTGACTGATTTCCCCTTTCTTTATTATTTACCAGCTTTAACTGCTGATTTGATAGTGATAAGAGATTTCTTAGCACCTGGTACGTTACCTTTGATAAGGATAACGTTCTTTTCTGGAACAACTTGTACAACTTCTAGGTTTTGAATTGTTACGCGGTCGCCACCCATACGTCCTGCAAGGTTTTTACCTTTGAATACGCGGTTAGGTGCAACAGGTCCCATAGAACCTGGACGACGGTGGTAACGAGAACCGTGAGCCATTGGTCCACGTGATTGTCCGTGGCGTTTAATAACACCTTGGAAACCTTTACCTTTAGAAGTACCAGTTACGTCAACAACGTCTCCAGCTGCGAATGTTTCAACTGTGATTTCAGCACCAACTTCCAAGCCTTCAACGTTTTTGAATTCACGAATGAAGCGCTTAGGAGCCGTGTTAGCTTTTGCTACATGTCCTTTAGCAGGTTTGTTGCTCAATACTTCACGTTTGTCATCGAAACCAACTTGGATAGCGTTGTATCCGTCTGTTTCTACAGTTTTAACTTGAAGAACAACGTTTGGAGTTGCTTCAATAACTGTTACAGGGATCAATTCGCCAGCTTCAGTGAAGATTTGAGTCATTCCCACTTTTTTCCCTAAGATTCCTTTTGTCATGAGAAAATAGTTCCTTTTCTATATTTTTTATTCAAAAAGTTTTTAACGAGCGTTTTTCATGCTCAAGGTTTCAAACTTTGGATTAAAGTTTGATTTCTACGTTTACACCACTTGGAAGATCCAATTTCATCAACGCATCAACTGTTTTTTGAGTTGGGTTAACGATATCGATCAAACGTTTGTGTGTACGCATTTCAAATTGTTCGCGAGAGTCTTTGTATTTGTGAGTCGCACGAATGATTGTGTAGAGGCTACGCTCAGTTGGAAGTGGGATTGGACCCGCAACTTGTGCACCTGTACGAGTAGCTGATTCTACGATTTTTGCAGCCGCTGTGTCAAGCGTACGGTGTTCGTAAGCTTTCAAACGGATACGGATTTTTTTGTTTGCCATCTTTTTCTCCTTTTCGTCTATTTAAGATAATAGGCTAGCTCCACAAGAAAACCGACGCGCGTTGCGTGGCAATGCAACCGAGCGTGTCGCAACCTCTTGCATCAAAGCTAAAGCTGTAATTTACAGCACCATAATAGAATAACACAAAGCCCCTGCGATTGCAAGGGATTTGTGAGCTTTTTTTCGTTTTTTTACTAACCTAAGTTACTAGAGTATGTTCTGATCCTCTTTCGTAAATAAAACATAGTTTGACAATTTACCCATTTTTGGGGGTGGCGATAAAGATAGATACTGTCTGATCTGGATCATATTTTTCAAAATCAATACTATACTGACGTTGCAGTTCTCTTGCTTCTTCTGCCTGCCAAATTTGTTGCCAGGTATGGAGAAACCCTTTTGAATCACTTGTATCCACCTCAAATACTTGGTAGGTTTGTTCTGAAGTGTCAAAATCCCAGTCTTCTTTATCGGATAGACTACAGAGCGACAAGCTGTAATCCCCCTTGTAGTCGCTGACATAATCATGATAGACTGCATAAATCGGAAGCCCTTGGGCAAATGCCTCCTCTACTTCTTTCTGGTGCTCCTGCCATAGATGGCTAATTTTTTCCATCATGTTTGGATCTTGGAAATTATTTGTAGAGATACTACTGATTATTTTTAAAAACATTCCTTCGCTCCTTTTACTTTCACTTCTAAGGTGACTGACTAGCAATCAACCTCAGCTCTAAACTTTCTAGCTACCAAGAGGCTAATTCACGCAACAAAATGAAATAGCATTCTTTGCGTATAGGATATATCACACCATTCACTATCATCTCCCTTTTCCCAGAAAAAACGGTGCCTATAACAAACAAAACGTTCAATTTACCGGTCTCAACCAGAGCTGAAAAACAATGCAGGCTTCAACCAAGACCATCCTTCCAATTCTTATTGATATAGTCTGGAAAGTTTTTAACGAACATTTTTTGTGCTCAAGTCTAAGACATAAAGGGATTCAAACTCAAAGCAAAAATAGGAAATCGACGCGCGTTGTGTGGCAGTGTATCCAATCGTGGTCACAACCTCTTGCATCACAGCTAAAGATGTGATTTACAGCACCACGGTAGAATAACACAAAGCCCCTGCGATTGCAAGGGATTTGTGAGCTTTTTCCGTTTTTTTTAAGATGAAACTGTTTTCTCTTTTTATCTTTCCAAAATTACGGATTTACATCTATAAAAAACTACCTTTTCTTCTATATAATATGTGTCATTTTGACCTTGAATGTATCTTCTGATTGATCTACTAAAATGTCCGCTTTAGACTCGGTTTCTCTATAGTATCGCAGATACTGCTCCCGTCTCATCTGATGGCTAGCTAATACAAAAGATGCATCGCGATTTCTCATAGTCGTATCTCGAGCTAAGCGCCTCTTTAATTCGGTCTCCTCATCCGTGTAGAAACAGATGGTTTTGTCAAAGAGTTCCTTGGGAAGAAAACCCACGGACATCCCTTCAACAATAAGAATTGGCTTTGCTCCAGACAAGACCTCGCTAGCCTTCCAAGGTTCATCAATCGTCAAGATGTCCATGCCTGCCTGCAAGGCGAGAATATCTCTCTGTAAACTTGCTAGTTCATGCGCCACTGGCAGACAAGCCGTCACCTTTTGATCTGGCGCTTGCTTTGGTACTACCAGGTGACGTTCTGAGGTGATATAGGGATCTGTTTCTAGTAAATTTACTGTAGTAGAATCTAGGGCTTGATGTAATTCCTGTGCAAAGGTTGATTTACCTGAAGCCCCATGACCGTAGATCCCCAGCGTCCTAATTCTTCCCGTTTCGATCTCTGAAACCAGTTGTTCTATCAGGTCTTTTTTCTTCATTCTCTCTTCACCTGCTCATAGCTTTCTTTTCCGTCATTAAGCTTGTCCCAAATCACCACTTGCCCACTTTTGAGGGATTTTTGCACATCGATAATCCGTTGATTGGACGAACCTCGAAACTGGAGCATAAGATTGCGTTTGCTTTTATCATACCGTCCATCGACAAGGATGTCAATCAATGATAAGAGTTCCAGTTTATCTGGAGTCTCCAGCATCATTTCTTCCCAAGTGTAGCCCGTCCAGGACCAGATGTCTTTGTCTGGCAATTCCTTTCGAATGCGCTTAACGAGCGGCAAGAGGATACCTGTATTGAGAAATGGTTCTCCTCCTAGCAAGGTCAAACCTTGAACATAGGGTTGGGCAAGGTCTGTCATAATCTGTTCTTCTAATTCTGGCGTATAGGGAATGCCTGCGTTGAAAGACCAAGTCGCAACATTATAGCACCCCTCGCAGTGAAACATGCAACCTGATACATAGAGAGAGTTGCGCACACCTTCTCCATCGACAAAGTTAAAGGCCTTATAATCAATGATCCGCCCTTTACTAAGTTCCTCACTTTTCCATTCACCTGGTTTTGGTGTATTCCATGTCATCCTTTTACTCCAAATCTATCCAGTAACGTTCTACACCATTGCGAACATCCTCAAACACCCCACCATTAGCTAAGATAACAGCTCGGCTTGCTGGATTTTCTGTGCTACAAGTCACTAAAGCTCGTTTAATATTCTTTCCCTTAGCAACTTGTAGACCTTGTCGGAGGGATTCTTTCGCATAACCCTTACCTCTTTCAGAGGGGCGGATGGAGTAGCCAATATGTCCACCTTCTTCCAATAAGAAGTCATTGAGACACAAGCGGATATTGAGAAATCCTACAGCTTGACCATCTATCGAAAAAGCGACTAACTGAATATCAGGCACCCACCCTTCAGGCAAATTAATCCCCATTTCATGATCTTGATTGTTTTTTAACCACTCTTCATAAACAAAATTGTTGGCGTTCCAAAACCCGCCATCGTGGGCTGATTGAGTCTGTTCAAACTCTGCCATCATCTCTAAAACTGTTTCTTTATCTGCCAATATCGGTCTGCGTAGTTCCATATTCCCATCCCACCTAAGAGAAAAGTGAGAGCAGACTCTCACTTTTATTTTTTCTTGCTCTTGTTTAAAAACTGTTCTCTGAGGTTGAGCAAGCGTTCTTTTTTACCTGTCCCACCTTTCGAGTGTTTCTCGTGATAACGGGTCACTTGTGCGCGTCCCTTATCGTCTAATTGGTATTTCCCCATTGCGTTTCCTTCTAATTTGTTACTTCATGTCCGGCTGTTTTAATAGTTGAACCGTTCATGTGTTTGACACGCGCAGCGATTTCCTTGTGGCGTCCATTAACCATCGGACGCGCTTGAGGATTTCCCAGATAACCACACGTACGTTTGACCACATCTACTGTTTTAGGGTCGCTATTGCCACAGTTGGGACAAGCAAAGCCTCGCTCAGTTGGTTCAAAATCCCCTTCAAAGTCACACTTGTAGCAACGATCAATCGGAGTATTGGTCCCTAGATAGCCGACACGGTCATAGGCATAGTCCCAAACAGCTTCCAAGGCTTTAGGATTTTGTTGAAGAACTGGATACTCACAATAATGGATGAAACCACCTGACGCACCTGCTTCTGGGTAAACTTTCTCAAAGTCTAATTTTTCAAACGGTGTTGGATTTTTACGAACATCGTAGTGGAACGAGTTGGTGTAGTATTCCTTGTCCGTGATGTCCGGAATAGAGCCGAACTTCTCTGTATCCAAGCGACAGAAGCGGTCTGTCAGACTTTCAGACGGTGTGGAGTAGATAGAGAAATGGTAACCATATTGGTCAGACCACTCTTCCACACGACGTTTCATATCGCGAATGATATCCAGTGTGAATTCCTTGGCTTCAAGATTGCTTTCCCAGCTGTTTCCAAAGAAGACCGTCGCCACTTCGTACAAACCGATGTAGCCCAGCGAAACTGTTGCACGGCGATTCTTAAAGAGTTGGTCAACACTTTCTTCTTTTCCAAGACGGCGGCCAAAGGCTCCGTACTGATAAAGGATAGGGGCATTCGCTGGTGTTGCTTCCTTGGTACGTTCAACACGGTAAACCAAAGCATCTTCTGCGATGTTCATACGTTCATTGAAGATTTCCCAAAACTTATTCAGATCCCCTTCAGACTCGAGGGCGATACGAGGTAAATTGACTGTCACAACACCTAGATTCATCCGACCTGAATTGACCTCAACACCATTTTCATCTTTCCAGCCTTGGAGGAAAGAACGGCATCCCATAGGAACCTTGAAAGAGCCAGTCAGTTCGATAATCTTATCATAGGACAAGACATCTGGGTACATCCGCTTGGTTGCACACTCAAGAGCCAACTGTTTGATGTCGTAGTTAGGTGAACCTTCCTCTAAGTTGAGTCCTCTTTTTAGCGTAAAGATGAGTTTAGGGAAGATAGCTGTACGGTGTTCTGAACCAAGTCCCTTGATACGAATGGTCAAGATAGCTTTTTGAATTTCCCGCTCAAAACGACTAGTTCCTAGACCAAAACCGAGTGAAGTAAAAGGTGTTTGTCCATTTGAAGTGAAGAGGGTGTTGATTTCATACTCGAGAGATTGCATGGCATCGTAGATGTCTTTTTGGGTTTTCTTCCAAGCGTAATCTTCCCGTTTGTCAGGCAAGACCCACTCTTCCGCATCCTTGAGGTGCTTTTGATAATTCTTCTCCGCATAAGGCGCCAAGACTTCATCGATACGGTCAGCTGAACAGCCCCCGTACTGACTAGAAGCAACATTGGCGATGATTTGTGAAATCTGAGCTGTCGCAGTCTGGATAGACTTGGGACTCTCTACCTCTGCATTTCCAATCTTAAAACCATTTTCCAGCATGCCTTTAAAATCAATCAAACAGCAGTTGGTCATCGGAGTGTAGGGGCTGTAGTCCAAGTCATGATAGTGGATATCCCCTTTTTGGTGAGCATTAGCTACGTGCTTAGGAAGCATTTGTAGCCCGATCGACTTCCCAACAATCCCTGCTGTCAAATCACGCTGGGTGTTGAAGACATCGCTGTCTTTATTGGCATTTTCATTGACAACTGCTTGATCTTTATTGAGAAGTTTATGGATACTAAAGTTGATATCTGTCGCTTTTGAGCGCTCAAAATCCCTTTGTGTCCGATAAGTGATATACTCCTCAGCCAAGGCATATTCTTTGGCTTCAAGGAGTTCATGTTCTACGACATTTTGAATTTCGTAAATCTTGACACCTTGAGGGAAGCGGCTGTGAATTTCAGTCACGATTCTTTCAACTAGACCATTTAGGCGTTTTTCTACTAGAGGCGTAACGTCCATAACCTTTTCCGCCGCCTTGTGGAGAGCCTTGTCAATCTTGTCTACATCAAACACCACACGCCTACCATCTCGTTTTTCAACGAACAAGGTGGGAACGGTTGCAAGCTTTTCTTCTAATACAATCATATCCATGCTCTTTTCTAAAATATTGTTGAATTGTTTATATTCAGTATTATACCACTCTAAAAATAAAAATCAATATCTTGTGTTAAAAATCCTAAAATTTTTAAAATTACACAAGATATTGATTTTTGTTATTTTGATTTATAAAGTTTAAACTCGCTAGTATCTGTCTGAACAAGCTCATAGTTTTCACTGAGCCAGCTCTCTACATCTGACCACAAGGCAACTTTTTGATTGACCACAATCATCTTCGGTTGATTTTCTTTCAGGTCATTCATCAGTTTGGTTTTATTTTCATCGCTTGCAGTATAAAGTGTTGGAGTTGATAGAGAAGTCGGCGCCAAGCGTTCACTTGCACGGTAGAAATCAGGACGATCATCCCAAGCATAGACACGATCCTCAGAACTCGTTTGCTGTTTGACCATACTAGCAAGACGTTCTCTCTCCTGATAAGTCACTGGGTGTGAAAGGTAGCGACTCACAATAGGAAGAACAATGAGATAGGCAAGGGCAATCAGTGGTAGATAGAAATTTCCTTTAAGGAAAGAAGTTTGTTTCTCACGTCTTCTTCTACGACGACTCCCTCCCTCAGAAACATCTTCCTTGATTCCTGTCAGAAGGAGCAAGACCAAGAAAGGAATTAGCACCACAAGACGAGTACCGTTGATAGGTTCTTTGGAGAGAATCAAGATTCCCAAAGAAACCAAGAATCCCAAGCTAGCAGCAATCGATAAGGCATATTGCTTGGCTGGTTTTGACTGGAACAAACCTGTAAAGAGCAAGCCAAGGGAACCTAATCCAATAGCAAGCAAGCCATAGAAGGCTGCATTTTCAAGCAAATGCGAGTTCGAAAAGAGGCTAAGAGTATTTACCGGATACAAGGTCTGGCTAATGGCATCCCCAAAACTACCTGTCCACACTGTATAGTAGCCTAAAGGATAGAATAAGAGTGAAAATCCTAGGGCTGACGCAAAAAACTGATATAGACCATGAACAAAGTGACCTTTGCCTAGATTAAAGCCGATAATTCCCAAGGCCAGTACAGCCGCAAACAAGGCGGTTGGGATTGGCGCAAGGAAGAAAGCAAGTGCAAGGCTCATACCCACTCGTACAAATCCTTTGTCATCCTTTGGAAAAGCGAGATAATTTGTAACGATACTCAATGAATAAAATAGGAAAGGTAGGGCTAGCAAGAGAGCATAACCGCCACCAAAAGCGAGGCCCGCTACAAGCAAGTATAGAATAAAGACAACTCGCTTCGCTTCCTTTTCTTGACCGACAAGAGTATCCGCAGCCTTAAAAAGAAAAACACCTGCTCCAAACAAGGCCAACCACTCAACCAAAGCAATCAAAACACTGCCTTGAAAAAGGTAGGTTAGCACATAATAGAGCAATCCCTCCGTCCCAAAATAATCTGTATACATTTGACCATTTTGATGCAAGGCCCAACCGGTATAAAGATCCTGACTTTGTTGCGGACTGATTAAACCAAAAATAAAAGGCAGGGCAACCGAAATGGCTGTGGCTACTAAACTCCAAAGCAAAATACTAAAAAAGGGAATGGGAGCTCCTTCTCGTTTTTCTGGCACTGACCAGTCTTGGTAATGAGATTCTTCTTGTTTCTCATCTATTTTCCCGTATACGTTCATTCAATTTCTCCTCTAAGTTTATCTGTTTTAGTATATCAAAATCTTACAGGAATGTCAGCTTGGGATTGATATTTGCTAAATTTCTTATCCAATAACGCAAAGCGTTCGATTTCACGAAAACGATGAAATCGACTATTACTATACTCTCTGATAAAATCATCATCTTCTAGATTAAGCATGGTTTTCTCCTTTACTTATCTATTCGTAAGAAGACAAAAAAGACCCAGCCTTGGGCTAGATCTTGGTCGATAGTTAGAGCATAGGTGCAAACAACTGGACAATTTCCTTGATTAGGCTTTGATACCAGCTGGTTTTGATAGTGTGGGGATAGATTTCTTGAGAAACTTTAAAAATCTCTTCGAAGTCCCTCTCAATGTCTAAAATAGATTGTGTTCTATAAAGCAAAACGCCATTTTCATAGTGGTGGAGCAAGCTACGATAGTCAAAATTGATGGTTCCAACTGTTGCTGCTTCTCCATCGACCAGCATTTGCTTGCTATGAAGAAAGCCGGGACTGTACTCATAAATGCGTACTCCCGCAGATAGCAAATCAGGATAGGCTCCGCGAGTAACCAATTGGATGACCTTCTTATCTGGGATACAAGGCGTCACAATTCGCACATCTACCCCTCTCAATGCTGCATTTTTGATACTTTCGGTGAGATCATAGTCCGCAATCAGATAGGGTGTAGTGATATAGACATAGTCTGTAGCTTGGTTGATAAGGTTTTGATAGACCGTTTTCCCAACCTGGGATTGGTAAATGGGCTTTGGTCCACTACTATAGGGAATACAGATCCCCATCCCGTCTCTAGGTTGATTTTCAAGATGGTATTGGTCAAAGTCACTAATTTCTCCACGATTGATATACCAGGTGGATAAAAAGAGTCTGGTAAAAGCCTTTACTGCTGGACCATCCAGCCGAATACCACTATCCTTCCAGTAACCAAAGCGTTCGATATGGTTGATATACTCGTCTGCTAGATTGACACCACCTGTATAGGCAATCTGCCCATCGATAATCATGATTTTACGGTGATCACGGTTGTTATAAGCAACGGTCAAACGTGGAATCACCTTATTAAATTTGTGGGCTTCAATCCCTCGGCCACGAAGCTGGATGGTATAATCTCCAGGCAAGGTTGCCATACAACCAATATCATCATAGAGAAGCTTCACTTCTACTCCTTGAGCTGCCTTTTCTTCCAAAATCTCCAAAATACTATTCCACATCAAACCTTCTTCGATGATATAGTATTCGAGAAAGATAAACTTCTCAGCTTTCTTGAGATCCTCTAGCATCTGATGCCACATACTTTCACCAGAGGCAAAAAAATGTGTATCCGTTCGATCATAGACATCGGCATTCGTATCCATACTGAGGAGTGATTTGATAACTCCGTAAGCTGACTTGTCCTGCTCTTTTAACTCCAAACGGAGAGCTCTGCTATTGTCCTCTCGATCAACCATTGATTGGAGCTGCTTTAGCTGCTTCATTTCTTTTTTAGATAAACGGCGTTCTCCAAACATGATATAGAGCAAGGGTCCAAACACTGGTACAAAGGCTACTAACAGCCATGTTACCTTACTCTCAGGATTCATAGATCGATTAACAATCGATACAATAGTCGCTAAGCTCACTAAAATGACTAGGATAATCCAGACAATTGGAGCCATTTGCCCTAGATAGAGAAATAAACCAAAGACGATAAACAACTCTGCCAACATGATGGTAATACTAAAACCATATTTGGACATGAGTAGCTGCATTTTTCTAGCTGTCATACATCCCCTTTCTTTTCTAACATTCTCCTTAACTGCTTGATAAACTATTGTTTCTACTAGTATACCTCAGTTCAGGGGTAGATAGCAACCTTTTACCTTTTTCTATTCAAACTATTCCAAGAACTGCAAGATTCTTAAACTACTCCTTCATTATATGACGTGCTATCCCTTTTTATATTTTTAACTAGGGTATTAAGAGGCTTAAAAAGAACTACCATAATGATAGTTCTTTCCAATATTATTTATATTTTTCAATATCGCACAAATCCTATGACAGTTACTATTGAAGTTGTAGAAGGTAAAGCTGAAACCTTAATTCCAAACTTCTATTTAGATTTGAGATCCTATTTTGTTAATACCACTCGGTCAGATGCCTCTCGGTCCATATCATCGATAATCAATTGATTACCATTAACCGTGTAAATTTTGACATCATCACCGATAATGACACGTTGATTTTCTGGCTCAAAGCTGACTTGCTTGATTTCCTTATCTCCATCTGGCTCGACCTCAGTCCATGTACCAGTTTTACCTGTTACAACAAGAGTGATTTGGTCATTCTCATCTTTTCCAGTATAGGTACCATCGATATTCGTAGGTTGAGCTACAGTAGTGTCCTGACTTGAGGACGCCTGTGGTTGACTAGCACTTGTCGCAGCGCTAGAAGATGATTCTTGTTGAGAAGATGATTGCTGAGCAGATTGCTGGGTAGGGGCTTGTGCCTTAGGTCCACAAGCTGCTAAAAGACTAAGAATTGCTAGGGAAGCAATAGAAAGTGTGAATGTTTTCGTTTTCATAGCGATTTCCTTTCTTTTGTGCCAATGTTTTGCTGGAATCGTTTCCAGATATACCTCCTACCTACAGTATAGCAACATAAACCTATAAGGTCAACTAATCTCGTCGCTTCCTACCAAACTTGCTCGGACTTCCGAGATAAAGTAGAGGGATCCCGTCACGAAAAGCAAGTCCTGATCATTGGCCTGTTCTTCAAATTCTCTGATAAAGTCCCCATAGGAAGGAATCAAATCGTAACCCGCCACATCCTTTTCATCCAGAGAGCCTTGGTAGTCAAAGCCTGTTACCTTAAGTTCCACCTGAGGCAACTGCTCCGTTAGATAGCCTAACATCCCCTGATAATCCTTGCGTTTAAGAGCTCCAAAAAGGATGCGAACCTGGTAACCTTGCTGGATTTTCCCCTGGATAAACTCGACCAGACGAGTCAAGGCTGGCAGATTGTGAGCCCCATCTAGGTAGATTTGCGGACGAATTCGTTCCAATCGACCTGCCCAATGTGTCTCCTTCAAAGCCCGTCTGACAAACTCTTCTTCGACCCTTTCACCTCCTGACGCCATAAACAGAAGAAAAGTTTCTAAAGCCAAGGCGGCATTTTCTTGCTGATAAGCACCTTCCAAACTGATTTCAAGTTGTGAAAAACTAGCTAGACTACTTGAAAAATCCCCAGCATTCAAGGTGAAGTCTCCCCCAGCTTGATAAAGTTCAACAGCTAACTCTCTCGCTGTATTTTGACAGACAAGTTTAGCTTCTGGAGCGAGCTTAGCAATGACCGCCTTCTTGCCAGCCTTGAAAATACCAGCTTTCTGCTCGGCTATTTCCTTCAGACTGTCACCCAAGGTCTCCTGATGATCTAGTCCAATGGAAGTAATAACTGCAATCTCTCCTGTTACGACATTAGTCGTGTCAAGCAAACCACCAATCCCCACCTCTAGCAGGACTAGATCCACTCCCTGCTCTTTAAAGTAAAGCAAGGCAATCAAGGTCAACAACTCAAAGAAAGACAATTGATCATGTGTTTCTAAGAGAATTTTCTCCATCTCCTTGACTTGGTTAGCTATACGAACAAAGTCTTCCTCTGCGATCGGCTGTCCATTAATACAGATTCGATCATGGATGCTGATGATATGAGGAGAGGTAAAAGTACCAACTTTATTACCATGAGTTGCAAACAACTCCCTCATAAAGGCAATAGTTGACCCTTTACCGTTAGTCCCTGTTACGTGGATAATAGGATAAGTCTTCTCAGGATTCCCCAGCAAATCCACAGCTCGTTGCATTCGTCCAAGTCCAGATCTAAAGTTTAAACCAATCCGACTATGAAGCCATTCTTCTACTTCAAACATACATGTCTCCTTAACAACAATCCAATCAACTACACATCAAAGTATTACTGCAAATAAAAAGCGAGGCCGGGACTAGAATCCCGACCTCTTACCTGGTTAGCTAATCACTAGCTACTATAAATTTCAACGTAGTCTAAAAACGTTCCCCGGACTTACCAGCTCTCTCTTATTTTCAGGAATTGGGCTAAAAACGTTTCCCGAACGTTCCTGCTTTTTCTTATTTCTAGAAGCAGGGCTGATACAGTCTCCCAGACTTACTTACGGTCTTTATTTTTAGCGTAAGGGTAAAAATGTTCACTGAACATACCAGTTCTCTCTTATTTTAAGGAACTGGGGTAAAAACGTTCCCCGAACGTTTTTACTCCTCCATAAAGCTGTTAAAGACTTCTTCAATCATGTTCCATTCGTCTTCTGAGTCTTCTGGAATTGGTTGCAATTCGCCTTCTGTTCCATCTTCATTTTCAGTGAATGAGTAGGCTTGGATTTCAACTTGCCCGTCTTCGTCTTCTTCTGCGTTAACTGGTACAAGCAGAACATAGTTCTTACCAAATTCTTCTTTTCCATCAATGGTCAAAAGGATTTCAAACAAGGTTTCATTTCCTTGCTCATCTACTAGTGTAATCAATTCACGTTCTTCGTGGTCATGGTTGTGATCGTGTGACATAGTTTCTCCTCTGTCTTAAAATTTTCTATCTAAATAATTTTGCAAAATCAGCTGAGCAGCCAACTTATCAATAACTTTCTTGCGCTTGTTGCGACTGATATCTGCTTGCTCAATCAGCATACGTTCCGCAGCGACAGTCGTCAGACGCTCATCTTGATAGTCTACTGGTAAACCAAAGAGTTCTTCTAATTTTGCTCCGTAGGCTTGACTAGCTTCTACCCGCGGTCCACTGGTATTGTTCATGTTTTTGGGCAGACCCACTACAAAGCGCTCCACCTTATAGCTGTCAATCAATTCCTTGATCCGGTCAAAACCAAACTGGCCCTGATCCTCATTAATCTGGATGATTTCAAGTCCTTGAGCAGTGAAGCCTAGGGGATCGCTAATGGCAACACCCACTGTTTTTGAACCGACGTCCAATCCCATAATTCTCATAGATTATAGATCGACTCCTTGTCCTTTAAGGTAGTAGCGTACCAATTCTTCAACAATTTCATCACGCTCATACTTACGGATTTGATTTCGTGCATTGTTATAACGAGGAACGTAGGCAGGGTCACCACTCAATACATAACCGACGATCTGGTTAATCGGATTGTAGCCTTTGTCGTTCAAAGAAGCATAGACGTCTGTCAACGTTTCGCTAATTTCTTTCTTATTGGAATCATCCAATTTAAACCGTACAGTTTCTTCAGTAAATCCCATTCTAACACCCTCTTTCCTTAGAATATTACTATTATAGCATATTTCCTTACGTTCTACAAATAAATCAGTTTGTTTATTTGGATTTTCTTACTGTTCTACCGCCCCATTTGCCACTCTGTCAGCAATATACTGGCTAGGTTCGTTTTTTAAGAGATTTTCAAGACCGATATTTTTTAAATATTCTAGCTGAGTTGCCTTTTTGACATCTAAAACTTGAAAATCATAAGTCGTTGTGGTCTGGATTTCTGTCTCGCTGAGTAGCTTGGTTTCCAGTGTAAATCCTGCCAGTTTGCGTACCTCTTGGATGGTCTCATCCTTTTCTTCTGCTTCTAAAAGCGCTTTTTGCGTTTCCTCTAGCCCATTTTCAGAGATAAAGGTCTTGAGTTCATCCCCGACAGGTCGTTTTTGCTGGATGGTCAAGGTCAAAAATTGATTGCCTTTATAGGTAATGGTCTGAGTCTGTTGCGTCCCATTTTCCGACTTTGGCATCAGCAAGGTCTTGGTGACCACCGTATTTTTTTCGGCATTGTCCAAAACGGGAAGGTTGGATTGGAGAGGTTCAGATGCTGTTGTGGAAGCAGCAGGAGTTTCCTTTTTTTGCCCACATCCCGCAAGCAAAAAGAGGAGAGCAAAACTAGCAATTAGTAACTTTTTCATAATTCCTCACATGATTTTAAAACAAAAGAGCAAACAAGGCCAGGAGTCACTCCCAGCCTTGATGTTTTATAGAGCTGCACGTAGACGTGCTTCTGCATTTTCTACATTACGGACAGAGCGTGGCAAGAAGGCACGGATATCATCTTCTTTATAGCCGACTTGCAGGCGCTTCTCATCAACGAGAATCGGACTCTTTAAGATCCGTGGTGTTTCCATGATTAAGTTGAGCACTTCATTGACACTCAAATCTTCAATGTCAACTCCAAGTGCTTTAGCGTAGCGGTTTTTCGATGAAACGATACTGGCAATACCATTATCTGTTTTCGTGAGAATATCTAATAACTCTTCTCTTGTAATTCCTTCTTTACCGAGATTTTGTTCTTTATAACTTAACTGGTGGGCATTGAGCCAGGTTTTCGCTTTTTTACAGCTAGTACAACTTGAGACTGTATAAATTTTGATCATGTACCTACCCCTTTCGCTACATGTTACTATCAGTTTAGTCTATTATACCATAAAAAACATCCGACTTGCGACCTATTTTTAAAAAAATTTAACTTTTTTAGCGATTTTCGTACTTTTTTCTTGACAAAATCAATTTATAGCCAATTTTTAAATTTTTTGATATACAATCGTTTCACAACTGTAACACTTATCATATAAAGGACGATAATCAAAAGCAAGAAGAGGAAATAAATTGGTTCCAAAGGGGCTAAATGAAGAAGGCTAGCAATTGAAGAGTAGGGAAGGAAGGTCACAAAACTGGCTGCTAGCATGCTTGTTCCAAGAACAAACCATGATGGACGGCTTTGTAAGAAAGGAAGTTTTGCTGAACGAAGCATATGAATCACCATGGTTTGGGACCACATGGATTCAATGAACCAACCTGTCTGGAACAAAATGATAAAGCCCGTTGCAGACTCTGCTCCGTGGACATAGGCTTGACCTGTCGCCATTGGAACAATGACAAAATAGAGCAAGATAAAGGTCAAAATATCAAAGATAGAAGAAATCGGACCCATCCAAATCATAAAACGAGTAATAGACTTGGCTTCCCACTTATGAGGATGCTTCAAAAAGTCTTCATCCACATTATCAAATGGCAAGGCAATGCAAGAAAGATCGTAGACTAGGTTTAAGACAATCAAGTGAATCGGAGCCATTGGCAGGAAAGGTAAAAAGATACCAGACACTAACAGAGAGAATATGTTCCCGAAATTAGAGCTGACCGTCATCTTGATATACTTGGTCATATTGGCATAGACTTTGCGTCCTTCAACCAGCCCTTTTTCAAGCACCATCAAATCCTTATCTAGCAAAATGACATCAGCTGTCTCTTTGGCAATATCTACTGCTGTATCAACAGAAATCCCCACATCTGCTACTTTCATTGAAGGGGCATCATTGATCCCATCTCCCATATAGCCGACACAATGTCCATTAGATTTGATTTGTAAAATGATTCGTGCTTTTTGATCCGGAGAGAGTTTGGCAAATACAGTCACCTTCTCAACTGCTTGGGCCAACTCTTCGTCCGTCATGTTGTCAATATCAGAACCCAACAAGATTTGATCAACGTCTAAACCAACTTTTTCGCATACTGCTTGGGTCACCTTTTCATTGTCCCCCGTCAAGATCTTTGTTTGAACGCCGTGTTCTAACAAAGCTTGGATAGCTGGTGCTGCTGATGGTTTTGGTGGATCTAGAAAGGCAAGATATCCTGTTAGAATCATCTCTTTTTCATCTTCAACTGAGTAAGCAAAACCTTCTTTTAGACCTGTTTTATAAGCGACTCCCAAGACCCGCAATCCCTGTTGATTGAGTTGGTCCACTTCTTTTAAGATTTCCACTCGGATATCATCCGTCAGAGGACTAATCTGACCTTGATATTCCACATGGGTTGAAATCGCAAGCATTTCCTCTAGGGCACCCTTGGTTACCAAACTAACAACTTCGTTTTTATCCTTGACGATGACACTCATCCGTCTGCGTTCAAAGTCAAATGGAAGTTCATCGATTTTTTGGAAGCTAGTATCCAAATTTTGTAGAATAGCGTGTTCTTTAGCTTCTTTTTCAGTTCTACTGATAATGGCACGGTCCATCAAGTTTTTCAATCCCGTTTGAAAATAGGAATTGAGGTAGGCTCGTCTCAACACAGACAAATCCAAATCTCCATGTATATCCAAAGGATATTCAAGGACAATTTCGTCTTGGGTAAGGGTTCCTGTTTTATCAGTGCATAGGATATCAATAGCGCCTAGATCCTGTATGGCATTGAGTTTTTTGATGACGACTTTTTCCTTGGCCATGATAATGGAACCTTTTGCTAAACTAGCCGTGATGATCATAGGAAGCATCTCAGGTGTCAATCCAACACCAACACTCAGTGCAAACACACCTGCTTCCAACCAATCCCCATCTGTCAAGCCATTGGAGAGAAAGACGATGGGAACCATGACTAGCATCAAACGGATTAAGAGCCAAGAGATACTGTTCATCTCCCGCTCAAAAGAGGTTGGTTCGTCATAGGTATTGAGGGTTTGCTCGATTTCTCCCATCATGGTGTCATCACCGACCGCTAGAATCAAAGCCTTGGCACTTCCTGATATCACATTGGTTCCCATAAAAGCGAGCGCTTCTGCTTCTAGTAGACTATCAAAGTTTGACTGACTCATTTTTGACAAGGCCAGTTTTTCAACCGAATCACTTTCACCTGTCAAACCAGATTGTTGAACAAAGAAATCACGTGATTCAATTAAAATGAGGTCTGCTGGAATCATGTCCCCAGCACTTAATTTGACTATATCTCCAACGACCAAATCTTCAATTGCGACCTCTAAACTCTGGCCTTCGCGAATAACTGTGGCTGTATTCACAATCATTTTTGATAGATTGGTCGCAGCCTTGTCACTCCGCAATTCTTGGACAAAGCGTATGCCACCAGAGATTAGAACGAGAACGACGATGATGATAGAGGTCGTCGGATCTTCTTGTCCAGGTTTCGCCAACCAGACATTGGTCACCATGGAAATCATAGCAATGACAAGAAGGATGATTGTAAATGGATTGATAATAGATTCGTAAATCTTTTTGAGGATACTGTCTTCTTGACCTTTGGTGATGGTGTTTTCGCCATATAGGTCACGATTTTTCTCCACCTGCTCCTCAGTCAAGCCTGTTAGACTTGTCTTATAAAAAGATAGAGTTTCGTTTAGAGGTGTGTGAATAGCTGCTGCTAATCTTTCTTTTGTAGTTTTCATTGGTTTCTCCTATCTGTATGAATGATGTGTTTCATACACAGAGACCAATCACTTTATAAGGGCAGAACGACACAAATCAGCGATTGGCTGTGTATGTGCGGTTCTGGATGATCGTCAATTTGCATCGTTTTTCTCCTTTCTTTTTCTTAAAACAGCAGAAAATCCTACCACAAAAATGGCAGGATTAAAAAACTAATTATCTGTTTTTTCGTTCAAGCTTTAACTCCATAGGGCGATGTAATGAGCTTAGTCTTGGCCTTCCCGACCAGGACTGTTGACCAACGAGTAGTGTCTCCACTGCTTTGCGGTAGTCATCCGTATCCCTATGGTAGCCTCACCTACCGTTTTCGTTAATCAGTATAAACCTTTAAAATATAAAAGTCAACGATTTATCATAATTTTCTTAAATAATAATTAATTCCTTCGGTGCTAAAGTCAACAATTCGCAACCTGTCTCTGTGATCAAGATATCATCCTCGATACGAACCCCGTATTTCCCTTCGATATAAATACCTGGTTCATCAGTCAAGGTCATGCCAGACTTAATAGTTTCAGTAGAAGTTTGGCTAAAGTAGGGTTCCTCATGGATATCCAGTCCGATACCGTGTCCGATACCATGAGTAAAGTAGTCGCCATAGCCTGCCTCGATGATAATATCACGAGGAATTTTGTCAAAGTCGCGGAAACCTAGACCTGCCTTGGCTTGGTCAATCAAGGCTTGATTGGCTTTCAGAACCGTATTGTAAATCTCTGCCTGCTCGTCACTGACATGACCGAGATAGATCGTTCGTGTCATATCGCTTACATAGTGGTCGTAGAGACAGCCGAAGTCCATGGTGATGGCTTCTCCTGCTTCAACCGGTTTGTGCATGGGATGGGCATGGGGTTTAGAAGAGTTGATCCCACTTGCTAAAATGGTATCAAAAGACAAACCTGCCGCTCCTAGCTCACGCATACGGAAATCAAGGAAGTTGGCAATTTCGATCTCAGTTTTTCCTGGTTTTATAAAGTCAAGCGCATCGCGAAAAGCTTGATCTGAGATGGAACAAGCCTTGCGAATAGTCGCAATCTCCTTTTCATCCTTAATCATACGAAGACCCTCAACAAACTGCGTTTGAGGAAGCAATTTCAAACCTTCAAATGCTGCCTGCATACGATGATAGTAAGAGACAGAAATCTCGTCCTCAAAACCGACGCGAGACAAGCCCATATCCTTGACAATTCCTGCAATGACAGCCAACTCATCACGGTCAGCCACAATCTCAAAACCTGTCACTTCTTGCTTAGCAGCAATGATATAGCGAGAGTCTGTCACCAAGACCTGACGATCACGGCTGATAAAGACGGTTCCGTTTGAACCCCAAAAACCAGTCAGGTAATAGACGTTTTTAAGGTTATTGATAATGATACCATCTAGTTCTTTTTCTTGCATTTTAGCTAGAAATGCTTGCACACGTTTATTCATGATGTAACTTTCCTTTCAAATAGTGTCCTGTGTAGCTGGCTTCGTTGGCCGCTACTTCTTCTGGGGTTCCTGTTGCGATGATGGTTCCTCCACCAACACCGCCTTCAGGTCCCAAGTCGATGATATGGTCTGCAGTCTTGATAACATCTAGATTGTGCTCGATGACAAGGACTGTATTGCCATCGTCGACAAAGCGAGCCAAGACTTTAAGCAAGCGAGCGATGTCCTCGGTATGAAGCCCTGTCGTTGGCTCATCCAGAATGTAGAAAGATTTTCCTGTTGAGCGTTTGTGGAGTTCACTAGCCAACTTCATACGCTGGGCTTCTCCACCTGAAAGGGTGGTAGCTGGTTGTCCTAACGTTACATAGCCCAGCCCTACATCCTTGATAGTCTGGAGTTTGCGTTGAATTTTCGGAATGTGTTGGAAAAATTCCACCGCATCGTTGACGGTCATGTCCAAAACCTGCGAGATATTCTTTTCCTTGTAGTGAACTTCAAGGGTTTCACTGTTGTAGCGGGTTCCGTGGCAGACTTCACAGGCGACATAAACATCTGGCAAGAAATGCATCTCGATCGTGATGATTCCGTCACCTGAGCAGGCTTCGCAACGACCACCCTTAACGTTAAAACTGAAGCGGCCCTTCTTGTAGCCTCGTATCTTAGCTTCATTTGTCTGGGCAAAGAGGTCACGGATGTCGTCAAAAACTCCTGTATAGGTAGCTGGGTTAGACCTTGGAGTCCGTCCGATAGGGCTCTGGTCAATGTCAATCAAGCGGTCTACATGCTCAATCCCTGTGATGGTTTTAAACTTACCAGGTTTGTCTGAATTGCGGTTGAGTTTTTGAGCAATGGCTTTTTTGAGAATGCTGTTGATTAGGGTCGATTTCCCTGAACCCGATACCCCCGTTACTGCGATGAACTTCCCTAGCGGGAAGCGAGCGGTGATATTTTGCAAGTTGTTCTCACGCGCTCCTGTCACCTCGATAAAGCGACCATTTCCTACACGACGCACGTCTGGTACCGGAATGGCACGTTTACCTGATAGATATTGGCCTGTGATGGACTTGCTGTTGCGAGCCACTTGCTTAGGCGTACCTGCAGCGACAATCTCCCCACCAAAGGCTCCCGCACCAGGACCGACGTCGATTAGATAATCTGCCTCACGCATAGTATCTTCGTCATGTTCCACTACGATAAGGGTATTTCCTAAATCACGCATCTTTTTCAAACTTGCAATCAAGCGGTCATTATCCCTCTGGTGAAGACCAATGGACGGCTCATCCAGGATATAAAGGACACCTGATAGGTTGGACCCAATCTGGGTTGCCAAGCGAATACGCTGACTCTCCCCACCTGAAAGGGTTCCTGCCGAACGTGACAGAGTCAGATAGTTGAGGCCTACGTTATTGAGGAAGGTCAAGCGATCCTTGATTTCCTTGAGAATGGGACGGGCGATAATGGCTTCATTTTCAGACAGAGTCAACTGGCTGACCAACTCCAAGTGATCGGCGATTGAGAGGTCTGAAATTTCTCCGATATGTGGCCCTTTCTCCCCACCCACACGGACAGACAAGGCCTGGTCATTGAGACGGTAGCCGTGACAAGTTCCGCAGGTCAGTTCATTCATATAGAGGCGCATCTGGGTGCGCGTGTAATCACTATTGGTTTCATGGTAACGGCGCTTGATATTTCTGATAACACCTTCAAAAGGAATGTCGATATCACGGACTCCACCGAATTCATTCTCATAGTGGAAATGGAATTCTCTCCCATCTGAACCATAGAAAATGAGATGTTTATCCTCCTCAGATAAATCCTCAAAAGGCGTATCCATATCCACTCCAAAGGCTGTCATGGCCTGCTCTAGCATGTTTGGATAGTAGTTGGATGAGATAGGATTCCAAGGTGCTAAGGCTCCCTCACGAAGGGTCTTGCTAGCATCTGGTACAACTAAATCTGTATCAACCTCTAGCTTGATTCCCAAGCCATCACACTCACTACATGAACCAAATGGTGCATTGAAGGAGAAGAGACGAGGTTCTAGTTCTGGAACGGTAAAGCCACAAACTGGACAAGCATAGTGTTCTGAAAAGAGGAGCTCGGACTCATCCATAGTATCAATGACCACATAGCCTTCCGCGATACGAAGGGCCGCCTCAACGGAGTCAAAGAGACGGCTTCGAATGCCCTCCTTGATGACAATACGGTCGACCACAACATCGATATCATGTTGCTTACTCTTAGACAGCTCAGGCACTTCGGTCACATCATAGACCTCCCCATCCACTCGGACTCGGACATAGCCATCTTTCTGAACCTTCTCAATGACGCTCTTATGTTGCCCTTTTTTCTTGCGGATGACAGGGGCCAAAATCTGCAAGCGTTGGCGTTCTGGCAACTCTAAGACCTTATCCACGATTTGCTCAACAGAAGAAGCCTTGATAGCCCCATGTCCGTTGATACAGTATGGCGTCCCCACACGTGCATAGAGGAGACGCAGATAATCATTAATTTCAGTCGTCGTTCCCACGGTCGAGCGTGGATTTTTGCTGGTAGTTTTCTGGTCGATGGAAATAGCTGGGCTGAGACCATCAATAGAATCCACGTCTGGTTTTTCCATGTTACCTAAAAACTGACGAGCATAGGCTGATAAACTCTCTACATAGCGGCGCTGCCCCTCCGCATAGAGGGTATCGAAAGCTAGACTGGATTTTCCAGATCCTGACAAGCCCGTTACGACGACCAGCTTGTCTCTAGGAATCTCCACATCGATATTTTTTAAGTTATGGGCACGAGCCCCATGAATGATAATTTTATCTTGCATCTTTGATCTTTCTAGTCCATTATTGCTTTCCATTATACCAAAAAATGTGAAATTCTATTACCCAAAAAGCCGATTTTGTAGTATAATAGTACGGTGCAAAAAATCAAACACTGAATAGTAGGAAAGGATAGGGGATATGAAACAAGTTTTTCTCTCAACAACAACTGAATTTAAAGAGATCGACACGCTTGAACCGGGTACTTGGATCAATCTCGTCAATCCTACACAAAATGAATCACTGGAAATTGCCAATGCCTTTGACATTGACATCGCTGACCTTCGAGCACCACTCGATGCGGAAGAAATGTCCCGTATTACCATCGAAGATGAGTATACTTTGATCATCGTAGACGTTCCCATCACAGAGGAAAGAAACAATCGCACCTACTACGTAACGATTCCGCTAGGGATTATCATCACCGAGGAGACCATTATCACTACCTGCTTGGAGCCCCTCCCTGTTCTCGATGTCTTTATCAACCGTAGACTTCGCAATTTCTACACTTTCATGCGTTCACGTTTTATCTTCCAGATTCTCTATCGCAACGCTGAACTTTACCTGACAGCCCTTCGTTCGATTGACCGTAAGAGTGACCAGATCGAAAGTCAACTTCACAAATCTACTCGAAACGAAGAACTGATCGAACTCATGGAATTGGAAAAGACCATCGTCTATTTCAAGGCCTCACTTAAGACAAATGAGCGCGTGATTAAGAAATTGACCAGCGCAACCAGCAATATTAAAAAATACTTAGAGGACCAAGACCTACTTGAGGATACCCTGATTGAAACCCAACAGGCCATTGAGATGGCAGATATCTATGGAAACGTCCTTCACTCTATGACAGAGACCTTTGCCTCTATCATTTCCAACAACCAGAACAACATCATGAAGACCCTGGCTCTCGTGACCATCGTTATGTCTGTCCCAACCATGATCTTCTCAGCCTACGGTATGAACTTTAAGGATAATGAAATCCCTCTAAACGGTGAGCCTCACGCCTTCTGGTTAATCGTCTTTATCGCCTTTGCTATGAGTGTTTCGCTCACTCTCTATCTCATCCATAAAAAATGGTTCTAAGAGGAATTCCTATGTCTCAGATTGATCTACAAAAATTAACTAAGAAAAACCAAGAGTTTATCCATATTGCTACCCAGCAATTTATCAAAGATGGCAAAACAGATGCTGAAATCAAGGCTGTTTTTGAGGAAGTTATTCCTAAAATCCTTGAAGAGCAAGTCAAAGGAACAACAGCTCGTTCCCTCTATGGCGCTCCAACTCACTGGGCTCACAGTTTCACAGTCAAGGAACAGTACGAAAAAGAGCATCCAAAAGAAAATGATGATCCAAAACTCATGATTATGGACTCAGCCCTTTTTATTACCAGTCTCTTTGCACTGGTTAGCGCTCTGACCAACTTTTTCTCTACAAACCAGGCTATTGGCTATGGTTTGATTACCCTCTTGTTGGTTGGGCTTGTTGGAGGACTTGCCTTCTACTTGATGTACTACTTTGTCTACCAGTATTATGGACCAGACACAGATCGTAGCCAGCGCCCTCCTTTCTGGAAATCAATCCTCGTCATCCTCGCTGCTATGCTTCTCTGGTTGGCTGTCTTCTTCGCAACAAGCTTCCTACCAGCAGCTCTCAATCCAATCCTTGCTCCGCTGCCTTTGGCTATTCTAGGAGCAGCCCTTCTCGCCCTTCGCTTCTATCTCAAAAAACGCTTCAATATCCGAAGCGCAAGCGCAGGCCCATCACGTTATTAAGAAAAGTGAAACGCTATGGCATATAGTCAATCCTTAGCACAGCAGATTCGAAAAATTCTAGCACTCAAACTTCCTCCCCAAATTTTCGAAGAAGAGTTAGAAGAAAAGAAACTGTTTGGTGGTCTTGCCTTTATGATTCGTGGGAAAATGGTCCTTACAGTCAGTTCCAGAAAGGACCAGCTGGTTATGGTGAGAATTGGCAAAGAAATAGAAAAGCAAGTTCTACCACGAACAGGAGCTCATACTACATTGATGAGGGAACGCCTTTATCATGGTTATATAGACTTAGATATAGAAGGTCAAAAAGAATTGCCTTACTGGATTGATTTGGCCCTCTCCTATAATCAAGAGTTGACCAAGTAACTCATATCTAGCGAGATTAGAGATTAGAAAAACGAAAAGCAACTGCACAGGTGGTTGCTTTTTTGCTTGCTTTCTTGAGATTCAATAGCACTTCTGAGTCCCATTCTTGTAGTTTTCTCTCACCTTTTGTGATAAAATAGGCTCAATCTATTTCTAGGAGGATGAGATATGGTTTCTACTATTGGTATTGTTAGTTTGTCTAGCGGTGTTATCGGAGAGGACTTTGTCAAACACGAAGTGGAGCTGGGTATCCAACGTCTCAAGGATTTGGGACTCAATCCTATCTTTTTACCTCATTCGCTAAAAGGTTTAGACTTTATCAAGGATCATCCTGAGGCGCGTGCAGAGGATTTGATGCAGGCCTTTTCGGACGATAGCATCGACATGATCCTATGCGCCATTGGTGGTGATGATACCTATCGTTTGCTACCTTTTCTTTTTGAAAATGACCAACTCCAAAAGGTTATCAAACCAAAGATTTTTCTCGGTTTCTCGGATACCACTATGAACCACCTTATGTTGCATAAACTAGGGATCAAGACTTTTTATGGGCAATCCTTTCTAGCAGACATTTGTGAATTAGACAAGGAGATGTTGCCCTATAGCTTTCACTGCTTTAAAGAACTGATCGAGACTGGAAAAATCTCTGAAATCCACCCTAGCGACCTTTGGTATGAGGAACGGACTGACTTTAGTCCCAATGCTCTGGGAACAGCTCGTATCAGCCATGTAAATACAGGTTTTGATTTGTTACAAGGAAATGCTCAATTTGAGGGAGAGATCCTCGGTGGTTGTCTTGAGTCCCTCTATGATATTTTTGACAATTCTCGATACGCAGACAGCACGGAGCTCTGCCAAAAGTACAAACTCCTCCCTGACTTATCCGACTGGGAAGGAAAGATTCTCTTGCTAGAAACAAGCGAAGAAAAGCCTGAACCGGAAAACTTCAAAAAGATGTTACAGGCTTTGAAAGAAACTGGGGTATTTGAGGTCATCAGTGGACTCTTGGTCGGAAAGCCAATGGATGAAGCCTTCTATGACGACTATAAAGAGGCACTAATGAGCATCGTTGACAGCAATATCCCGATTGTCTATAATCTGAATGTCGGTCACGCAACACCAAGAGCCATTGTGCCCTTTGGCGTCCATGCTTATGTGGATGCAAAGAAGCAAGTCATTCGCTTTGACTATAACAAAAAAAGCTGAGATAAGTTTCTCAGCTTTTTCTCTTGTATAACTACTAAAACGTCACATACTACTGATAACTAAAATAATCAAGGGAAGGCTATTGCCTAACATATGAACAACTAGAGGATAATAAATATTCTCTTTTTCTTTCACATAGATGATAGAAAAGGCAATGCCTCCACCTAGATAACCGACTGCACTGACCCACTCTGATAAAGCCAAACTGTGCATATGAGTCAGAGCAAAAACAAGTCCTACCAGAAGAATGCTTAGCCAACTTGACAGACGTTTCTGCAAATGATGTAACAAGAGCTGACGGAAAAAGAGTTCTTCCACAAAAGGTCCTATGATACAGGCGAAAACTGCTATCAGTATTGGTTGTTCTTGAAAGGTACTTTGAATATTCGACTGGTTTAGACCTTGTCCGACTAGCCCAAAAAACTGCTTCAACATCTCTGATACAAATTCAAAGACAAAAGTCATCAGAAAGAGAAAGAGCCATCCTGTTAAGACGCCAAAGAAGAATTTCCTTTTAGTCTTTCTAATCTCATTCCATTGTTTGATCAATCTATCCTTAAACAAGAAAGAGCCATATAGAGCTAGTACTACATAAACTAGATAATTTGCAATAGCAGATGGCATCAAGAAAGCCAGCAATTTAACTCCATCAAATACAAAGAGAACTGTATAGAGAATCGCAAAAATCAGAATTCCCTTATTTTTGTTAGACATCACTTAATTCCCCTTCCATTGACAATCATTCTCGTGGTCGTCAATCAAACCTGCTGCTTGTAGAAAAGATAAAACGGCAACTGGGCCTGTGAACTTGAAACCTTGTTTTTTTAGATCTTTAGCTAATTTTTCAGACAAGGCTGTTTTAGCAGGTGCTAGGTGATAGTCAGGAACATCATTCACGATCGTTTTCCCCTTAACAAAGGACCAGAGATAAGCATCAAAAGAGCCAAAGGTTTTCTGGATTTGTAAAAATGCTTGGGCGTTGGCACGCGTCGCAAAGAGCTTGGCACGATTTCGGATGATGGCTAGATTCTCTAACAAGGCTTCCAACTCCCCATCTGTCATTTCCGCGACCGCTTGAATTTGATAGCCATGAAATGCTTCTCGGAATCCTTGACGTTTGTTTAGTACCGTTTCCCAAGATAGACCAGCCTGATAAGTCTCCATACAGAGCAGTTCAAAAAGAGCGCGGTCATCATGAAGAGGCTGTCCCCACTCCTGGTCGTGGTAGGCGATGTAGAGCGGATTGGTCATCTTGACCCACGAACAACGTTTTGGCATACTCTTCTCCTATTTGACCAACATTTTAAGGGCAGATTTGATATAGTTCTCTGCTGTATCCGTCGTCCCTTCAAAGAATTTCTTGATTTTCTTGAGCTCTGTTGCCTTGTAGCCTAACGCCAGCATGGCTTCCATAGCTTCTTCCAGTTCTTGATTTTCAGCACTGGCTTGCACAGCGACTTTGGCAGGAAGGTCATCACTAGCCACGACTACCTTGCCTTCCAAGTCCAGAACCATTTGCTGGGCTGTTTTCTTACCAATTTTGGGGAACTTGGTCAAGTAGGTGATGTTCTTGCTCTCAATCGCTTGAACTAGGCCAGCATTGTCATCGGCTGCAATAATAGCCAAAGCTGATACAGGTCCAATCCCTGAGACTGAAATCAGACTGAGAAAGAGCTTTTTCTCGTCTTCTGAGTGAAAGCCGTAAAGCAGATGGGCATCCTCACGGACAACTTGATGCACATAGATTTGAGTTTCTTGATTAACTTGACCTGAGTATGCATAAGGATTGGCTACATGCAGGATATAACCGATACCATTTGCCTCAAGGACGATATATTTAGCAGTGATTTTGGTAATGATTCCTTTTAGATATTCGTACATAATTTTTTCTCCATTATTTTGCCTATCTAGTATACCATATTTCCCCAAGACAGACTGCAACAAAAGGTGCAACCTCTAGTTGACAAATAGTACAGGAGATTGTATTCTCATTATAAGTAAAAATTGTTAGGATAGAAGTAGAAAAAGGAGGAGAGTATGATGAAACTCGCAGAAAAACTATTTGAGCTCAGAAAGGAAAAAGGTTGGTCCCAAGAAAAACTAGCAGAACAAATCAATGTTTCTCGGCAAAGCATCTCCAAATGGGAGTCTGGACAAGTACTTCCTGAAATCGAAAAAATCATTGAATTAAGCAAGATTTTCCAAGTGACAACTGACTATCTACTTCTGGATGAAAACTCTGAAAAAGGTTCCACAGCAGTGACCTTGGAAGAAGACAAGGACAAATACTATAAAGAGGTTAAATCCTATGGTCTCTGGCAAGTGATTTATATTTTCGTCTTGGCTCTGGCTATCTATCTCTTTTTAGCTGGTTCTAGTTTCCCAGCCGAATTCACCGCTTGGATTTGGCTAACCTTCGTTCTATTAATCGCTTCTGCAATGGCTATTAACAAGGCGCTAAAGATTAAGCAAAAGTATCTGGACAAGGTTATAGGCCTTGATGATTTTAAGAAAGAAGGTGCTAAAGATGAAACTAAAAACTGACAATCCCATACCTATCAAAACTCGTCTGAAAGAGCTGATTGGAGACTGGCTCTTTATCTCGGGCTACCTCATTTCTTTATTTTTACTAGCTATGGGCTTTTACAATTTAGTTCTAGGAGGCGTTCCCGTATTCACTGAAGCCCAGAGCCAACTTCTGGCTTTTTCTAGCTCGGTTCTGCCCCTAACTATCATCTTTGCTTGGCTCGACTATAGAAAAGGAAGTTTTGGCAAGCGTTGGGCAGGTTTACAGCTGATTTACAAGCATAGGAGCCTTTCCCACAGCCTTTTGCGCTCTGCTATCAAGTTTTTCCCTTGGCAGTTGGGACATATGGGAGCTATTCGTAGTGCTTATCAAGCAGATGCTCTGTCAATTTTCTTGTCAACCTCAGCAGGGATTCTCTTCTTGATTTTTCTGCTGATGGGACTCCTTCGCAAGGACAAACGTCATCCAGCTGATTTGCTTGCTGGAACACAAGTTCAGCTCAAAAATTCAAAACAGCTCTAGTTTTATAACTAGGGCTGTTTGATTTTCTATAAGGTTTAGTATTTCCCCAACTCTCGGAGGCTGGTATGATTCTCCTGAATGCGTCGGAACATCTTTTCCATATCCGACTTGGTAAAATGCACCAAAACAGGACGGCCATGTGGACAGTTATAGGGATTGTCACATTGAGAAAGCTGATAAAGGAGCTGTCTGGCTGAATGGTCATCGATGCGATGGTTGGCCTTGATAGACCGCTTGCAGGACATCATGATAGCCAGCTCTGCTCGATATTTCTTGATCGAAACTTCTTTAGTTAAGAGGAGCATATCACACATTTCATAGATACCAGACTCGATTTCTTCTTCTGCCATCCAAATAGGATGTTCACGCAGGATAAATTGATTTTCTCCGTACTCAGCTAGAAAGACACCCACTTCCTCTAAGAGAGGCATTCTTTCTCTGAGACGAAGGGCGTCATCCGCAGGAAATTCAAAAATGTAAGGCACTAGGAGTTGCTGCTGACTCTGGTCAACATTGCCAATGCTTTCACGGTATTCCTCGTACTTAACCCGTTCCTGAGCCGCGTGCTGATCTATGATGTAGAGCCCATCTCGACCTTGGGCAAAGAGGTAGGTCCCGTGCATTTGCCCGAAAAATTCCAACTCTGGGAAGCTTGATGATTCTTCTCGCTCCAGCTTGTCATAAGCCTTATCAAGACTCGCAAGGTCTAACTCTGGGTGATCTAGTTGGTCATAGCTGACAGGCTTTCTCTCTGCGAAATGGAGTTTTGTCTGCTTGCTCAACTGGTCCAAGGTTTCCTTGGCAAACAGGGTTAAATCCTGCCCTTCCTCAGTTAATTCAACCTGATGATCAGCCACCTCAGCTTGACTGGGTTTTGAGAGTTCTGTTTTTTCATAGTAGAGCGTATTTTCTTTGAGTGGGAGAATAGTCTGCTCCACCTTTTGACGATTGCGCACGGTCGACTTGGCAAGATTTTCCAAGGCATCCGGTATCAAGGTCTGTTCCTTGAGACTGTTAGAAATAGCTTCTGAAACCAGCGCCATTAGCTCTCTTTCCTTGGAAATTCGCACTTCTTGCTTGGTCGGATGCACATTGACATCCGCTAGATAAGGGTCAATATGGATATGAATAACAGCCAGCGGAAAGCGTCCCACCATGAGCTTGCTGCCATAACCATCAAGAATAGCACGATTGAGCAGAAAGTTCTTGATATATCGCCCATTGATGAAGAGGCTGATATAGTTGCGATTAGCTCGAGTCAACTCCGGCAAGGACACAAAACCTGAAATTTCGAAGTCCAGATCCGAATTCTCAATGGCTATCATCTTCTTGGCACTAGCCAAACCGTAAATTCCAGCAATAGCTTGACGCAGTTGACCAGTTCCAGCTGTTCGTGTCATTTCCTTGCTATCACTAATCAAGCTAAAAGAAATCTCAGGATGAGCAAGGCCCAGACGGTTGACAATATCGATGATATGAGACAACTCCGCTTGCTGGCTCTTCATATACTTGAGACGGGCAGGCGTGTTGAAAAAGAGGTCCTCCACACAAACCTTGGTTCCCACAGGACTTGTCGCTGGGATGATTTCTTCGACTTGACCTCCACGCGCGACGAGCTTGGTCCCATGACTCGCGCCATCCACCGCCGTCAACAGAGTCAGAACACTGACAGAAGCGATAGAGGGCAGGGCTTCACCTCGAAATCCGAGCGTCCGAATCCGAAAGAGGTCTGCTTGATTTTTTATCTTACTGGTCGCATGACGACGCAGGGCCAATTCCACCTCATCGTGGGCAATTCCATGACCATTATCTGTGATTTGAATCTTCTTTAGACCTGATTCCTCAATCTCAATGATAATCTGGCTAGAGCCAGCGTCAATGGCATTTTCTACCAACTCTTTCACCACACTGGCAGGACGTTCAATAACCTCTCCTGCCGCGATCTGGTTTGCCAGCACCTCTGGCAATTCAATAATATGAGACATCTTTCAGCCCCTTTCTGTATCTATTTTCCTAGAAATTGATTAGTGCTATTATACCATATTTCAGATACTATCAGAAAAAGCAAATACCACATAGACTCCAAATCTCTCCACATAGACAAAAGTTCTTGCCATGGATCGTAAAATAGTGTTTAATAAAGGTGTACAGGAAGTGATCACAACCTTGTATAACTGAAAAGGAGGGAAATTTATGAAAGTAGAACTACAGATTAAGGAGACTTACGAGGAGGAAAAGCTGATTGTCCAAACTCCTCAGCCGACCGAAAAAGTCCAGAAAGTCATCGAGTTCGCAGAAAATCTTGACCAAAAAGAAACAATCAAAGGAAAGATTGATGATCAGGTCTATCTAGTTAAGATTGGTAAGATACAACGCTTCTATATCGAGAATCGCAAGATTCTAGCAGAAACTGCATCTCAGACCTATACCATTGATTTGCGTCTCTATCAAGTTCTTGACATTCTGCCGACCACTTTTATCCAAATTTCCCAATCAGAAATCGTTAATATTGACGCTATCTCTCATCTCAAACTAACCCCCAACGGTCTGGTTGAAATTTTCTTGAAAAACGAAAGCTTCACCTACTCTTCACGCCGTTACCTAAAAACCATCAAGGAGAAATTAGAACTATGAAAAAACAAATCTTTCACGACGCAGCTGCTGGCGTCCTCATCGGCCTCATCCTCTCTATCCTCTTTTCACTCATTTATGCACCAAATACCTATGCCCCACTGAGCCCCGAGTCTCTAGTCGGACAAGTGATGGTGGAACATCAGGTTCACGGTGCTCTGGTCTTGCTCTACTGTATGATCATCTGGTCAGCTATCGGTGTTCTCTTTAGCTTTGGCGGTCGCTTATTCAGCCGTGACTGGAGCTTGCTCCGTGCCACACTTTCCCATTTCTTCCTCATGCTGGCTGGCTTTGTTCCACTAGCAACTCTGGCTGGTTGGTTCCCCTTCCACTGGACCTTCTATCTCCAGCTCATTCCAGAGTTTGCGATTGTCTACCTTATCATCTGGACTATCCTCTATAAAAGAGAAGCTAAAAAAGTGGACCACATCAATCAACTTTTGGCCCATAAAAAGTAAAGAAAAACCCACTCACAAATGCATGAGTGGGATTCTTTTTATAATTTTTGTTTGAACTCGACTAAGACATTCATAGCCTGCATAGGTGTCATGTTGTACACATCCAGTTTAGCCAATTCTGCTAGGATAGGATGTTCTTCAGGCGTATCAAAGAGAGAAATCTGTTCCGTGACGGCGCTAGTTTGCCTCATCGGAGCTTGGCTTTCTTGTCCCTGACTCTCCAGTTGCGTTAAAATCTTATCCGCTCTTGCTAAAAGTTCTCCCGGTAAGCCAGCAATCTTAGCAACATGGATACCGTAGGATTTATCAGCTGGACCTGGTTCAATCTTGTGAAGGAAGGTGACCTGCCCACCCTGCTCCAAGGTTGCCACGTGAACATTGACCAAGTGCTCCAAACTGGACTCCAAACTAGTCAACTCATGGTAATGGGTGGCAAAGAGGGTCTTGGCTCCGATATGCTCATGGATGTATTCGATGATGGACTGGGCTAAAGCCATGCCATCATAGGTCGCCGTTCCCCGTCCCAATTCATCAAAGAGAATGAGTGAGTCCTTGGTCGCATGCGAAATGGCATTGTTGGCCTCCATCATCTCCACCATGAAGGTTGATTGACCTGAAACCAAGTCATCTGCCGCTCCGATGCGAGTAAAGATGGCATCAAAAATCGGCAAGTAGGCGCTCTCAGCAGGAACATAGGAACCCATCTGGGCCATAACCGCAGTCATGGCTAGCTGGCGCATGTAGGTAGACTTCCCGCTCATGTTGGGCCCTGTAATCAATTGAATGCTGGTATCTTCTGCCATCTGGATGCTGTTTGGAATGTAGGTCTGAGCCCCCATGACCTTTTCAACGACCGCATGGCGCCCTTTTTGGATATCTATTTGTGAATCGTCTCCAAACTCAGGTCGAATCAAATGCTGGGTTTCAGCTACAACCGCCAGACTTTGCAAGACATCAACCGTCGCAATTCCTTGGGCTAGAGCCTGCAAGCGCTGGATATACTTGCTGACTTCCTCTCGGATACGCATAAAGATTTCGTACTCTAGGTTGGCTGACTTTTCACGTGCCTCCAGCATATCTCCCTCGATACGCGCTAATTCCTCGGTACCGAAGCGTTCTGAGTTTTTCAGCGTCGCCTTGCGGAAAAAGTGGGCTGGAACATTTCCCAGTTGCGAATTGGTCACATGGAAATAGTAGCCATCCTTTTTATTGTAGTCAATCTTGAGCGTGCTGATACCAGAGTTTTCTCTCTCCTTAGCCTCAATCTCAGCAATCCAGCTGGTCCCTTCTCTAAGTACTCGACGGTATTTATCCAAGGTCTCATCAAATCCCGTACGGATAATGCCACCTTCCGTAATCACATGAGGAGCTTCAGGAGCAATCGCTGCGCTAATCAAGCTCTCCAACTCAGGGATTCCATCCAACTGTGTAATGAGATAGGCCAAAGCAGGCTGCTCCATGCCTTCTAAAATCGCACGAATCCGTGGCACACTAGACAAGGTAGTAGCTAACTGCAAGAGATCCTTGGGATTGGTCTTGCCAAAAGAAACCCGACTAGCCAAGCGTTCGATGTCATAAACACCCTTGAGACTGTCTGTCAAATCACTACGCTCAAAAAAGTGGTCAAGAAAGACCTGCACCACCTCTTGACGTTGGACGATTCGTTCCTTATCAATCAAGGGACGATGAATCCAAGAGCGCAAGAGCCGCATGCCCATAGCTGTTTTGGTTTCATCCAAAAGCCAGAAAAGACTCCCCTGCTTCTTGCCTGAACGGGCATTCTCAACCAAGTCCAAACTAGCCTTGGTCGCATAGTCCATCTGTAAGAAATCTTTGATTTCATAGCGGATAACTGGTTTGAGATGGTTCAATTCCCGCATCTGGGTCCGATGAACATACTGGAGTAGCTTACTAGCTGCTGCTTGCTCCACAGCTGCTAAACGTGAATCCAGTAAATGAATATCCTCAAAGCCTTCCTTCTCATGGGAAAGCACAAGATTCATCTGACGGCTTAGGATTTGCTCCTCTTCCTCAGACAAGTCATAACCCAGCACCACTTCTCGCGCCTTGAGGTTACGGATTTCTCCACAAACGAGAGTGAAATCCAATAGCCCTGTCACATAGAAATCACCCGTCACCAAATCCATATAAGCCAGACCAAACTGATTGCCATCACGATCTAAGGAAACCAAGAAATTATTCTGACTATCCGGCTTACTGCTATCAACGACCGTTCCAGGTGTGATGACCTGGACCACCTCTCGCTTGACAACTCCGACCGCTTGTTTGGGATCTTCCATCTGCTCGGCAATGGCCACCTTATAGCCCTGCTCGATCAATACATCGATATACTGCTGGGCAGAATGATAGGGGACACCCGCCATGGGTATCGGATTTTCTGCATTTTTATTCCGACTTGTTAAGGAAATTTCTAAAATCTGTGCTGCATTAATTGCATCTTCATAGAACAACTCGTAAAAATCACCCATCCGAAAAAGCAAAAAAGCATCTGGGTATTGTTTTTTAATATCCACATACTGTTGCATGCCGGGTGATAGCTTTTCTGTTGCCATTTTCCGTCTCTCCTTGCTAAAAATAAGTCTTGAGAGCAACTCCCAAGACCTTATTTATCTTTCATCAAATCTAGCAAACGATCTTCCATCAGCTTGGCAACGTGCTGGTCTCGACAAATAACCAATAAGGTATTAGCACCAGCAACCGTTCCTAAAATCCATTCATCCTTGTTTGCATCTACAACGTTTGCTAAGACTGCCGCTTCCCCAAGTTTTGTATGAAGTACCAAGGTGAATTCTGCTCTTGCAACTCCTTCTAAATGATGAGACAAAAACTCAACTAAATCAATCTTATCTGTCTCATTTGCTAGTACATAATACACCATATCATTTTTCTTGATCTTGGTCAAGCCGATTTCACGCAAATCACGTGACAAAGTCGTTTGCGTCACATAGACATTCTGAGCTTCAAGACGATCTTGAATCTCTTTTTGTGTTCCAAGTTTTTCTTCAGCGATCATCTTTTTAATCAACTGATGCCGTTCTCTTTTTCTCATATTATCCTCTTAAACGAATATTTATAATAAATTTTACATTTATTTTATAACCATATTATACCAAAAAAAATAGAGAATTCAAAAAAATTCTCTTCTTTCTCAAAAAATGTAGTAAATTGTGTTAAAATAGAAGAAAAGCCCAAAAGGAGCCTACTTATGAATACAAAAAAACTGATTGCTGGCGAATTGGCTAGCGTCATCGATAGCCTGGACCAAGAGGCTATTTTCAATTTACTAGAACAACCTAAAAATTCAGATATGGGAGACATCGCTTTCCCTGCTTTCTCACTAGCAAAAGTCGAACGCAAGGCACCGCAAATGATTGCTGCCGATATTGCTGCAAAGATCAACAGCCAAGCCTTTGAAAAAGTGGTGGCAACGGGTCCTTACGTAAACTTTTTCCTTGATAAATCTGCTATTTCTGGTGCAGTTATCAAAGAAATCATCGAAAAAGGTGCTGACTACGCCCAACAAACGGAAGGCCAAGAGCAAAATATTACGATTGACCTTTCTAGTCCCAATATCGCCAAACCCTTCTCAGTCGGCCACTTGCGTTCAACAGTTATCGGAGATGCCCTCTCTAATATCTTTAAGAAGATGGGCTACAAAACCATTAAAATCAACCACCTTGGAGACTGGGGGAAACAGTTTGGTCTTCTCATGGTTGCTTATAAGAAGTGGGGTTCTAAAGAAGCCATCGAAGCCAACCCAATCGATGAGTTGTTGAAACTTTACGTTCGCATCAATGCCGAAATCGAAACTGACAAGGCTCTCGACGATGAAGGTCGCCTCTGGTTCAAAAAACTAGAAGATGGTGATCCTGAAGCAACTCAACTTTGGCAATGGTTCCGTGATGAAAGTTTGGTCGAATTCAACCGCATCTACAAACTACTCGGTGTTGAATTTGATAGCTTAAACGGTGAAGCCTTCTACAATGACAAGATGGATGAAGCCGTACAAATCTTAGAAGAAAAAGGCTTGCTAGAAGAGTCTCAAGGGGCTTGCATTGTCAACTTGGATGATTTCGATTTGCCACCTGCTATGATTAAAAAATCAGATGGCGCTACTCTCTACATCACTCGTGATATCGCAACAGCCATCTACCGTGCTCGTACTTACAACTTTGTTAAAAATGTCTATGCTGTCGGCCAAGAGCAATCTAACCACTTTAAACAGTTGAAAGCCGTCTTGAAGAAAATGGGATTTGCTTGGAGTGACGATATGGTTCACGTTGACTTTGGTCTTGTAACCAAGAATCGCCAAAAACTCTCTACTCGTAAAGGAAACATCATCCTGCTCGAGCCAACTCTCCAAGAAGCCATCACTCGTGCTAAAGCTCAAATCGAAGCGAAAAATCCTGACCTTGAAAACAAGGATCAAATCGCCCAAGCTGTTGGGGTTGGAGCTGTCAAATTCTACGACCTGAAAACTGATCGTCGAAATGGTTATGACTTTGATTTGGAAGCAATGGTTTCATTTGAAGGAGAAACTGGTCCGTACATCCAATACGCTTACGCTCGTATTCAGTCTCTACTTAGAAAAGCTGACTTCCATCCAAATGCTCAAGAAAGTTACAGTCTAAATGATGCCGAAAGCTGGGAAATCATCAAACTTCTCCAAGACTTTGCCCGTGTCATCAAACGTGCTTCTGACAACTATGACCCATCGCTCATTGCTAAGTATGCAATCAGCTTGGCGCAAGCTTTCAATAAATACTATGCTCACACTCGTATCTTGGATGAAAGCCCAGAGCGCGACAGTCGTCTGGCCCTCAGCTACGCAACCGCAGTCGTCCTCAAAGAAGCTCTTCGTTTGCTCGGAGTAGAAGCACCAGAGAAGATGTGATTCAGTACTAACAATTGGAACTAAAGTTCCTAATTGTTAGACGCTAGCCGCTATATGCAGACTAGCTAACTGCTTCACTAATTCACCTAACCAAATAATATCGATTTGGTTAGGCTCATGTCGTAATCTTTTAATCACTTTATTGTAAAGCAGTCTAAGTAACTATCACCAAATCCTATACAGACTTTGGCTTGGCGCTTTACTAGTCTTCATTTCAACTGGGCGGACTTTTCAGTTAAAGATCCAAATTGTCTGGTTTTAGCTATTGGATACCTGTTCTGCTCGCCTAGTGACTTAGTTGAAAAGCGAAATTTCTTTCGCTTTTCTTATGCCTTCAATTTTTTATCAAATCAGGGGAGATTTTATGAGCCAGTACGCTTATATCTTAGTTCTTATCAGTCTTGTCGTTCTTTTTCTCATCAATAAATACGAAAAAGAAAAACTTCAGAAACTTCTTCAGGAGCAGCTTTTAAAAGACGAAACTTTCAAAGCAGATATCCACGAAAGAATCCAAACAACAGAGAATATCAACGATGTCATCGCCTACATCAACAAGGGTTATCGTTTGGGACTCATGCTTTCCAAGGAAATCACTGATCAACTCAAATAATCAAAATCCGAGAAGTCTTCTTCTCGGATTTTTCTCTTCTTCATGAAACTGCTAAAGATTCGCCCTAGATTTTAAACAAATAAAATAGAAGAAAAAGCTAAGCCGAAGCTTAACTTTCCAATCCATATAAGTCCGCGATAATCGCTGCAACCTTTTTAATATCTCCCAACATGCCTCTCATTTCAAAATCTGCTAGAACAGGGAAACCAAAACGCTGACTGTACTGCTTGGCAGTCAAACAGTATTGGTTATTAAAATTGCGATTACCAGATCCCACTACACCAAAACACTTACTAGCATTGTCTCCATAGGCGATAAAATCACCCACTGGAGTCGTCAGGATCTCAACATCGCCGTTGTCGACACCATTTCCACCTTCTAGATAGGTTGGTAAAAAGGCGACATAAGGATGGTCCATCTCAAAGAAATCTTTCCCTTTCTTGACCAAATCCTTGATATGGATCTTTTGGACCTCAATCCCTTCGTGCTGGGACAAGAGATAGTCCTTAAGTCGGGTTACAAAACTCTCTGTATTTCCACTCAAACTGATATAAACTAAGGATATTTTTTTCATATTGACCTCGATTTTTATTTTTGGATATTAAAAGAACTACCAAGATTGTAACTTGATAGTTCTCTTTTGTCAATACTTAGGCAACTTCCTCTGCTTCGGCTTCCTCAGCCAAATCTTTTTGTTGGCGCCACATCTTGTAAAGGACTAAAGCTAAAAAGAGGACATTGATAATCATGAACAAAATAACGGTTCCTTTTGCTAATGTGCCTATTCCTAAGCCTAGGGTATCATCTTTAATCAATTGAAGTGCATCTTGAATGTTCATAAAAGAATAGACCAAACCAACAATCGCTAGCAAAAGATAGCCAAGATAAGCATAGTTTGCAAATTGGACGTTTTTACGAACTAAGAACACAAAGGCTACCACAACTAAAATAGCAGATAAAACAATCAAAACTACATTAAAAATTGAGTGCGATGCCGCTGTTACTTGGTAGGTATAGTTAACCGTGTCTTCTATTTGCTGAGCAGTAAGGGACCCACTATTAGATAGACTCGCACGAAGAACTTCTTTGCTAGGGACTGGGCCCAAGATGCCAAATAATGACGAAGCAGAAATGAGTGCGGATAGGACTAACAAAATCCAGAGATAAATTGGTTTCTTTTTCATATTTTCCTCCTATAAAACCTTTTGGACATTATAGCATTTTTCGTACAGAAATACAATTCTTACAGGCCTGTCTCGACTTGTTTTCGGTAAGCTTTTGGTGATTTTCCGCACAATTTACGGAAAACTTTGTAAAAATAGCCGACATTACTGTAACCAACGGCATAGCAAACATCTTCAATACTATCATTGGTTGAAAGCAAGAGCTGTTGCGCTGCCTTAATTCGCTGTTTGTTGAGCAGTTCTGCAAAGGTCGAGTTGGTTTCTCGCTTAATCAGCTGACCGAGGTAGACTGGGTTAATAAAGAGATCCTTGCTAATATCCTTAAGTGAGAGCTCTTTTTGATAATCGCGGCCGATCACCTCTAGAACACTGACCACATTTTCATTCATCCGATACTGGCCAAAGAACTTAGTCAAGGTTGCTTTGATGTAGGCAACCAATTCTTCAAAGGAGTTAATAGCATGGATGGCTTTGACAATCTCTGTCATATCATCCGCTTTTAGATGCTCAAACAAGTGGAAGACATCCATGACAAATTGAGTGAAGAGTTGTTTGGTGATAGCCACGCGCGGTGTATTCTCTAAGACAACCTTCTCCAGCAGGGTCAATTCTTCGATGATTTGATTGATATTTCCTTGGATAATCACGCGATAAATCGGTTCGTAATAAGCAAATAGACTCTCGGATTTTTCTAGATTGACGGAACCGTAAAAGAGGGCTTTTTCTGCGTTGATCTTCCATTTTTCAAAGGCTTGTTGGTAGGGTGCTACAAAGGGCGTTACTACGATTCCATCTAGTGGTTGATCAGAGATAAAAATCTGCCAGTCTTGACCTAAAACATAGTAAGGAATAGTGAAAGAACCTTGTTTTTCCTTGGAAAGACCTATCCACCAGTTGTCTTTACCTGCTAAGAAGTTGACAAAGCCTTCTTCATCCAATTCTTGGCTGAGAGTCTGACTCTGCTCCACCTTTTCCTGAAGTTGACTCGCAATTTTTTCTAATAAATGACTCAACTCCACCTTATCCACTGGCTTCACCAGATAATCCACGACACTCAGGTTCATTGCTTTCTTGACATAGTCAAACTCCTGATAGCCAGATAGCAAGATATAATAGGCATCTGGGAGAATCTCCTTCATCTCCTTGATCATCTCCAGTCCTGTTTTATCGGGCATATTGACATCCGAAATAATCACATCAACCGGATGATGCTTGACATAGCCCAGAGCATCGTCAGCATGATTGGCTGTTGCGACGACTTTCATATCCCATTTTTCAAAGGGAATCAAGCGCTTGAGCCCCTCTGTCACCATGTACTCGTCGTCTACTAATAAAACTTTATACATTTCTACCCTTTCTATTCATCCTGGATAGTGATTCGATAGAGAACACCTTCTTGCTCAGCTGACTCTACACTGATTTGGTAGCGATCCCCAAAATAGAGGACAAAGCGTTCGTGTACATTCACTATTCCGATTGACTGCCGCTCGCCGCTGTAGCTTGCTTCGTGCTCAAAACTTCTCTGAGCTAATTTCTCTTGCAAGGCAGCTAATTTTTCAGCAGGCATGCCACGACCATTATCGACTACCAGGATTTCAACAAATCCCTCACCCTTCAAGACCTTGATGCTGATAACATTGTCTGTTCGGCGGTAGTCAATACCGTGGGCAAAGTAATTTTCGACCAATGGTTGGAGCGTAAACTTGGGAATCTTCATATTTTCTAATTCTGGCGCGATCTTAAAGCCATAAGCTACTGACTTTGGATAGCGAACCATACAGAGATAACTGTATTTACGACAAAATTCTAGTTCTTGTTGCAAGGTCGTTTCACGCTCATCAGAGATATTGTTACGCAACAAGCTACTAAATTCATAGATAATATCCGCCAGCTCATCTTGGCTTTCCATCACCGCATACATGCGAAGAAATTCCAATGTATTATACATAAAATGCGGATTGATCTGAGCTTGCAAGGCTCGCATATTGGCATCTTTTTGGCTAAGTTCCAACTGATAAATATCGTGGATATTTTTTTCCAGTCGATCCAACATATCATTGGTTGTTTCTGCAATGAGAAGCAATTCTTGGTCTTTTTCAGAGGTATCGATTCGAAGTCCTTCTTCTCCTTGAGCAATAACCTGAATAGACTCGACCAAATCCACCACCTGCTTTTGATATTTTGAAAAGGTCTGTCTCAGAGTGATATACAAAATGATGATAAAGAGAATGCTTAGTCCAATAATGACAGCAGAACTAGTCAACGTTCCCTTAAGAACAAAATCCTTAGGAACAGCCACACGAACTTGATAGCCATGAGAGGTGACTCCTACAAGCCAGTTCTCCCGCTCTGCTGACACCTTCTCCCCAAGCTGAAACATCTCCGTATCAAAAGACGAAGTCACCGTCACAGCCATTGGTGTGTTGCCTCGGGTATTGTCAATAGCTCCACGTAAGACATCTGGGGATAAAGAGATGTAGATCACTCCTAAATCCTGGTCAGAAACGGGATCGGATACAGGAATGGCAAAACTATTAGGAGCTGGTTTGAAATTTTCTGCTGGAATTTTCTCTCCACTTCGTTTCCCTCTGGTTGAAACAAAAACTTCTTTGTAATCTTGGAGGACAATTGCCACCCCTGTCACAAAATCATTACGAACATAGAGATCGTCGATATTTTCATACAAGGATACCGAGATATAAGGAGAAGCCTTGCGCTCTAATTGCCAATAAAAATAGTCTGGTGTACTGAGACTAAAGTACTTGTAAATCCCTTCGATGCGAGCCTGATTTTCAACCAAAGTCTGGGCAAGCCGAGTCGACTCTCTATGGTAATATTCAATCTCACTTACTGTCCGAGTCGTCACGCGTTGAGCTACTCGCTGAGCTTCTTTCTCGCGCGAATCCCAGTCAGCATAGGAAATCATCACCGCAAAACTAGCAATGATGATGATTATAACGAGGCTATAAATCCGTAAAAGAGAGTGAAGCCAAAATTGCTTCATTCTATTTTGTCGCCAATTTTTCATGGATACTTTCATAAATAGGTTCCAACATATCACTGATAAAGAAATGCCACACACCAATTCCTACAAAAAAGAGGAGAGCAGGCATATAGTAACCAACTCCTACAAGCAAGCCTGTGCCAATCAGAACCTTGGCGATTGCTGGCAAGCTCATGAAAATCCCAATAAGAGACAATTTCACGGTATTTCGGTAGGATAAATCAAAATATACCTGAAGTTTCAAGGAAACAGTATAGGCTAGAAAGACAAGGGCCACTACAAGAACATTAAGAAAGGTTGCCAAGAGATGAAAAATAGTCTGATGGGGCAATTGAACCAAAAGATACAGACCATAAACTAATACTAAATCTACAAATACAAAACTATAGAAAGTGAGGTTGCTCTTGACAAAGTTACTCTTATAGAGTTCCCAAGCTTCTTTCAAACTATAAGCTCGATAAGTATAACCGTGCTCAGCATATAAACTCATAAGGGTTGCACTAGCTGGTGCCAAACCAAAGACCACACCTCCTGCTAGTGTGAATAACCAGAAAAAAGCCGTCACAATCATTCCTAAAAAGAAACGATTAAAGACGAATTCTAGAAATTTTCCCATGATATCCTCCTTCAAACAACTGTGTAACTATTATATCATATTTCAAACGTTTTCAAAAATATAGAGTGTCCATTTACAATCATCTAAAAGCATGATACAATTGATTTTGTTAGTTTATATCAAGGAGAAACTCATGAAGAAAAATATCTTAACCACCCTCTTAGCTGTCGTCCTCTATTTCCTCTGTCTAGGGATTGGAGTAGTACTTGGACACCTGGTTGACTCAACGGGCAATATGTTCTATGCTCCTGCTTTTTCAACCCTTGTTGGGGGGAGTGTTTACATGTTTCTTCTGGTAAAAGTTCCTCGTTTTGGTGCCATTTCCACTCTAGGGCTCTTTATGGCTCTCTTCTTCCTAGCTAGTAAACACGGCGCTGGAGCCTTTCTACCAGCTATCGCCTGCGGTCTTGCAGCAGATGCCACCGCTCGCCTCGGTCACTATCAGGATAAGATTAAAAATCTTTTCTCCTTCCTAGTCTTTGCTTTTAGCACAAGTGGTCCTATCCTCCTCATGTGGATCAATCCAGCATCCTACGAGGCAGCTCTCCTCGCTCGTGGAAAATCTCAGGAATACATTGACCGTATCATGGTCGCTCCAGAGCTAGACAAAATTTTTCTCTTTGTCGCAAGCATTCTCCTTTGTGCCTTGATTGGTGCTTTGCTTGGGCAAGTCATTAGTAAAAAGTTTACACACAAAATCTAATCACTAAAAAAGAGCCCTTCGGCTCTTTTTATTTATGACTTAATTTCCTGGTCAAGAAATCTCCCAAGAACTGGATTGTAAAGATAATCAAGATGATAATAATGGTCGCCAAGATGGTCACATCGTGATTGTAACGGTTGAATCCATAGGCAATGGCCACATTACCGATACCACCAGCACCAACTGCTCCCGCCATAGCGGTTTCACCAACAAGGGAAATCAAGGTCACAGTCGTCACACGAATCAAATCTGGAAGACCTTCGGATAGGTATACCCCAACGATATCCCAGAAAGTCGCTCCACTAGCTTGAGCCGCTTCAATGACACCGCCATCCAGCTCAGCCAAGACGACCTGCACCTGACGGGCAAAGAAGGCAAATACCGCAAAAGAAAGTGGGACAAGGGCTGCATTGGGTCCGATACTAGTCTTGACAATCAAGTGAGAAAGAGGTGACAAGATAGCCAAAAGGATGATGAAGGGAACCGCACGGAAAATAGAGGTAATCTTGTCTAAAATCCAGAAAACGACCTTGTTCTCCAAGACACCGCCTGGCGCTGTCAAGACAAGGAAAAGACCTGCAACGAGCCCCAAGAACCCTCCGATAATGAAGGAAAGAACTGTCATATAAAGAGTTAGGTAAATGGCTGTTCCCCAGCCTGCCTGACCTGACCAGCCCATCTTATAGACATTTGGTAAGTAAGTTTGAATCAAGTCTGTCATTTTACTGTCCTCCCTTCAATACTTTTAACTGCACACCAGCCTGACGGATGGCTTCTTGAGCACCTGCTAGCGCTGCTTTTTCACCTGACAAGACCACCACCAATTCTCCAACAGGAGTGCCATCGAGAATTTCGATATTTCCATAAAGGATATTAGCCGTTACTTGGTAATGCTTGTACAATTCATTCAAAAGTGGTTCGTCTGTCGAAGCCCCTGCATACTTGAGTTGCACCAAAAGGCTATTCGCAGACAAATGCTCCACAATTTCTTGCTTCTCAATCTTGACCATGGCTTCGTCAATACCTGTGGCAGTTGAGATGAAGTCTTGGGTCAAAGGTTGTTTAGGGTCTGAGAAGATTTCAAGGACACTGCCTTCTTCAATCAAACGGCCATCCTGCATGACTGCCACACGATTAGCAATGTCTTTGACAATTTGCATTTCGTGTGTAATCAGGACAACGGTCAAGCCTAATTTTTGGTTCAAATCTTGCAACAAGGCTAGAATTTGCTTGGTTGTCTTAGGATCAAGGGCAGAGGTTGACTCATCTGAAATCAAAATTTTCGGATCGTTGGCCAAGGCACGCGCAATGGCCACACGCTGTTTTTGTCCTCCAGATAGTTGTGAAGGGTAGTTTTCAGCACGATCTGCCAAACCAACCAAGTCTAACAACTTAGCAACTTTTGCTTTCTTTTCTTCCTTGCTGAGTCCAGAGTGTTTAAGGGCAAAGGCTACATTTTCCTCTGCTGTTTTTTGACTCATGAGGTTGAAATGCTGGAAAATCATCCCGATATCTTGACGTTTGCGACGCAACTGCTCTGCCGTCAAGGTCACCTTGCCGTCAAAAATCACATCGTCGTCAATGGTAATTTTGCCTGCAGATGGTTTTTGCAGGAGGTTAATCACCCGGACTAGAGTGGATTTTCCTGCTCCAGAATATCCTACGATACCGTAGATATCCCCTTCTTGGATGTGAATGGTCACATCCTTGACCGCTGTGATGGTTCTCTTCTTTTGGTGAAAGGTCACATCGATCTGATCTAACTTGATAATATCTCTACTCATAGCTTCTAATCAGCTCCTCTACTAATTCAATATGGGTGTAGTAATCGGCGATCCGCACGTTTTCATCTCCACCGTGGTCTCGGCTATTGGCATTCCCTAAACCGAAGGCTACCATAGGTACCTCTAGGGCGTCAAAGACCGTATGCATAGGTCCTGTCCCCGCTGTAGTCGGCAAGACCGATACGCCCTGAGGGTAGAATTTCTTGGCCAACTCGATGACATTGAGAATGGCTGGCGCACTCATATCGCTTCGATAACTCATCTCTCCCAAGGTATAATACAATTCTACCTTATCAAAACCATTTTTGTCTAGCTGTTTCCGAATTTTTTCCAGAACATCATGCGGTTCTAAGCCAGGAACCAGACGAACCTCTAGCTTGGCACTAGCTTCTGCTGGCAAAATAGTCTTAACACCCTGACCTTGGTAACCAGATTGGATTCCCTCTATATTGAGTGCAGGTTCAAAAAAGAATCGTTTGAGAAAGGCAGCGCGCTCCTCTTGTAAGAGAGGCAATTCCAAGCCGTAAATGCGGCTGATTTCCCCGGGGTTGCCTTGTGCATAGGTGTCCACCAAGGCTAACTCTCGTTCATTCGGCTCTTGGACATCCTCGTACAAGCCTTCTACTAAGATACGACCATCTGCAGCGCGTAGGCTACTTAAGGCCTGGATAAGATACCATGGTGCTGACTCCACGACACCTCCATAACTCGAGTGGATATCCACATCCGCACTTTTCACCTTGGCATCAAAGGTCACGATTCCCTTGTTTCCACCAGAAATTTCTAACTGCTCCAAGGCATTTTTGGTTCCTTGCTCCCAAACTAGCAAATCTGCTCCTCGGAGTTTGTCTGCGTGTTTCTCTAAATACTTATCTAAATCCATAGAAGCAGACTCCTCTGCCCCTTCCATGATAAAGCTGATATTGACTGGCAGGTCATCGTGGTGCTGCATATACTTTCTCAGAGCACTCAAACGAGCCGTGATGTGCCCCTTGTCGTCGTCAACCCCACGCCCATACATAAAGCCATTTCGCACAGAAAGTGTAAAGGGATCCTCTGTCCAAATCTGATCTCCGTCCGCTGGTACGGTGTCATAGTGATTATAGAAAATCAAGGTCTTAGCATCTGGACGCGAACTCTTGAAATGCGCCATGACAAAAGGCGCCGTGTAGCTCTCATCTATCTCGACTTCAGCTCCCACACGCTTGAAAATCTCACCCAAATAGTTGGCGACTTCCTTGAGCCCGACCTGCTGGGCAAAGACTGATTTCTTAGAAATCAAGGTACGCAAAACTTCAAAATAATGCTGGGCTACATGATCCTTTTCAAATTTTTCAATCTGCTTTTGTTCACTAGGAAAAACCATTTTTTCTCTCCCTTTCTAAGGACTTGTGTCTATGGACGGACTACAAGATTATCTTCTTCAAAACCAACAGTCTAGACAAAAGCAAGAGGTGGAAACTCTCCCACCTCCCTATGTCTTATTACCAAACTGGTTGGTCCAAACCGTCTGATGTTTCTTCGATGACTTTTTTCACTTCATCAGTGTGGTAAGCCGCGATAATTTTCTTGATGGCATCAGCTTTAGGTGATGATTCCCAATCTTTTTTCGCAACGATGATGTTGTACCATTGTTTTGAGTTTTCATCAGCTTGCTCTTTGAAGAGTGCTTTCTTGTAGTCCAATTTTGCTTCTGTAACGAAGGTATTGTTTACAACGGCAGCGTCAACTGATGACAATGAACGAGCTGTCTGGCTAGCGTCCAATTCTGTAATCTTCAAGTTCTTTGGATTTTCTTTGATGTTCGCAACTGTTGCTAGAGCCGTTCCAGAAACATCCAATTTGATCAAACCAGCTGATTGAAGCAAGTAAAGCGCACGGCTTTCGTTTGTTGCATCGTTTGGTACAGCAATTTCACCGTTATCTGGGATTTCTTCCACTTTGGTGTACTTGTTTTCTTCCCCATTTTTACCTGAGTAAAGGCGGATTGGAGAGATATAAGTATCTGCAATCGCTACAAGGTCTTTCCCGTTTTCTTTGTTCCAGTTGTTCAAGAAGTTGTAGTGTTGGAAAGCGTTCAAGTCTACTTCGCCATCAGCAGTTGCCTTGTTTGGTTGAGAGTAGTCAGTAAACTCTGTGAATTCCAATTTAATGCCATCTTTTTTAACCAATTCTTGGATTTTATCCCAACGTGCTTCTTCAGAACCGCTACGGTTAACTGTTGCAATTTTGACAACTGTTTCGTTATCTGCTTTCTTTTCTGCATTTCCGCAAGCTGCAAGAGCCAAACCTGCGACTGTAGCAAGAGCTGCTACACCGAGCCATTTTTTAATTTTCATGATTCTTTCTCCTTAAAAATAATACTGTAACAGTATCTCATAAATTGTTTGATTTAACAAATTGTTAATAGATAGGCAGACATATAGTTTAAAACTATATACCTCCAGAATGGAAAACCATCCATCTACCAGAGAATGGATGATTTACAAATTTATTTGATATCAGCTTCTGCTGGGAGATAAGTGTCTCCGAAGAACTGTTTAGACAATTTTTCAAGAGTTCCGTCTTTGTAGAGTTCTTGGATACGTTTGTCTACAAATGATTTCAACTCATCTTGACCTTTAGCAAGAAGTGGGTAAACGTAAGGTTGTTGGTCGCTTGGAAGTTCGATGACTTTCAAGTTGTCCAAACCTTGGTTTTTGATAACTGTCTCAACACCGATTTTATCAAAAATCTTGTAGTCAAATTGTCCATCACTCAAACGAGACATGATTTGTTGGAAATCTGCCTTAGTGTAGTTAAGAACCGTTGGATTGTCTGCGTGTTGTTTGTTATATTCTTCCAATTGTTTTGCTGAGGTTGTTCCTTGAACAACTTCAGTAGATTTTCCACCGATGTCATCGAGAGATTTGATGCTATCGTCGTCTTTCTTCACAACGAGAACGTTAGGGTTTTTAGCAGTTGGTGCTGCGTAAAGGTATTTTTCTGCACGTTCTTTGGTATAGCTGAGGTTGTTAACAGCCATTTGATAACGATCACTATCAAGTCCTGGGAAAATCCCTGACCATTCTGTCTTTTCAAACTTGACTTCATACTTGTCAGAGTCTTTAAAGATCGCACGGATAAGTTCAATCTCGTAACCAGTCAATTCACCATTTTCTTCATAGATAAATGGTTTTGGTGAACCGTTAGTTGCTACGACGATTTCTTTTTTACCAGATGTTGCTTCACCTGATGCTGCATCTTTCTTATCTCCACCTGAGCACGCTGCTAGTACACCTGCAGCAACAAGCCCTAGGGCAGCAAGAGATGAATATTTGACGATTTTTTTCATGTCATTTCCTCCAAAATAGAATACCTTACTATCTTATCAGAAAATAATTTTTTTCGCTATTATATGATATCTATCTCGGTGATAGGTTTTTTTTATGGCTGACTAAAAGACCAGACGCAAGACTGCAATCAAGACCACTCCAAAAAGAACTGTGCCCACTAGATTGCGGTAGCGAAAGGCTACCCAAGCCGTTGGAAAGACTGCTAAAAAGTCCAGCCACTTGATCTGAGGAAGGCTCCCAACCTTGCCTGCCACTACACTTGAAAGGATCAAGGCAAAGATAATGGAAACAGGCAAAAATTTCAAAAAACGCTCAACGATAGCTGGCAAACCCTTGTACTTAACCAAGATGAAGGGAATCATACGAGGTATCCAAGTCACTAGGCCCGAAAAGATAACGGCTAACAAAAGATATTTACTGACCATCTAAGACCACCCCCATTGTACATCCAAGTAGCGTCGCAAATAGAACAGCTAGAGACTGAGACACCACTGTCAAGAGCAAAAAGAAAGACACCGTAACAACTGCTATGATTTTCAGCAGATTGCGGACAGGAATCCGTCTTTGCATAATCTGGAACTGCGAAGCAAAAATCCCGATAAACATTCCCACCAGGGCAAAATCAAGGCCAAAGATTTCTGGATTTGGCAGTAAACCACCTAGAGCTGTCCCAACAACTGTCCCAACAAACCAAGCTACATAACTGTTGAGATTATTCCCATGCATCCACATAGGATTGACCTTGTCTGTATGGGCTAATTCTCCCATCAAAACCCCGTAAGTCTCATCTGTCAAGAGACTAGACATACCGATATTTTGCCAGAGACTGGTATGACGGAAATAGGTCGACGCATGCAAGCTCAGCAAAAAGAGTCGTAAATTGATTAAAAAGACTGTCATGGCAATGGCTGCTACAGGTGCTTGGACCGCAATCAATGCCAACATGGCAAACTGGGCGCTCCCAGCATAAACAAAGAGGCTCATCAGGCCCATCTCAACAGGTGTCACATAGGGCGCACCGATAATCCCACAAGCTAGACCGATACTAACATAGCCAAGGGCAGTCGGCATGGCAGCCTGAACACCTTCCCAAAATCCTTTTTCTTTCATTTTTTTCCTCTTATTTTCTTCGTTTGAGACTGTTCAAGGTCACAGCCACAGCAAGAAATATTATAACACATTCATAAAAGAGAAAAAAGTTTAGAGTTTGGAACTTGGAACTAGTAAACATTGTAAAAAAATTTTACCTGCTTATGGATACATGAGAAATTGATCCACTCGAATCATATACTTGTTGGATTCAGTTTTTTCAGCATATTCATCTTCTGTCGGATAGACATCGACCCAGAGTTCCCACTGCTGTCCTTTCAATTTGACCTTGTAACGATAACCGTCATCGTATAGTCCTACCGGATCAGTGGTCATGGACTGGTAATCTGGAAGAGCTTCAAGTTCTTTTTTTATAGTCTGGGATAGATTGTTGAGTACTACTTGTTGCTCCATCTTTGAAGTTACAGGAATATGAGCTGTCGCTTCTTCCAAGCGATGCGATTTTGAAAATGTGAATCTTGCTCGACCTGTATAGCCCTTCAAAGAAATATTTTCATAATCATAGAAAAGGCGGCCTGTTTTATAGAAATAAGAGTCTTCTGCACGCCAAGTATCGCGATAGGCCATTTCCTCTTCTTCCACCACTTGGCTAGCCTCTCCAAATACTTTTTCAAAAGATTTAACAGGCATACCGAAAGAAAGGGATTCAAACAAGACCAGTTGCGTCTTTTTGATATTATGGCAAGCTGATAAAAGCATGAGTAAAGCTCCAAGAGCGAGCAGACTACTGATTATTTTTGTAAATTTCATATTTCTACTATACAAAAAAAGGTTAGGATTGACAAACTTTGATCGAGTCGGATTTCATGAAGGGTAAGTGACAAACCGTCATAATAAGAAAAAGACTGGGAAGCCAGCCTTATCTATGTGATGTAAAAAATTCTGCCAAGTCTAATACCCAAACACCAGTAAACTGACAATGATTAAGAAGTTATTCCACAAGATGTGAAGGGCCATAGACCAATAAACTGAACGTGTATAACGAAAGAACATACAGAGTAGCAGACCTGCTCCTGCATAAATGATGAAGTCTGTTAACACCCATCCATACTGTAAAACATGAATGAGACTAAAAAGAGTAGAGGAAACAATGACATCAACATAGTATGTTTTAAATTTAGCTAGAGCTGTCATCAGAAGCCCACGAAAGACCAATTCTTCAACTACAGGAGCAATGAGACTACCATAGAAAATACGCGTTATAAAGTAACTAATTCCTGTCAAATTAGCTGCTTCTTTCACAATTGCACTACCATTTTGCGTGCTTGGAAAGATCTGAGTCGTTATATTTACCCACAAAAATATCAATATAAAGGAAAGAAAGAAGATAGCTAGATAGGGCCAACGAAACTCGAAGCGACCATAATCTTTCCAACGTTGACTCTTGACAAGAACCACAGTAGCAGCAATTCCCTCAATTACTATCAATAAAATTTGAATCCCATAAAATCCAAAATCTGATAATTGATCCATAAACTCTAATCTCACTACTAAATTAAAAATCAAGTAATAAGACATAAATACCAAAATGGTCCCTAGATAAAATTTCGTTTCTTTCCTTTTCATAGTTGATCCTTTTAAGTTTTATCTGCGTCTTTTTTCAGCCAAACCTGCCCAGAGGGCTTTCATCCAATCAAAAGCTCTAGCACGAGGAGTCGGCCTCATATTTATGTTTCTAAAAAGACTCTAAAACAACAAGGGCAAAATCTGGCCAATGCCATTGTAGACTATATGCAGTCCAATAGGCCAATAAATGGACTTGGTTACTCTAAACAAGACTGCAAGTATGAGGCCACCACCCATATATACGAAAAAGTCTGTCAAGACCCAACCGTGATTACTAATGTGCAAGATTCCAAACAAAGCAGCAGAACCAAGCACATCCAGACCCCACTTCTTTCCTTTTTCCAGAGCAGTCATTACCAACCCACGATAAATCATCTCTTCAAAAATGGGACCTGCAATCACAGGATAGAAAAAATACATCAAAAATGCCGTTGCTCCTGTAAAAGTAGGAATATCGAGTTGATAAGCAATTTCATTTTTGGTAGGTGGGAAAATAACAAATGTGACAAAATTCCAAATAACAAAAGCAAGAAGAGCTAAAAAGGAATAAAAAAGATAAGACCCTTTAAATTTTCTACTGTTGATTTTCTGCCATTTACCTGACCAAACCATAACAATAATAGCAAGCAGAACCACAAGAAAATTCAACATCATATCCGACAAATAATAGGCAAAGTCAGATAGACCAGCAGCAAGGCCGCTATGTAAAAGCAAACGAATGAAGAACTGGTCAGTAATGACAAGTAGAATAGCTACAAACAAGTAGTAGCGTGAGATTATCTTTTTCATTTTATTTTCTCCTATACTATGAAATAAAGACAGTATAACACGAAAAATGCCCTATTTTAGAAAATCGCATATTTGACATTTTTTCTTATAGAAATTTCATTTTTGCGATTGTTTGTTAATCGATAAGGTCTTTATATTGCTGTAAGCGTAGTTCAAAAAGGGCTGTTAATTGTGGATTTTCTAATACTTGTAGAGATTGGATAAAGTCTTCAATCTCTTTTTGATTACTTCCCTTGGTTTGAAGGAAAATGCTCATCTTCTTTAAAAACTGCCACAATAATTTCTCAAAAACATCGTATGGACGGAGCATGCTCTCCAACTCGGACTCAAAGATTAGGATGTAAGAGAAAAGCTTACGCTCCATAAGCTCTGATATGATATTCAGAAAGCCACTTTTCATATACAGTCTATTGTGTGCCAATTCTTTAAATTCCTTGGATTTTTCAAGTAAAGAGGTTGATAAAAAAATCAGATCTTGGTTGCTCAAGAAGGGCATGGTATTGCAAAAAATATAGAGTTCAAACCAGGTCCAAGATTCGATAGCATAGAGATAAGTAGTTAAAAACTCGCTATCCTCCTCTTCTAACGGATACCTTTTATCTAAGGAATGAATGGCATCTTTAATCACAATAGCGTTCAAACGACGATAGGTCTGCGCCATCTGTTCTTGTTCGACTTCCTCCAACAGTTGCTCTAAACCCGCTATATCTTGATGGGCAAAACGATCCACAACCTTTCGACCAAATCGCATGTGTGGGGATTCTTGGTAGTTGTTGAGCTTGTGCCCAAACTCATCAAAGGTCACATTTATCCCTTGGATAGCTAGGATCAGCTTATCCGCAGACAGCATAGACTGTCCCAGTTCAAACTTGGATAGCTGGGATGCTGTCAGTCCATCACAAGCAACATCTGACTGCTTGAGTTTTCTCGCCAGACGCAATTCCTTGTAAAATTCTCCCAATTCCATCTTTTCAATCATGGCCAAACTCCCTTTACTATTCTATTTGTAAAAACTTTTCCTTTTTTAACATATTATAAAATATTTTAGCAAAAAAGCCAGCTTCAAGCTGACTCTTTATTCCATGGTATCAAAGGCAAGACTTGGTTTGGCATTGAGGTCTAAACTGGCAAAATTCTTCTTATTCCACTCACTGACACTGGCATAGGCAATCATACCAGCATTATCACCGCAGAGCCGCAGAGGTGGAATGATGACCTTGACATCTGTAATTTCGGCTGCTAGGCGTTCTCTGAGACCTTTATTGGCTGCTACACCACCTGCCACTACCAGAGTTTTAACAGGATATTTCTCCAAAGCCTTCTTGGTTTTTGCCATGAGAATATCCATGACAGCTGCTTGGAAGGAAGCACACAAATCCTCTTTAGACAAGCTTTCTCCCTTTTGCTCAGCATTGTGGTGAAGATTGATAAAGGCAGACTTCAAACCTGAGAATGAAAACTCCAGATTATCCTCCTTGATCATTGCACGAGGGAAGTCATAAACATCCTGACCTTGATGGGCCAACTCGTCAATCTCGCGACCTGCTGGATAAGTCAAGCCCATGACACGACCGACCTTGTCATAAGCCTCCCCAACTGCATCGTCTCGTGTCTCCCCAACAATCTTGTAATCGCCAGCCTCTGACACATAGACCAACTCGGTGTGTCCTCCGCTGACCAAGAGTGCTAGGAGAGGAAACTCCAAAGTCTCCACACTCTGAGCTGCCATGAGGTGACCAGCCATGTGGTTGACGGGGATAAGTGGCAAGCCATGCGCCCAAGCAAAGGCCTTGGCAGCTGACAAACCAACTAGCAGAGCTCCAACCAAGCCCGGTCCATAGGTAACCGCCACAGCTGTTATGTCGTTTTCAGTAATTCCTGCTTCTGCTAGCGCCTCCTCGATACAGGCTGTAATGACCTCGACATGGTGACGACTAGCTACTTCTGGCACTACGCCCCCAAAACGTTTGTGGCTCTCAATTTGACTCGCAATGACATTGGACAAGAGCTCATCGTCGTTTTTCAAGACGGCGACACTGGTCTCATCACAGGATGTCTCAAATGCTAAAATATATCTATCCTTCATCTACTTCTCTCTTCATGATAATGGCGTCCTCGACTGGGTCATGATAGTAAGTCTTTCGCTCAGCGATGACCGCCATCTTTTCTTTCTTGTAAAATGCTTGCGCACGTTGGTTTGACTTTCTGACTTCTAGGAAAATCTCCTTTTCTGCTGGTAATGTTGCAAACAAAGCTGGCGCAATTCCCTGACCCTGATAGGCTCCTTTGACAGCGATTTGCAGGACTTCTGCCTCAAAGAGATTCTCCTGAACGGCTAGAAATCCAATCACTTCTTCCCCATCATAAGCCAGAGCATACCAAGTCTGGTCTTGGGACAGGTCTGCTTGGATTTGTTCCAGCGTCCAAGGACTGACTGGGTAAACATCTACCATAACAGCATAGATAGCTTGAGCTAAGTCAGGTTGCTGTTGGATTCGTTTGATCTTTATCATAGGCGTTTAATGTAGGACTCGCCAGACTCGGTGTGATTCTTGAGCCAGTTTTCTTCAGCCTCAACTCGTTTGAGGTAATTTGGCACAAAGTCGTGCAAGGAGTCTGCTTCCTTATCCCAGGCCCTAAGAGCTAGATTAGCTGCATTTGGCAAGGTTTCTTGGTAGCTGGCTTGTGGTAGTTGTTCTTGGATCTGTTCCACAAAGGCTCCAACTTCTCCGACAAAGGTCACCTGCTCAGCATCCTTGACCTGCTCTAGCACTTCCGAAAAAGACAGGTGCGCTTCTGGCAAGACTGGCTTGGCATTTTCATAAAAGCCTGCATAGACATTGTTACGACGCGCATCCATGATAGGAACCACCAAGCCTTCTTTTTGGCGTGGCACCAGAGCCAATAGACTAGACATCCCAACTAACTCAATGTTCAGAGTATGAGCCAAGGTCTTGGCAGTTGCTACCGCAATTCGTAAACCTGTGTAGCTACCTGGTCCCTCTGCCACCACGATGCGATCCAAGTCCTTGGGCGTCCAATCCAGACTAGCCATCAAAAAATCAATGGCAGGCATGAGGGTAATACTGTGATTTTTCTTGATATTGATCATAGTCTCGGCAAGAACTTGCTTGTCCTCTAAAATGGCTAGAGAAAGAGCCTTGCTAGACGTATCAAAAGCTAATACTTTCATAACACATTCCTATCTTTTTGTCTGTTTACTATTATACTACAAAAGCCAGCGCATGGGAATTTTCTTTGTTTTGAAACAAAAGGGCTTACCACTTAGACAAAGATGAAGGCAAAAAATCAAAAAAGTTCTAGCTTTTTTCTATCTTTTTCGAATAAAAAAGTGAACAAGAAAATTGAAAGGTTCTTCGTAAGAAGTGTAGATAATTCATGCTAGATAAAAGGCACATTTTTAGAAGGATGAATGTTATTCTCTTCATCTCTTATAGTTTGCTTATCATTATCAATGATTTAAACATAATCGTTACACCCTTACCAGTTGATTCATCTGTTTGCATTGTTTTCTTTTTATGCTTCAACTCGATTTTTGCTGAGAAAAAAGAGGAGCGTAAAGATGGCAAATCCTTTGACTCTTTTAACCATCAATGTTAAAATGTAATTCAACACTGGTAGGAAAATCAGGTTGAGTCGTTGACTCTTCGGGTTGCAGTGCTATCCCTGAAACTTTGGTTTCTAAAGAACTGAAATTGCGATTGAACAATTCGCCCCCAGTGTTTGACGGCTCTTGACTTCGGTCAAGGGCTTTTTCTTTTTGTTTGTTCAAAACAATTGTCTTTCATCTTGTCATCCAAGTTTTACGCTTTTGTCAGCCTTTACTTTCTCATTTTCCGTCTTTTACTAATTTTTCATTTTATGGTATAATTGAAATAATTGTAACGAATCAAGGTCAATCTAGACACAAAATGGAATGAAATCAAGCAAATCTCTACTAAAAGTTTGGAATAAGCTGACCTGTAAATAGAAAGGAACTATATGATTTACAAAGTTTTTTATCAAGAAACAAAAGAACGTAGCCCACGTCGTGAAACAACACGCTCACTTTACCTAGACATCGATGCCAGCTCAGAACTTGAGGGCCGTATCGCTGCTCGCCAACTTGTCGAAGAAAACCGCCCAGAGTACAACATCGAATTCATCGAACTCTTGTCTGACAAATTGCTAGATTACGAAAAAGAAACTGGCGCTTTCGAGATTACGGAGTTCTAATATGGCCTACACTCTTAAACCTGAAGAAGTCGGCGTTTTTGCCATCGGTGGTCTGGGAGAAATCGGGAAAAACACTTACGGAATTGAATACCAAGACGAAATTATCATCGTCGATGCTGGGATTAAATTCCCAGAAGATGACTTGCTGGGTATCGACTACGTTATCCCTGACTACTCTTACATCGTGGACAATATCGACCGCGTCAAGGCTGTTTTGATTACACACGGACATGAGGACCACATCGGTGGGATTCCTTTCCTGCTCAAGCAAGCAAATGTCCCTATCTACGCTGGGCCACTTGCCCTGGCTTTGATCCGTGGAAAACTCGAAGAACACGGCCTCTTGCGCAACGCCAAACTTTACGAAATCAACCACAACACTGAGTTGACCTTTAAAAACCTCAAGGCAACTTTCTTTAGAACCACTCACTCCATTCCAGAGCCTTTGGGGATTGTCATTCATACTCCTCAAGGGAAAATCGTCTGTACGGGTGACTTTAAGTTTGACTTTACTCCAGTTGGGGAACCTGCAGACTTGCACCGGATGGCTGCCCTTGGTGAAGAGGGTGTTCTCTGTCTCCTCTCTGACTCGACAAATGCAGAAGTGCCAACCTTTACCAACTCTGAAAAAGTCGTTGGCCAGTCCATCATGAAAATCATTCAAGGCATTGAAGGACGTATCATTTTTGCATCCTTTGCCTCAAATATCTTCCGTCTCCAGCAAGCAACAGATGCCGCTGTTAAGACTGGACGCAAGATTGCGGTCTTTGGTCGTTCGATGGAAAAGGCCATTGTCAACGGGATCGAGCTTGGCTACATCAAAGCTCCTAAGGGAACCTTTATCGAGCCAAATGAGATCAAAGACTACCCTGCAGGCGAGATTCTAATCCTGTGTACAGGTAGTCAGGGTGAGCCGATGGCAGCCCTCTCTCGTATCGCTAATGGAACTCACCGCCAGGTGCAACTCCAACCCGGCGATACTGTTATCTTCTCTTCTAGCCCAATCCCTGGAAATACGACTAGCGTCAACAAACTGATTAACATCATTTCAGAAGCTGGCGTCGAAGTCATTCACGGCAAAATCAATAATATCCACACCTCTGGACACGGTGGTCAACAAGAGCAAAAACTCATGCTCCGTTTGATCAAGCCTAAATACTTCATGCCTGTCCATGGCGAATACCGCATGCAAAAAGTCCACGCTGGACTAGCAGTGGATACTGGTGTTGAGAAGGACAATATCTTTATCATGAGCAATGGTGATGTGCTTGCCCTTACTGCTGACTCAGCTCGTATCGCAGGTCACTTCAATGCCCAAGACATTTATGTCGATGGAAATCGTATCGGTGAAATCGGTGCAGCCGTCCTCAAAGACCGTCGTGATCTATCCGAAGACGGTGTCGTTCTAGCAGTCGCAACTGTTGACTTCAAGTCTAAAATGATCTTGTCTGGTCCAGATATCCTCAGCCGAGGATTTGTCTACATGCGAGAGTCTGGCGACTTGATTCGCCAAAGCCAGCGTATCCTCTTCAATGCCATTCGTATCGCATTGAAAAACAAAGATGCTAGCGTGCAATCTGTCAATGGTGCTATTGTCAACGCCATTCGCCCCTTCCTCTATGAAAATACTGAACGTGAACCGATTATCATCCCGATGATCCTCACACCAGATGAAGAATAATACTCTTCGAAAATCAACAAAACAGCCCCGTCTTCGGAGCTGTTTTTCTCTATGCTTTCTTTTCTTGATTCTTCGAAATACTACGATTTTTACCCTCAAGATAGACCATCAAAATAGAAATATCTGCTGGGTTTACTCCCGAAATTCGGCTAGCTTGGCCGATGGTTTCTGGATTGATGAGTTTGAACTTCTGGCGGGCTTCTGTCGCGATAGAATCAATATCATCCCAATCAATATTGGCTGGAATGCGTTTTTCTTCCATGCGTTTCATCTTGGCAACCTGATCCATGGCTTTGGAAATATAGCCTTCGTACTTGATCTCTGTTTCAATCAATTCGATAATCTTGTCATCCAACTCCTCTGCAGCTGGCCCGATGAAGGCCACCACATCTTGGTAAGAAACTTCTGGACGGCGAAGGAATTCCTTGGCTGTAACCGCATCTGTCAACGGCTTGAAGCCCATCTCCTCAACCTTGGCATTGGTTTCCTTGACTGGCTTGAGTTTGATACTGTCTAGGCGCTTCATCTCATTGTCAAATTGATTTTTCTTGATTTCAAAGCGGGCCCAACGTTCATCATCCACAAGTCCAATCTCGCGTCCCATCTCTGTCAAACGCATATCGGCATTGTCATGGCGGAGAATGAGACGATATTCTGCACGACTGGTCAAAAGACGGTAGGGTTCAATGGTTCCCTTGGTCACCAAGTCATCAATCATCACCCCAATATAACCGTCGCTGCGCTTCAAAATCAACTCAGGCTTGCCTTGGATTTTCAGAGCCGCATTGATACCAGCGATAATCCCTTGACCTGCCGCCTCTTCATAACCTGACGTTCCATTTGTCTGACCAGCAGTGAAGAGGCCTGAGATTTTTTTGGTTTCAAGCGTTGCACGCAATTGATGAGGCAAGACCATGTCATACTCAATGGCATAACCAGTTCGCATCATCTCAGCATTTTCCAAACCTTTGATGGAATGAACCAAGTCACGTTGGACATCCTCAGGCAGACTGGTTGAAAGTCCTTGGACATAAACTTCCTCTGTATTGCGCCCTTCTGGCTCTAGGAAGAGTTGGTGGCGTTCCTTGTCCGCAAAGCGTACAATCTTGTCCTCAATCGATGGACAGTAACGAGGCCCAACTCCCTTGACCACACCTGTGAACATAGGCGCACGGTGGAGGTTGTTTTGGATAATCTCATGACTGGTACCGTTAGTGTAGGTCAACCAGCATGGCACTTGGTCCTTGACATAATCCTCATCACGTGAAGTATAGGAGAAGTGATTAGGCGCTTCGTCTCCTGGTTGGATTTCTGTCACATCGTAATTGATAGACGAAGCCTTGACACGTGGAGGTGTCCCCGTCTTGAAACGACCAATTTCGAGGCCCAATTCCTTAAGGTTGTCAGCAAGGTTAATCGAAGCTAGGCTGTGGTTTGGACCTGATGAGTACTTGAGATCTCCGATAATGATTTCCCCACGGAGTGCGGTTCCTGTGGTCACGATAACAGCCTTAGCAGCATACTCTTGATGGGTCGCTGTACGCACACCGACAACCTTGCCATCTTCCACCAAAATCTCATCAATCATGGTTTGACGAAGGGTGAGATTTTCTTGATTTTCAACTGTCTTGCGCATCTCCTTAGAGTAAAGTTCCTTGTCAGCCTGCGCACGAAGGGCACGGACAGCTGGACCCTTACCAGTGTTGAGCATCTTCATCTGGATGTAGGTCTTGTCAATGGTTTTAGCCATTTCACCACCGAGAGCATCCACTTCACGCACAACAATCCCCTTGGCAGAACCACCGATAGAAGGGTTACAAGGCATGAAAGCCAGCATTTCAATGTTGATGGTTGCAAGCAAAACCTTACAGCCCATACGGCTGGCTGCTAGAGATGCCTCCACCCCAGCGTGCCCCGCACCGATTACAATAATATCGTATTCTTCCGTAAAATTATAAGTCATTTTCTCTCCTATTCCTCAAGATGAATGTGTCTTAGTTGGCCGTCCCAATCTGGTAGGGCTGTTTTTAAAAAGGCTGGAACTAGCTGGATATTCTGGAGCTTATCCAAATCAATCCACTCACAAGGCTGCATTTTTTCGTCTTCCTGCATGGTCAATGGAGCATCTTCAAGTAAGTTCACCAGATAATGAAACTCAATGTTGTGATAGGAAACACCGTCTTGTTCAAAACGATTTTCAACCACAAAAGCTAGATGTCCAGCTTGAGCTTTGACACCCAGTTCTTCCATCACTTCACGGACTACCGCGTCTTCCGTGCTTTCATTGACTTGGATCGCACCACCGATAGTGTAATACTTGCCCTCATCTTTTGTAACCAAAAGCTGATTATTTTGGACAATCAAGGCTGTCGCCCGAACTCCAAAAACCGTATTTCCCACTTTGGTCCGAAAATCCACTTGAGTCATCTCTTTCCTTTCCTCAAAACGAAACAAAAACAGTCAAAACTCCAAAGAAGTGCAGGACAAAAAGCCTGCAACATCCATGAGCTTTGACCATCATTTCTATTGCTTTTATTATTGTAGCAAATTGAGAAAATTTGTCAATCTAAATGTACTGACAAACCTGTCCATCTCGATAAGCATTGTCAATCAAACCACCACCTAGACACTCTTCGCCATCGTAAAAGACAACTGCCTGTCCTGGTGTGATGGCGCGCTGTGGCTCTGCAAAGATGACTTCTGCCTTGTCTCCTTTGGCATGTACAGTCACCTTAGAATCAGGCTGACGGTAGCGGAATTTAGCTGTACATTCTAGTGTAAATTCCTCTGGCATGTCACGAGTAAAGTGAACTTGACTGGCCTCTAGGCTAGTTGACATGAGCGAATCATGGTAGAAACCTTGTCCGACATAGAGGATATTCTTGCTGAGGTCTTTTCCGACAACGAACCAAGGCGCATTGTCACCGCCGTGTTGCCCACCGATACCGAGTCCACCACGCTGTCCAATCGTATAATACATCAGACCTGCATGCTCACCCATATCGCGACCATCCACAGTCATCATTCGACCAGGCTGAGCTGGCAGATAGTTGCTGAGGAAGTTTTTAAAATTCTTTTCTCCGATAAAGCAAATCCCTGTAGAGTCTTTCTTCTTAGCAGTCGCAAGTCCTGCTTCTTCAGCTAGTCTGCGAACTTCAGGCTTTTCCAAATGTCCCAAGGGGAACATGGTTTTTTGGAGTTGTTCTTGCGAAAGTTGACTGAGGAAATAGGTCTGATCCTTGCCATTGTCCACGCCACGAAGCATGTGAACGATACCATCCTCATCACGCGCCACTCGGGCATAATGCCCAGTCGCTACATAGTCTGCTCCCAAGGTCATGGCATAGTCCAGAAAGGCCTTGAACTTGATTTCCTTGTTGCACATAACATCTGGATTAGGCGTACGTCCTGCACGGTATTCCGCTAGGAAATACTCAAAAACGCGATCCCAATACTCTTTTTCAAAATTGACAGAGTAGTAGGGAATGCCGATCTGGTCTGCCACCGCAGCCACATCCTTGTAATCTTCGGTCGCCGTACAGACGCCGTTTTCATCTGTGTCATCCCAGTTCTTCATGAAGATACCGATCACATCGTAGCCCTGCTCCTTGAGCAAGAGAGCCGTCACCGACGAATCAACACCACCACTCATCCCAACGACAACACGTGTTTTAGAGTTATCACTCATGGTAAGTCTCCCATCTATTCGTTTATTCACGATTGAAGGTCGTGTGTGCTTCACGATTGAAGGTCGCTTGAGCAGTATTCATTATAACACGCTTGGTTGGAGAAGACAAGAAAGAGGCTGTCAATCGACCAACCTCTGTTTTTAAACACAGTTCAAATCCAAGCTATTCTTTATAGAAAAAACTCCTATAAATTCGAGCAATAGTTAAAACACAAACAAATATAATTCCCAAAATAGATAATACTATTTTCATAAAACTCATTTCAGAACCTATTACATAGATATGAAAAAGAGGGGCTAGTCCTACACATAGAGACAATAGATAACTAATAAATCTTATCTCACCAATTCCTGCAAAAAAATGTTTCATGTAACGATTCTCCATTTAATACATTAAATCAGTTTTATTTTAGAGTATCATAAAATAAGCAATCCTTCAACAAAATCCCTTGGCGAAATACTATTCTAAACCATCGATCGTCCAGATTTCCCAGAATAGAGCTGTCCTAACTGTCGAATAGGTTAAATACATACATATCCATGCAATTCTAAGCTTAGAATTACTATAAAATAAATGTTTTATGAGTATTCTAGGTCTTTGACTGCTTAAAATTTTACGTTCTGAAGGATTCTAAAGCTAGAATAGCTCAAAATCACAAGAACTAAGGCATTCGAAGCTTCAGAGTCATACAATCTCCATAGGAATTATCTTTTTTAGTAAGTGTGGTTAGGAGGTAATTTTAGGGAATCTCCTAAAAACAACCGATTTTCTATTTTTATCCATCAAAAAATATTGATAAATGAGTGTTTTAAAATTAAATTTTAAAGGTGTCCTTAAGTTTAAAGATTTTTGATAAGATTTCTGTATTTTTCACAATTCAATAATTCGATGGCATTGTTGAGCCACATAGGCATCATGGGTAACGATAATGACCGTTTTCCCTTCCTTGTTCATATCTAAGAGAAAGTTCAAAACCAAATCTCGATTTTCAGGGTCTAGGGAACCGGTTGGTTCATCTGCTAAAAGGAGCTGGCTGGGTTTTAAAATGGCTCTAGCAACTGCGATTCGCTGCTGTTCCCCTCCAGATAACTCTGAAACCTTTTGATGTAGAGTTGATGGCAAGCCCACTCTCTCTATAATTTCTTCTATCTTTTTGACTTTGTCCTTCTTGGATAATTTTACATACTTTAGAGCGAGCATGAGATTATACTCTACCGTTTCATTATCAATCAGAGCAAAGTTTTGAAACAGATAAGAGATATGTTCGCGGATAATCGCTTGCGACTTAACAGAATTGACAGGTACATTTTGCTGACCGAAAATTTCATAATGTCCACTGTAATCGCCATCTATCAAACCCAAGAGATTTAACAAGGTTGACTTGCCACTGCCACTTTTTCCAACAATGGCAACTAAATCTCCTTGGTTAATTTTTAGAGATAAGTTCTCCAAAATAACTTTTTTCCCAATGGTTTTCGTAACATTTTCCAACTTTATCATAAGTGATCCCCTTTCAATAACTGCACTACATTTCGTTTTTCCATCTTAGAACCCAAGAAAAGCACAAACAGGATATCTAAGCCTGTAAATCCTGCAAAAAGTAGGAGCGGGAAAAGTGCCTGTGTAAAGAATAGCAAAACCATAAAAGGAAGGCTATAAACAGCTAATAGAAGACCCAGCAAGGAGCGATACCGATCTATCAATTTCCAGCCCATAAACTTCTTGGTGATAATATCTGTTCGCTTCAACAAGAAAGTTGTTACTAGTAAGAAGTAGGAAATCATCATACTAAGAAGACCAACCAAAGCAAAGAGTATATTGAAATTCCGAACAGCATCTCGATAAGAATCTACTTTATCTTGTTGAATGGCTTGAATAGATGAAAATTTTAAATAATTCCCATCTGATAATTTCTCAACTAACGCTGTCACCTCTTTTTGGTGTTGAGCCGTATTTTCGATTTTAATCGGGTTATTTAAACCTGTTGTAGACAGGGATGCTTTTTCATCCCACATCATATCGGAATCATTGACCAAGCTAATAATTGGATTGTAGAGATTTTCCTTTCGCTTCTCGTTATAGGGGAAGAATGACCAATCACCTTCATAGTAAGCAATCTCGATATCCATCTCCTCTATCGTTCGTTTTTGCTGCTCTTCATACTTCATCGAAAGATAGGCAATTAATTTCCCCAAGAGCTGATTTTTATCTTCTTCACCTTTCGTACTTGCTGGCATCAAAATAACTTTTTTAGTGCCGGTATCGGGTAACTTGAATCCCTTGCTCTTTAGAAAATTGCGATTGGCATAGTAAACATCCACCATATCGGTTAACTGATATTGCTGAATCTGTTCTAATTTGACAAAATTTTTTACAGGAAGACTGCTACTTTGCACATAGCCCGCCTGCGTTTTTTCTACCAAATCCTGATAAAATCGATAGAAATAATCTACTGCCTGCCCTGAGCCTGCCAACTGCTCTTGCCACAGATTATCATTGAGTTGGAAAGTTTCCAAGGTCAGATAATTTCCTTGACTGATCCACTGTTTCTGGTAATCCAACTCTTTGTTTTCTTGCTCCAAACTTTTTCCTACCCCAACTAGCAAGACTGTCAGTAAAATGGTAGTTCCAATTTTCATCAAATAATTAAAGAGTAGACCAAATTTGAAAGATGAAAAACTTTTCAGCAGAGAGCTGATTGTCATTTTTTGGATCAAGAGATAGGTCAACCAACTGATAAAGAGATAAAGTTGCAAAAGCAAAAAATGCGACAACCACAGCATAGGGAATAAATCTTTCGGCTTATAATCAAATAAGAAAAACACTCCTAGATTGATCACAAGCGCCCCACCTAGGAGGAGGTAGAGGTTGCCTTTCACAACATCAGCTAAAACAGCCCGATCTTGAAAACCAAGTAATTTTTGTACCCCAACTCTTTTCATCTCCATCATCGGTTGATACACTGTCACTAACACAAGAAGTAAAATAGCCAAGACAAAAACAACGGCAGATAAAAGCAAATCTCGATTTATGACTTCCACTGCACTTTTATAGGTCGACTCTAGCAAGGTAGCCTGGTCTATCTTGAAAAAATCGCTCCATTTCTGTACAATCCTATCCTTGTCCATCTCTTGTGTAGAAGTTATCGTATAGCGACCATTTAAACTACGAGATGTATCCTTGATATAGGTTTGAAAAGTCATAAGCTGAATAGGCTTGGCTTTTAGAAAGGTCGGAATCGTACCAAGTTTATTGGAAATTTCTTTATTACTGTAAACTCCCTCACCATCTGTGGTAAAATCAAGAGAAGAAATCCCAAACTCTTGGTAGGGGAAGGTATCTTTATCAAAAACACCAGACTTGATTACTTCATCACCACTGTCTGTTTTGATAATGGAGACTTTGTACTCCTTTGATACATCCTCAAAAAATCGAAGAACAGATACTGCAGGTTCATTAATATCTTTCAAATACAAATCCAAAGAATCTACAGTCTTTCCCATTTCCCGAATCCGCACCACTTCTCGTGTGTAGTTTATATTAAAAACAAAAAAAGTGGTACACAGAAGCAGGAGTAACATACAGAAATTACTGATTTTTTTCATAAAAGTACCTCCTTAGTACTTTATCATCTTAGTCGTAGAATTTATTCCCTTTTTTCACAAATTTATTTTAGATTTCTTTTTTACTTTTTATACTACTATGATACAATATTTTTAATCAGTTTCTATTTTCTGTTAACTTTTTTCACGAACAAGGAGGAGATCATGCGCTACGATTTTGGAAATGTTTATAAAGAAATACGTGAGTCAAAAGGATTAACCCAAGAAGATGTCTGTGGTAGCGTCCTTTCAAGAACCAGCCTATCAAAAATCGAAAGTGGAAAAACAACTCCTAAATATGAAAATATGGAGTTTCTTCTCCGACAAGTCAATATGAGTTTTGAAGAGTTTGAATATATCTGTCATCTTTATCAACCAAGTCAACGCACAGAAATTATGCAAACCTATCTCAATATGAGCTCAATCCTAGGGACTAGTGAAATCGAAAAACTATTTCAAAAATGTCAAGACTACCTCAAAACTCACCACGACCTCCCCATCAAAGAGATACAAGATATGCTAGAAATTGTTATCTATACCCGCCAAAATGGGACTAAAAAACTGTCAATCGAAGTTAACAATACTGTAAAGAAGCTATGGAAGAAGATAGAAAAGCAGGACACTTGGTACGAGAATGACTTAAAAATTCTCAATACCATTCTCTTTACCTTTCCTATAGAACATATCCATCTCATCACTGGAAAAATCTTGCAACGCTTAGAAGTCTATAAAAACTATCAACATTTATATGACTTGCGAATGGCAATCCTACTCAACCTCTCCACCATTTACTTATACAATCAAGATAGAAATATGTGTAAACAAATATGCTATACTTTACTAGAAGATGCCAAGAACAAGAAAAGCTACGACAGGCTTGCTATCTGCTATGTCCGTATTGGGATTTGTACGGATGATTCTAAACTTATCCAAAAAGGTTTCTCCCTTCTGGAACTAACCGATGAAACCTCCATGCTATCTCATCTCAAAAAAGAAGTAGAGACCTATCATCAACCAAAGGAAATATAAAAAAGTCGAGGGATTTCCTCGACTTTTACATATTTTTCTGTTAGCTAGATCTTAATACCAACCGTTGTTAAGCCAGAAGTTCTTGGCAGCTGTCCATGAACCGTAACGTCCTGCAACGTAGGCATCTGCTACACGTTCTTGGTTTTCAGCTGAGTAATCACCGTTCAAGTATGAATCTGTCAATTGGTAACGTCCGATGTAACGTCCGTTTGTAGCAGTGTAGCTACCACCTGATTCTTTTTGAGCGATCCATTCTTTGGCTTCTGCTTCAGAACCACTTACAGTAGAAGCTGCTGCAGTGTTGCTTTCTGCTGCTGGAGCTGCTGGAGCTGCAGGTGCAGCTGGGGCTTCATAAGTTGTTGTTGCTGCTGGAGCTTCTTCAACTGTTTCTGTAGCTACTGGAGCTGTTTCTTCCGTTGTTGCCGCTGGAGCTACAGTTGAAGCTGTTCCTTCGATAACCAAAACTTGGTCAACATAGATAAGGTGAATATCTTTAATGTTGTTTTTTGCCGCCAATTTTTCAACAGTTGTGTTGTACTTCTCAGCGATTTCTGAAAGAGTATCACCTGATTTAACTGTGTAAGTTACAGTTTCTTGGGCAGATGCAAGTGATGGAGCAAAGAAAGCAAGCAAAGCTGCTACTCCTGCGATAGTTGTTTTAATTTTTTTAGTTGTTAATGACATATCTAAAAATTCTCCTTCCATTGGATATATCTATGATACCTTTTAAATGTTACCGTTGTTTAACGGTTTTATGTAGAAATATTACAAAAATGTTTTATATTTACCGTTTTAAGGAGGTTTTTGTCACAAAAGACCTTATTTTATACTATCTTTAATCATTTTAAGCTTTTGATAAGGGAAATAAGCGCAGAGGTCCATTCTTTGATATAATAGATATAAGAATCTTTGTAAGGGGAAACAGATGCACTCACTTCGTTTTCAATCTGTCTTTGACATTATCGGACCAGTTATGATTGGCCCATCAAGTAGCCATACTGCTGGAGCTGTTCGCATCGGAAAAATCGTCTCTTCTATCTTCGACGATACGCCGACAGAAGTCGAATTCCAATTATTTAATTCATTTGCCAAAACCTACCGTGGTCATGGAACCGACCTTGCTCTCGTCGCTGGTATATTAGGTATGGATACGGACGATCCCGACATTCCAAATAGCCTAGAGATTGCCCATAAACGTGGTATCAAGATTGTCTGGACCATTCAGAAAGATAGCAACGCTCCTCATCCTAACACCACTAAAATTACTGTGAAGAATGAACACAAATCCATCAGTGTGACAGGAATTTCCATTGGTGGGGGAAATATCCAGGTTACGGAACTTAACGGCTTTGCTGTCTCTCTCAACATGAACACACCAACCATTATCATCGTACATCAGGATGTTCCAGGTATGATTGCCCATGTTACTGAAGCCCTCTCTCGTTTCGATATCAACATCGCGCAGATGAATGTGACTCGAGAAAAAGCTGGAGAAAAAGCCATTATGATTATCGAAGTCGATAGTCGAAGTTGCGAAGAGGCGATTGAAGAAATCCGAAAAATCCCTCATCTCCATAATGTCAATTTCTTTAAGTAGGAGGAAACATGTTTTATTCTATCAAAGAATTGGTCGAGCAAGCAGATCTAGACTTCCAAGGAAATGTCGCAGAACTCATGATTGCGACAGAATATCAACTAACCGGTCGGGAACGCCCAGAAGTTCTCCTCCTCATGGAACGCAATCTAGAAGTCATGAAAGCCTCTGTCGAGCTCGGCCTCAGTGAAAATAAATCCCGTAGTGGCTTAACGGGTGGAGACGCGGCCAAACTAGACCGTCATCTCAAAAGTGGCAAGGCCTTGTCTGACTTTACCATCCTATCAGCTGCCCGAAATGCCATCGCAGTCAACGAACACAATGCGAAGATGGGCTTAGTCTGCGCTACTCCAACCGCAGGAAGTGCTGGCTGTCTGCCAGCCGTTCTCACTGCTGCTATCCAAAAACTTGACCTCAGCCACGAAGAACAACTGGATTTCCTCTTTGCCGCGGGTGCCTTTGGATTGGTTATCGCAAACAACGCTTCTATCTCAGGTGCTGAAGGTGGTTGTCAGGCCGAAGTCGGCTCTGCCTCTGCCATGAGTGCCGCAGCCTTGACCTTGGCTGCAGGTGGAACGCCCTATCAGGCTAGCCAAGCCATTGCCTTTGTCATTAAAAATATGCTGGGCCTCATCTGCGACCCCGTCGCTGGTTTGGTCGAAGTTCCCTGTGTTAAGCGCAATGCCATGGGAGCCAGCTTTGCCTTTATCGCAGCTGATATGGCCTTGGCAGGTATCGAGTCTAAGATCCCTGTTGACGAAGTTATTGATGCTATGTACCAAGTCGGATCGAGCCTTCCAACTGCCTTTCGTGAAACGGCTGAAGGTGGACTCGCAGCCACCCCGACTGGTCGTCGCCTACAAAAAGAAATCTTCGGAGAATAAGTTTATCTATTAGGAGAAATCATGCCCTCTATCTCAGCTATCTTTTTTGATCTAGACGGAACCCTGGTTGACAGTTCCATCGGGATCCACAATGCTTTTACCCATACCTTTAAAGAGCTAGGAGTGCCTAGCCCTGATGCCAAAACTATTCGTGGTTTTATGGGTCCGCCTCTTGAAAGTAGTTTTGCGACCTGCCTTCCCAAGGAACAAATCTCAGAAGCTGTTCAAATCTACCGTTCTTACTACAAGAAAAAAGGAATCCACGAAGCGCAGCTTTTCCCCCGAATGACGGAATTGCTCCAAGAACTCTCTCAAAACTACCCTCTCTATATCACTACAACAAAGAATACTCCTACTGCTCATGATATGACTAAAAATCTGGGAATCCATCATTTCTTTGATGGCATTTACGGCTCTAGTCCTGAAACGCCGCACAAGGCGGATGTCATCCGTTATGCCTTGCAGATGCATCAACTGCCCGCAGACCAAGTCCTCATCATCGGAGACACCAAGTTTGATATGATCGGAGCCCAAGAAACTGGCATTAAAAAGTTCGCTGTTACTTGGGGATTTGGAGAGGAGGCTGATTTACTCAGCTATCAACCTGACTGGATTGCCCATACCATTGACGATATCATTAACCAGCTATAAATGATACACCATACAAAAATACTCCTAACACTAGTGAACTAGGTTGAGGAGTATTTTTTTGTATAGGTTGTTACTATAAGCGATTATTTGCTGTGAAACGACTCAGCCGTTTTTAACTAGACTAAAAATAGCTTAATATTTTCGTACCATGTCTTCAAACTGAGAGTCTTTCTTATTCTCTTCATTTTTTTCACTATTTTTTATTACTTTTTCTTCAAAGCGTTGACTGGGCATAGCGAGCATAATTAACAGTGTTAATGCACCCAAAGGGACAAATACAATAAAGATATAGGCCCAATGGATACCCACATCTCGTAAGCGACGTACTATCAGTGCTAGTAGAGGAACAAACTCAACTAGCAACAAAATAATATACATACTGAAAAGCGCTATATTGATGATGGGGTTGTCAAATTCTAATCCAGTGAACAGCGAGTAGTAGACGGGAAAGAAAATCACCATATTTAGCAGCCAAACCCACCAAAACTCTGGACGTGTAGAATGACCAGAAAAATTTAAATACCCCTTCCAAAAATTTTTATAAGCATTCAGCATGCATGGACCTCCTTTCATTATATCTATTCACCATCTAGCCCATATCTTTATCTTGGTTTCGAAAATAAATCTATCGTTTCAGATCTACTTAATTCTCAAAAACCAGCCTCCTGCTTTAAACAGAAAACTGGTTTAGCATTTTCATTTTAAAAATCAGTCGAAATCCTTACTCAGCATGGGTTGTCTCATTTGCAAAAGAAATGATTGCTTCTTTGAGCTCATCTCCACTGAGTGAACGGAACTCCTCTATTTTTTGATTGATGGCTTCTAGAGGCATGACATTTACCTTACCAACGAAAATCTTGTCCATGACTTGATTATCAACCAATTCGGTCGAAACCAAGAGTTCTTCATAGAGTTTTTCCCCTGGTCGAATCCCAACTTCAACGATTGGAATTTCACTTTCTGTATGTCCGCTTAGAAGGACCATTTTCTTAGCCAAGTCATAGATCTTGACTGGTTTGCCCATATCAAGGATAAAGACTTCTCCGTCCTTGGCATAAGCGCCAGCATGAATTACCAGACGACTGGCCTCTGGAATGGTCATGAAGTAACGTGTCATACGGAAGTCTGTCACCGTAACAGGACCACCTTCAGCAATTTGACGTTCAAAGACAGGAATCACGCTACCACGGCTACCAAGAACATTTCCAAAACGAACTGCACAGTAGGTTGATTTGCTACGTTGGTTAAAGCCAGTGACAATCAATTCTGCCACGCGCTTGGTTGCCCCCATAACATTGGGTGGATTGACCGCCTTGTCAGTCGAAATCATGACCATCTTAGGTACTTTGGCCTCATCCACAGCATTGGCAACATTGTAGGTTCCGAGGATATTGTTTTTGAAGGCTTCTTTTGGATTGCGCTCCATCATCGGAACGTGCTTGTGGGCAGCAGCATGGTAGACAATGGCTGGCTTGTACTGCTCAAACACTTGTAAGAGACGGTCATAATCCTGAATATCTGCAATGACAGGAACATAATCAATCCCTTGGAATGTACGGATCAATTCATGATAAACGAGGTAGATGGAGTTTTCGCCATGCCCCAGCAAGATGACACGCTCTGGATTGAAGCGGCTAACCTGACGACAAATCTCCGAACCAATCGAACCACCAGCTCCTGTCACCAAGATAGTCTTGCCTGTCAGTTCTGAACCCAGACGGGACTCATCCAGACGTATTTCCTGGCGTCCTAAAAGGTCTGTAATATCAATTTTCTGGAAGCCGCTGCCTCCACCCGGTTGGTGAAGTCCTTGCACAACTGTCTCAACCTTAGGCATCTTGTAACATTTAACGCCTAGCTTATTACACATCTGCAAGATGCGTTCGTACTCTGAAGGGTCAAGTGAAGGAATCGCTACGATGACACGCTCGATTTGGTGACGTTTAGCCAATTCAGGCAGATTGTCATAGGAACCCAAAACTGGGATGCCACCTAGTTTTTGTCCCTTTTTCTTTTCATCATTATCCAAAATTCCCACTAGTTCAAGCTCGCTAGTTGGATGTTGGTAGCTGTTCATAAAGAGGGCACCACCATCACCAGCACCAATCAAGAAGGTCCGACGGTGTTCTCCATCTCCACTACCTTTTTTACGTTTGGAGTAAATCAATTGCCAAGTGATACGAGGAAGCAAGATGAGGAAGGTACTCAACAAGATGAAGAGCACGATGAAACGGATAGAAAACAATGGAAGAAAGGCATAGCAGATTCCATAGGAAAGAACACTACTAAATGTTACTCCAAAAAAGATTTTCATGAAATCCGTAATCTTACTGTAGCGGCTAATACTAGCATTCAGCCCCCAAAAAGCAATCATGATTTGATAGAAGAAGAAGGCTAAAAGAGTGTAGATCACGTAGTCCACAGGCGCAGGATTTATTAGGCCATAAAACAAGATATAAGATACGATGATGGAAACCACCATACTCAGAATGTCGAATATCCCCCAAAACACCTGTTTTTGTTGTTTATTCAAAATTTCAACCAGATCAATAACATAATCTGCTAGTTTTTTATTCATCGAAGTTTACTCCCCCTTAAAAGAGTCGGATAAAGCTGTTTTCATCATAATATGCCTCGTTTCATCATACTCAATCCGAGGCTTATTTGCTTTTTCTTAGAAGTTTGACAAAGATAAACTGACGTACAAAGCCTGGGCAGAGTGCAACGATTGCTTGAATGGCAATGCTTTTTGCATATTCCATGTAGGAAATTTGCCCTCTCTCAAGCATGCGCTGACGAGCCTGGCGATAGAGTTTGAGGTAGCGCAAACCACCACGACGTTCAAACATCCCTGCTCCGACACGAACCTGACACAAGATCTGATCCAGATTTCCAATCTTAGCTCCTGCGGCAATCATATTGAGCCAGAGGAGATCATCCTCCATGTAAAGGCCATCTTCATAGTTACCCGCCTTGAGGACCATGTCCTTTTTGAACATCACTGTCATATGGTTGAAGGCACTTCTCATTCTTTGGTAAGCCACAATGTCTGCATGCCGAGTTGGGACACGACGGTAAGAAACAATCTCGTCAGGATTGTCAATAAATTCTGCAATATGTCCACCTAAGAGATCCAGATTTTCCTGTTCCATTAGTTGGACTTGCTTTTCAAAGCGGTCAGGTACTGCTATATCATCTGTATCCATACGAGCGATGATATCGTACTGACACTGTAAAACACCGTATCGAAGAGCCAAGCCTAAACCTTGATTTTCTTCTAAGGGGCAACGCTTAACTGGAATTTCTGACTGAGCTTCCACTTCATCTAGCACCTGATAGAGTTCTGGTGTGAGAGGCCCATCCTCTACGAGAACAAGCTCACTCGGTTTTAAGGTCTGGTTTTGAACACTTTTGATGGCATCTCTCAAAAATGTCGGATTTTCCTTTACATAGACCGACATCAAGACGCTAATTTTTTGCTTTTCAGACACAGTTTTTCTCCAATATATAGATTTCCTTCCACTATTTTATCACAAAATTTCCTAGTTTCCTATTTTTATATCAAATCAAGAAAAATTCTAGTAAAGAAATCTGTCTTCTTTCTGTATATTTTCAGTTAAATCTTTCCAGCTTTCCTCCCAGTCTTTACTTGACATTATGTAGAAAAAACCTTAAAATAAGCTGTTATTAAAGTCGTCTTATCGAGGTTTTCATGAAAAAACAATCACTCTTTTTTGTTCTTGGAATTGTCTTAATCGGGACTGTTTTACGCTCTCCTTTTACTGCTCTTCCAACCATTTTAGGAGACATTGCTCAGGGACTAGGAGTTGAGGTCAGTTCTCTTGGGATTTTAACCAGTCTCCCTCTCTTGATGTTCGCCCTTCTCTCTACTTTTACGAGTCGCTTGGCGCAAAAGATTGGGCTAGAGCATCTCTTTACTTACTGTCTTCTTCTCTTAACTATTGGCTCTGTCATTCGGATTTTCAATCTTCCCCTTCTCTATCTAGGAACTCTAATCATCGGAGCGAGCATCGCTATTTTTAATGTTCTTCTCCCAAGTATGATTCAGGCAAATCAGCCTCAAAAGATTAGTTTCCTAACAACTCTCTATGTCACTGCTATGGGAATTTCGACAGCCATCGCTTCTTATCTTTCGGTCCCTATCACCCAAGCTAGTTCTTGGAAGGGACTCATCCTCGTTCTCAGCTTTCTCTGTCTGGTCACTCTGCTAGTCTGGTTTCCAAATCATCGCCACAACCACTATCTAGAAGGACAAAAAGAAAATCAAGTCAAAGAGAATATTCTAAAAAGTAAAGATGTCTGGGCTATCATTATCTTTGGCGGGCTTCAGTCCTTGCTCTTTTATACAAGTATGACCTGGTTGCCAACTATGGCTGTTAGCGCTGGTATTTCTAATAGTGATGCTGCTCTTCTGGCTTCTATCTTCTCGCTGATCAGCATTCCTTTTTCGATGACCGTTCCAAGTCTGACTACTCGTCTGTCAGATGGTCATCGTCGAATCATGCTGGCAATTATCTCTATCGCTGGGATGATAGGAATTGCTATGCTGTTGTATCCAGCCAATAATTTCCTCTACTGGTTAGTCGTCCATCTCTTGATTGGGACTGCCTGCAGTGCTCTCTTTCCCTACCTCATGGTTTGCTTCTCTCTTAAGACCAGCTCGCCTGAAAAGACTGCGCAACTCTCAGGTCTAGCGCAAACAGGGGGCTACATCTTAGCTGCTTTTGGTCCTACCTTGTTTGGTTATAGTTTTGACATGTTCCAATCTTGGGTCCCTGCTGTTTTGGCCCTCCTCATCATTGACATCATCATGACGATCTCCCTCTTTATGGTGGATCGGGCTGATAAGATTCTTTAAACTTCTAGTTTTTACTAGGAGTTTTTTATATGTAAAATTTTTACACATATCTCTTGACAGGGCTTTCATATTGAGATACAATATATTTGAAAAGAGTATATATAAAATTTTTATATAATATAAAGGAGGTTTCCCATGTACTTCCCAACATCCTCTGCCTTGATCGAGTTTCTCATCTTGGCTGTACTGGAGCAGGGGGATTCTTATGGTTATGAGATTAGTCAAACCATTAAGCTCATCGCCAATATCAAAGAATCTACGCTCTATCCTATTCTCAAAAAATTGGAAGCCAGTGGCTTTCTGACCACCTACTCTAGAGAGTTTCAGGGGCGTATGCGCAAATACTACTCCTTGACCAATCGGGGCGTAGAGCAGCTCGTTACTCTAAAGGAAGAGTGGACGCTCTATACCGAAACCGTCAACGGCATCATAGAAGGGAGTATCCGCCATGACAAGAACTGACTATCTGACTCAGTTAGAAACCTATCTCCATAAACTACCTGAAGCTGACCGCATCGAAGCTATGGACTACTTTAAGGAACTATTTGACGATGCCGGTTCAGAGGGTGAAGAGGAGCTCATCGCCAGTCTGGGAACACCAAAAGAAGCGGCTCATGATGTTTTATCTAACCTCCTCGACAAAAAGGTCAATGAAGCTCCTGCTCAAAAGAATGACCGCCAACTGCTACACATTGCCCTACTTGCCTTACTAGCAGCCCCTATCGGAATTCCTGTCGGAATTGCAATTATCTTAACCATTATCGGGCTTTTTATCGCAGCCGCCTCCGTCATTCTAGCCTTCTTTACCGTCTCTGTGACGGGTATCCTGCTAGGTGGACTCTTTATCATAGAGAGCTTTAGTGTTCTGGTCGAAGCCAAATCTGCCTTTATTTTGATTTTCGGAGCCGGTTTGCTTGCTATCGGTGCTTCTTCTCTTGTTCTACTAGGCATCTCCTATGTAGCTCGTTTCTTTGGGCTCCTGGTCGTCCGCTTGGTGCAATGGATTCTTAAAAAAGGAAAGAGAGGTGACAGACATGCGTAAATTGACAAAAGGATTTCTCATCTTTGGTGTGGTTTCTACAATCCTTGGTTTTATCATGATCATTGTAGGCGCCCAGTCCAATGGTATTCAAAGTTTGCTTGCCATGTCAAAAGACCCCGTCTATGACAGTCGTATCGAAGAAGTGACCTTTGGAAGCGAAGTGGAAAAACTTGATTTGACCCTTGAAGAACATAGCCTAACCATCACAGAGTCTGTAGATGACAAGATCCATATCAGCTATCATCCTTCCGTATCTGGTCGTCACGATCTGACTACTGGCATGAGTGACAAAACGCTGACCGTCACTGATAAACAAGCCTCCCAACATCGCTTTCTAGGTTCAGGGATCGAAGGCCTACTTCGTATTGCCAGCAGTTATTCTCATCGTTTTGACGAAGTCGTTCTCTCCCTACCCAAAGGAAGAAAGCTGCAAGCTATCACCGTCTCAGCTAATCGTGGACAAACTAATATTCGTCAAGCCAATCTTGAAAATGCGACAATTAAAACAAAAGGCTATCTCTTAAGACTAACAGAAAGTTCTATCAAGAACAGCACACTAACGACACCCCATATCATCAATATCTTTGATACCGAATTGACAGATAGTCAGGTCAAGACGGAGGGGGGACACATCTATGCTGAAAATATTCAGGTTCACGGTAAGGTTGAGCTAGAGGCCCATTCCACTCTAACACTCATTCTCTCCCAGAAAGAGACCGACCGTATCAATCTAGAAATTTCTTCTCAGCATGGTGGTATCTATCGTCAACCCAAAGAAGAACATCGTGGACAAAAAGAGAATGTACTTGCCAACCCTTATAAAACCGAAAAAGCCGATGTCAAGGACCTACTCATTGCAAAAGCCAACCAAGATATCTACCTACCAAAAGAGGAGCACTCTGCTCCATCTAGAAACCATTGACAAAAACGCTTTCATCTGCTAATCTAAAAATAGAAAACGACCATTAAAAAGGAGGTTCCACCATGACACAAGAATGGTTTGAAAGCGCCGATCTTGAGAAGAAATCAGCTCAGACGAAATCGGAAATCCAGCCCGACCAACCAGAGACTTCGGATACTGTAGAGACCGAACCACAAGCAAGCCAAGAAACTCCTATCTCACCTAAAGAGTCGGAAACGCATGAGGAGGAAGCTCCCGAAACGATAGAAGAAACCCAAACCGAGGAAGAGGGAGAAGGGAAAGCTGAAGAGGAACACAAGCAAGAAAAACCTGCAAAAGAAAAAAGCATCCTCAGCAAGGCTTTAGAAAGTCCCTATATCCCAGACATTGACCCCCGCAAAACTGCTCGATTCAAAGAAGAAATCGCACTATTTTGGACTTGGCTGCTGGACGCTATCCAAGAACCAACTACCAGCAAGAATACGGACCAAAAGCATCGTTATAGTGTCTTTGCCCTACTCACCTTGCTGTCGTCAATCAACCTTTTCTTTAGTATCTATCATATCAAGCACCTCTACTATGGCTATATGGCCTCTATTGCCAATAGTTTACCTAACCAGCTCCCACCTTTAAATCTCTTTGCTGGACTCTCCATCTTGGTCGCTAGCGCTCTATTTTACTTTTCCATCATTCTGGGAGGCTTTACTGTCCGACGTGTGCTGGATCAGGAGAGTGACTTCACATTCCAAGAAGCCTTTGATCGGTATAGCAGACTCTTTGCTATCCCGCTTGTCCTCACAGCTCTAGCAAGTTTCTTTGCACTCTTTGGTGGCTTGCGATTCGCTGGCATCCTCACTCTTCTAAGTATGGCCATCTTTGCTCTTGGCAATCTCTTTGTGATTAGCAAGCCAAGTAAGACCAGTAGCCTGGACCCATTTTATCGATTCTTGCTAGCTGTCTTACTTGATGGCGCTATTCTCTTGCCCTTCTTCATTGCAGAGCTCGCGCTGACAGTGGACTACCTTCGCATCCTGACATTCTTTTAACCAAAATCCCTGCCATTTATTAATGACAGGGATTTTTATGCTTACTCTTTTTTGAACAATGTCTACTTGATAGTTGCCAATCCTTCAAAGTCTTGTCCTAGGATGGCTTGTACTTCTAATTGATTAGCATCTATTTGCTGGTAAAATGCTTTTGGTAGTGACTCTAGGAATTTTTCATAATCCAAGCGGACAATGGCTTCATAATCTTCTGCTTTTGAGCCATCACCAGAAATCTTCACTAGGTCAATCTCCCAAACAAGCTCCTTGCCTGCTAGCTGCTCGGTATAGGGTGCTGGTACAAAGGGTTCCTTTGGCAAAATCGTCTTGACTCCCTGGGCTAGGTGGTAGATACCGTGCACCTTGCCTTGGGCGTCTGGGTAAAATTTCACACTGGCAAGGTAGGCATCAGAGCCTTGAACCTTCTTGACTAGCTCTTCAAAACGTGCCAATCCATCCTCAACCAAAAAGCTCTCGAGGTATTCCTTGTTAAGATAGATAGGGGCCAAGAGCCCTTGGCAATAGACTAGACGAGCTGCTTTGTCAGCTAGATAATTCTGAACTATTTGTCGGAAATAAGCTTCAAAGTCAAAGTCTTCTAGCCCTTCTACCGCTTCCCCCAACTTGTTTGATAGGGCTTGGAGGAGAGCTTCTACAATCTCCCAATCCTCTCTAGTAAGGAAGTCTGGAATCACCACTTGATAGCCTTTTCGACTATCCGCATAGTTGATTTTGAAAAGAAATTGCGACTGGCCTACAATCCCACACTCCATGTATTCGAGACGATTGAGGGGCTGACGGAGATAGACTGCATCATAACTATGCGACTCCAAGCCCTCCACCAAGGCCAAGATGGACTTGGCAGTCAAGACCTCCTGTTGTCCTAGAATACTATCTTTATTTGGGATAAAAAATGTTTTCGCCATAACTGGTCTCCTTTGAAATCGTTTACATACAGTATAACCTATTTTCCTGAAAGATACAGAAACAAACTTTAGTTTTTTAGATAAAAAGCATAGAAAAACAGCCCCTGAAAATTGCTTGACATTCAGCAGACTAAAAGTAATCGGTATTCACACACCCCAGAAATGCAATAAAGACGACCAAAGGAATCGTCTTTATTTAAGGTAAGTATTTCTTTATAATCTTATATATCTTTTTATGATTGTAGATCTTTTTAATTTGCTTATCAATTTAATTGCCTATATGTTCCTTCTTAGCATCATTTCTTCGTATAGGATTTATTTTCATAAAATCTTGCTAATTAAAGTCACAAAATCAATACATATTCTGAGAATATATTTGAACTTCATAAAAAGGCAATGAATAAACTTCTAAGAAAGCAAGACTCATTCTGAGCTCTTCTTACTTTTATCCTGCTGCGTCAGCTCCTGATTATAGGACAAGGCTAGACCAATCCAGTAAGACAGTTCTTTTTGTGCTTCACCATCTAAATCAATATAGCCATGATAAAGCCTACCCTTCATTAAAGTCACGCTAGCACCATTTTTAGACAGGACCTGCTTTTCCATTTCCTTACCAATGCGTACCATGACGAGCTCTTGACTTCTCGAACTAACAGTAACGGCCATCTTACCACGGACCATAAAAGCCAAACCACCAAACATCTTCTTCTCTTCCACCTCTTCTTCAAAAACATGAGGAGGAAGTTCAGTAGCTAAAATGGCACGGACTTGCTGGGCTAAGGATTCACTATAAGCCATCCTTCTACCTCATTTCATCACATCCCAGCCGATACCAAAGCGGTCAATCAAGCGACCATAAAACTCTGCGAAAGCTTGTTCCTCTAAAGGATAGAGAATTTGACCACCTTCAGCAAGCTTAGCAAAAAGTTCATCAGCTTCTTCTCTACTGTCTGGGCTCAGAACCAACCATTGATTGGGCTGGTGATTGCTAGGAATAGATAGGTCGTTAAAAATGCCTACATCTTCACCATTCAGGGTTAAGTTTTCCGTATCTAAGGCAATCCAAGCAAGCTTATCCCGTTTTTCTGCAGGAAGGTCAGCTGGACCCATCATCTCACTGGCTCGGACAAGTCCCTTAATCTCTGTCTGAAAAAGGTCAGCATAAAAACGAAAAGCTTCTTCGGCCTGACCATTAAAACTTAAAAACACGTCTAATTTCATTATTGTTCCTCCAATTTTATATATCTGAGAATAAATCTCTAGTATCAGTTTATCAATTAAGATAAAAATTTTCTTATTCTCAATTGCGCTTGTTTGGCTAGAGAGCGCATGATTAAAACTGGAAGATTAACTGTAATAGGGGGATCGCTGGGCAAGGGCCTGCGCATGCTGATTTCCTCTTGATAGATGCTATCGCCTGCAAAAATGAGAGGCTCATCGCTGCCCCAGCGAAAGTTATGCTTCAAGATATAGTTTTTAGACAGGCGTAAATCCTCCAGCAATTCACAGGCCAAAAGATAGTAGCGACCATCTGGTACATTTTCAAAAGTAAACTGTCTCTCCTGACTTAGTGCCACTCCGATAACTGGCTCTTCTTTAGGTATGCGGGTTTTAAAAAGCCCAATACAGCTAAGGCGCGGTTCATAGCCCTCAGGATAAGATAGCGCCACAGTCAATCGATTGCCACTTTTACAGTCGGGATCCTGATGCAATAAAGCTCCCTTCTCATCCAGCTGTTTTACCATAAAATCATAAGCCTTGGTTGATTCTTGGTAGTATTTTTTAGGCGAGAGTCCAGTATGCCGCTTAAAAGTATTGGAAAAACTGCCTAGACTATCATAACCAGCTTCCATAGATGTCTCGGTCACATTTTGCCGGCTTTCTACAATCTCCTGAATCCCTTTTTCCATCTTAAGAGCTTCCACATATTGCTTGATAGAAAATCCCATCTTTTTCTTGAAAGTTCTGGATAGATGGAAAGGACTATAATGGAAATGCTCAGCCAAATCGGTCAGACTCAGCTCTTCATCTGCATGCTGACGCAGATAGGCTGCCACTTCTTCCATGATAGCTTTAGACATAGACCTGCTCCTTTCCCATTTATTTAAGCTCATTATATCACATCAAAAAGAAAGGACAAAAAATCAAAACCGAAGAAAGAAAATCAGAAATCAAGTGATACTCCGCGAGATGCCCCAAGAACATGAGGAAATAGTCTGCTTTCCCAAATCTCTGTCCAACAAACCTTTTACCTGTAGATAAATGATGAAAAAAACTTTAGACGTTTGAATCGCCTAAAGTTTTTAGTTTTTCTTAGGAATTTAGAAACTTGCCTTACCATCAAAAATAGTCAGCTTATGCAAATTTTCTATGCCTGCAATAATGGGTCTAGCTTTTGCAATGAGATTTTGAAAAACTTCCAAGGTCAGACTGTCATTGTGAGCTTGCTCGCTCTCCCAAACTTCGTAAATATAGATGCTGTTGGGTTCATCTGCTTTCTCTCCTAAGATATAGCAGAAACAAGTATCAAGATTTTGCATTTCTTTGACAACTTCTTGCATATAAGCAGCAAGTTCCTGCGCCTTCCCTTCTTTGGCAATTAATTTACCATAAACGCAAAATTTTTCCATTAGGATCTCTCCTTATTACTGAACTACCAACGTTTCCAAGCTTTCACCGATAGCAGCTAAGCGCTCCACCACTTCTGCTTGTGTCAATTCATTTTCTGAAACATAGCGGTTGCGTGGGTGAACACGACACTCGTGTGAGCATCCACGAAGGTACTTGTCTTCATTTTCTTCTGATGTTAGGATACGACGGTTACAGAAGGGATTTCCACAGTTGACATAACGTTCACATGGTGTTCCATCAAACCAGTCTTTCCCTACGATGGTTGGGTTAACATGGTTAACATCAACGGCGATACGCTCGTCAAAGACGTACATTTTCCCATCCCAAAGTTCACCTTGGACTTCTGGGTCTTTACCGTAAGTTGCGATTCCTCCGTGCAATTGACCGACATCTTTGTAGCCTTCACGGACCATCCAGCCTGAGAATTTCTCACAGCGAACGCCACCTGTACAGTAAACCACGACACGCTTGTCCATGAATTTTTCCTTGTTGTCACGGACCCATTGTGGCAACTCACGGAAGTTGCGGATGTCTGGGCGGATAGCCCCACGGAAATGTCCTAGGTCGTACTCATAATCGTTACGTGTGTCAAGGACAACGGTATCTTCGTCAAGAAGGGCTTCTTTGAACTCTTTTGGAGACAAGTAAGCACCCGTTGTTTCAAGTGGGTTGATGTCGTTGTCAAAGTCATTATCTTCCAAACCAAGGTGGACAATTTCTTTCTTGTAGCGAACAAACATCTTCTTGAAGGCTTGTTCATTTTCTTCGTCAATCTTGAACCAGAGGTCTTCCATTCCTGGGAGGCTGTGAACATAGTCCATGTATTTTTGAGTTGTTTCATAGTCACCTGAAACGGTTCCGTTGATTCCCTCGTCAGCGACTAAGATACGACCTTTAAGGCCGATTGATTTACAGAAAGCCAAGTGATCTGCCGCAAATTGCTCTGCATTTTCAATTGGAGTATAGAGGTAGTAAAGTAAGACACGAATATCTTTTGCCATAAGATTTGTTCTCTTTTCTATTCTTAAATTTTCAGAATTTTTCATTCAACTATTCTAGTATACCCACTTGAGAAAACGAATGCAATTTATTTGACCGGAAATTAAAAAGGAGCTAATTCCAACGAATGTCTATTCCAATTTAAAAAATCCTTGGATTTCCCAAGGATTCTTTTTTAAACCTTTTTAGCTTTAGCCATATAGAAGAGTTGGAGTAGAATACCAATGATAGCCATACCGATAACGATAAAGAAGGCCATTGTATAATCTCCTTGGTTTGCCTGTGCAAGACGTGCCCCTAACTGAGGACCAGCAATAGCAGCTACACCATAAGCAGTAAACATCCATCCATAGTTTGTCCCTACGTAGGTCACGCCCCAGTTTTCAGCAGTAATTCCTGGGAAGGAACCGAGGAAGCCACCAAATGACAAGGCAACCATCATGATTCCAAGGATGGCCAAGATGCTTCCAGGACCTTTGAATAAGGCTGTGAGCAACAAACCAGTAGCGACCGCTCCAAACATGGCAATAACGGTAGGATAGCGGCCAATCTTATCAGAAACCGTACCCCAGAAGATACGACCAAATGTATTTGCAATGGATACCAGCATAACAAAGAGGGTCGCTTCTCCAACAAGTTGGTATTGGTCTGAGATTGCTGCTGCAGTTCCGATAATCATCATTCCGCCTGTAGCACCAAGAACATAGATCAACCATAGAAGCCAGTAATTTCCATCACGGAGCATTTCTTTATAAGTTTTTCCTTCTGGTTGAGCATTCCCAGCCGTTGGAGCAACAGTAGGAGCTTTGGCCATAACTAGGGAAGATGTACAGATCACTAGTAAAAGGACAATACCTAATACCTTAAAGGTAGAGTAAATCCCCATAGAAGCAATCAAAGATTTTGCAACCGGTCCGATAATTAGTGGACCCAAGCCAAATCCTGCCGCTGTCAATCCACCAGCTAGGCCTTTTTTGTCTGGGAACCACTTTGTCGCAACGGACGTAGATGCCCCATAAGCAGAGCCGATACCAAGTCCTAGGATGACACCGTACGTTAGATAAAGCACGGGTAGTGAGTTGGCAAAACCAGTCGCAAACATCCCTGTACCAAAGAGAATACCACCTAGAAAGACAAACTTTTTAGGTCCAACCGAATCTACTTTGGGACCGAAAAGAATCATTCCAACAGGTACCATAGCAAAAGAAATGCTAAAGGCTAAGGAAGTCTGAGCTTGAACCCATCCTTGACTAGCATTGGTTTCTAGGAGTGCCTTCTGAAAGACCGACCAGGCATATCCTGCACCTAGAGAGAGATTCGTTAAAATGGCCGCAGCCAAAATTAACCATCGATTGGGTGTTTTTTTCATATGAATAACCTCATGTAATATTTCTTGTTCCCAAAAGGGATAGCAAACAACTTTTTATCGGATTTTCACTTGCTGTGTTTCACTTGAATCTTTCATAATTTACAAAATATGAACAAGCTGAAATCAGACATAAATGAAACATTTAAGAAGAAATCCTGTCCACTTCTTAAATCAAAATCCAGTTAAATTTCACAATGTTAAGCGCTTTCATCGTACTCTTATTATAAGCTAGTTCATTCTAAAAATCTACTTAATTAAACTAATAGAGGTATTAGTCCAATTAATCGATATCTATATTTTATACTGGTATTTCACAAAGTTTTTAACAAGATTTTTTTACTTTTAGCTACTCTAATAAAAAAACCACTACCTCCCCCGGGAGTCCCAGAGGAGGTAGTGATAACATTTTTTAGGAATGAATACACGAAATCAGTTTGTCTTATGATTTTTTGCTTTTCAAGAATTCGTCGTATTGTTTTTGCATTTCATCCAATACTTTTTGGTATGCACCTTCAGATTTCAGTTTTTCCATCAATTCTGGAATAGCTTTATCAGGGTCTACAGTACCAGTGTTGATAGCTGTATCGAATTGTTGCATTGTGTTAGTGATTGCAGAGATTTCAGATTTTACGCTATCAGTGTTAAAGATGAATCCAAGCGCTGGAGATTCTTTAGCTTCTGCCAATTGTTTCTTAGAATCTTCGATTTGTTGGTCTGTAACGTTTTCGTTGATGTAAAGGATCCAGTTGTTACCAGTGTTCCATCCACCCATGTGAGTGTTTCCTTTGTATCCTTCAAGGACACGTACACGGTTTTCTTTACCTGGAATTTTCTCCCAGTTCTTGCCTTCTGGACCGTAAACAAGTCCATTCAAGAGTTCAGGGTTAGTGTTCAAGAGGTTCAACACTTCCATTGATTTTTCTTTGTTCTTAGAGTTGTTTGAGATAACAAAGTTAGCAACTTGAGTTGTTTGGTTTTTCTTGATGAAGTTAGTGAATGGTTTGATTTGGATGTCTTTGTTAGCAACACGTGAGAGCAAGCTGTTACCGTAGTCAGCTGGTCCTACTGTTTCTTCACGAACGAACCAAGTGTCTTGTTGAAGGTCAAATGAAGTGTCGCTTGTTGCTACGTCTTTTGGAATGTATCCTGCTTCGTAGAATTTGTGAAGAGTCTTCAAGTGTTCTTTGAAACGAGGAACGTCGTAACGGTTTACGATCTTAGTAGTATCCCCTTCAAGGTCGATAACGAATGGAAGTCCGTTTGCTACTGGGTAGTCAAAGTTTTCAGAAGGGATGAAGTTCTTAGTAACTGCAAATGGTACTACATCTGGAGCTTTTTCTTTGATTTGTTTCAAGACTGGTTCAAGTGTTTCGTATGAATTTACACCTGAAATGTCGATACCGTATTTAGCAAGAAGAGTTCCGTTGAAGGCAAAGTTTTGTGAAGATGCAACGTTAGCCGCAACTGGAACAGCGTAGATCTTACCGTTTACAGTGTTACCTTTGATGTAAGCTGGGTCAAGTGCTTTATAAAGCTCTGCTCCTTCTTTCTTGTACAATTCTGTCAAGTCAGCATAAGCACCTTTTTGCGCGTTTACGATGTAGTTATCTGCGAAAGCGATATCGTAGTTTTCACCTGATGATGTGATAACTGACATTTTCTTACCGTAGTCACCCCATCCAAGGTATTGGATATCCAATTTAGCACCAACTTTTTCTTCGATGATTTTGTTTGCATTTTCTAGCAATTCATCCAAGTTATCTGGCTTGTCACCGATTTGGTACATTTTAATAACAGGTTTTTCTCCTGATCCTGAGTCAGCAGCTTTTTTGTTGTTACCTGAAAGGTTTCCACAAGCAGCAAGACTTGCAGCCAAAGCTACTACGCTAGCAGATGCAAAAGCATATTTTTTCCAGTTTTTCATGATAAAAACTCCTTTTTTTATTTTTAAACTTATAAACGATTTAATGATTTTAACTTCAGTCACTAAGATGAAGTTGGAAAGGGAGAAACGATGTTTCTCAGTAAGTCCTATTCTTTCACACCACCGATGGTCAAACCTTTTACAAAGTAGCGTTGGAAGAATGGATACAGAATGGCAATCGGAAGGGTTGCAACGACAACCATGGCCATACGTCCTGTTTCCTTTGGAAGAACGACTCCCAATTGACCAGAAAGGCCGACTGCTTTGGCGATGTAGTCCATATTTTGTTGGATTTGCATGAGCAAATACTGCAATGGATACAAGTTGTCACTCTTGATGTAAAGAAGGGCGTTGAACCAGTCATTCCAGAAACCAAGAGCTGTCAAAAGCGTGATGGTTGCGATACCTGGTAATGACAATGGCAAACAGATTTGGAAGAAGATCCGGGCTTCACTAGCACCATCGATACGAGCGGACTCCAGAATGGCTTCTGGAATGGTCTTCTTGAAGAAGGAACGCATCAAGATGATGTTAAATGGTGAGAGAAGCATTGGAACAATCAAGGCCCAAACTGTATCACCTAGTTGAAGCAAACGAGTTACCACGATATAGCCTGGAACCAAACCGGCGTTGAACAACATACTAAGTAGGACGAAAACTGTAAAGAATCTGCGGTACTTAAAGGTTGTCCGTGAAATGGCGTAGGCATAAGTTGTTGTGATAAAGACGTTTGTCAAGGTTCCGACTACTGTTACAAATACTGAGATAAAGAGCGCTTGTAATATCTTATCTTTAAACTGAGCCAAAAACTCGAAGCCATCTAATCCAAACTGTGATGGGAAAAAGCTATATCCATGTTGAAGGATGCTCTTTTCATCTGTGATGGAAATCATGATGACAAAGATAAAGGGCAAGATACAAGAGAGAGCAATCAATCCAGAAATAATACTGAAGAAGATATCTGCCTTCTTACTAAAGGAGTGAATGCCGACATTATCAATTTTTGCTTTTTTAATTTTTTCTGCCATGCTTTCCTCCTTTCTAGAATAGTGCTGAATTTGGATCTACTCGTCTTGCAAGTATATTTGATAAGATAACGAGAATCAAACCAACAACTGACTGATAAAGACCAGCTGCTGACGCCATACCAATATCCGCTGTCTGAGTCAAACCATTATAGACATAGACGTCTAGTACGTTGGTTACATTGTAGAGCTGACCAGCATTGTGAGGGATTTGGTAGAAAAGACCGAAGTCTGCACGGAAGATGTTTCCGACTGCAAGGATGGTCAAAACAGTTATCAGCGGTGTCAACTGTGGAATCGTTACATTGCGAATCCGTTGCCACTTGCTAGCCCCGTCCACTGTTGCTGCTTCGTAGTAGGTAGGGTCAATTCCCATGATAGTCGCATAGTACATGACACTGCTATATCCGAATCCTTTCCAGATACCTAAGAAAAGGAGAAGATATGGCCAAATACCTAAGTCAGCGTAGAAGTTAATTTCCTTCAATCCGATGGAAGAAAGGAAGTGGTTGATCACACCCTTGTCAATGTTGAGGAATGCATCTGTAAAGAAACTGATGATAACCCATGACAAGAAGTACGGGAACAACATAGACGTTTGAAAAATTTTAACCATTCTCTTAGAACGAAGCTCACTGAGGATGATGGCAATTCCAACCGACACAATCAAACCAATAAAGATGAATCCAAGGTTGTAAAGGACGGTATTTCGAGTAATGATAAAGGCATCTTTAGAACTAAACAAGAACTTAAAGTTATCGAGGCCGACCCACTTACTATTCATAATACTGTGGATAAATCCTTCACCACTCATATGGTAATCTTTAAAGGCGACCACATTTCCAAATACTGGGATATAGAAGAATAGAATCAACCAAAGTGCCCCTGGTAAAACCATCAAGAGAAAAATCCAGTTATCTCTCAAGGTCTTTGAAAACTTTTTCATAATTTCCTCCCATTTTATTCCTAAAAACTGATTTCATCGAATTTTTAGGTTTGATAACGATTACATAATTAGTATACTCTTATTTTAAGAATAGTTTAAACTACTAATTATAGAAAAAACTCCACAAATTATTTTATGTGGAGAAGTTTTTTATAAGAAATAGGTTTCACGAGAAACACTCTGAACAAGGGACACTGTTCTTGTTTTTATACTCAATGAAAATCAAAGAGCAAACTAGGAAGCTAGCCACAGGCTGCTCAAAGCACTGCTTTGAGGTTGCAGATAAAACTGACGAAGTCAGTAACATCTATACGGCAAGGCGAAGCTGACGTGGTTTGAAGAGATTTTCGAAGAGTATTAAGTCGTATAAATCGTCGATGCGGTCGCAATGGTGTGCCACTGGTTGGCTGTTGTGGCTGCAAAGTCCTTGTCTCCATAAAAATCATTAAATGGAAGGATTTCAACTTCTAATTCTTCGATACGGTCAATCTGACCTGCCAGATAAGCCTCGATGCGACTCTCTGCTCGCTTGATTCTTTGTAAGAGTCCGCCCATACGGATATCAACCGTATCCAAACCAAAGACCTTGTTTTCTTTCAGCCATTGTTGACTAAAGAGTTTGTGGAAGGTTTCAATCTCACTTCTGAGTTTTGGTAATTCTTCTCTGGCGATTTGCTGCAAGCTGACTTTGTCACCGACTTTATAAGTTTCACGAATGCGTCGTCCTACATCAACCTTGCTACTTAAAATAGCATTCAACTGAGCCTGAGTTTCAAAGAGATAGGCGTAGATGCCTGCTTTGTCTTTGATAGCATCAAGGGTCTCAGCGGCCTGAGCGAAGTGCGGTTTGTCCTGTTCAGGTGTCGTGTGTCGATCAAGAATCGGACAGAGAACATCCTGATAAAGGACATAGCGGTTAGGATTGATCCCACTGAGATTGCCTGGTAGATCTGGCAAGAGGTTGGCTAGGTCAATCTGCATGAAATCCTCAACTGATAGACCCGTATTGGTCTTGAAGTGTGCAGACAAACGGTCTAGGTCATTGCGGTAGCTGAGTTCTGCCCAGATTTGCAAGCTTGGGAGAATAGAAAACTGGGCTGTTTCCCCACCATTGTCCCCCCAACCTGTCACGATAACTTCTTTGATCTGATTAGCACGACAGGCTTTATTGGCCTCGATAGCCACTAGACGGCTGAAATGGTTGTGTGGGGTAAAACCAATCCACTTCCAAGCACCACCTGCAAAGGCGATATCTTGGCTAATCTTGTGGTGATTGCGGAAATTACGATTGTACTTTTCTTCGCTGTCCTGGTAATAATCCCAATAAACCAAGGTTACACGATCTTTGAGACGGTCTAGGTAGACACGAGTTTCCTCAGGAATTTCCACATCGCGGTCATACTGGCCATCTGCTGACATGAGTTTGAAGAACATGTCACTCCACATCTGGCAGTGGAAACCATATTTGTCAGCAATATCCAGCACGCGCTCCAAGTGTTGACACATGAGGAGACTACGGTCCACAACACCGTTCAAAATGAGGTAGCGTCCCAAACCAACCAAGTGAGCTTCGTCCATCCCGATATTGACCTTGCGTGTCTGCAGTTTAGACAGAGTGGCAAACATCCCGTCAATCAAATCATAAACCTTTTCTTCACCGATAAGGAGAATGTCCTCTACATCACGGAGTTCTTGCACTTCTTTGACACCCCATTTAACGAAGGCCGACAAATGAGCCAAGGTCTGGATGCAAGGCACAAAGGTCATATCAAACTGCTGGGCATGGGCTTCGATTTCCTGCAACTCCTCTGTTGAATAGGCTCCACGGAAGTAACCAAAGTATGGTTGCCCCTCAATCTGGTAGGTGTCTTCCATGTAAAGCTCAAAGGTTGAGTAGCCCATGAGAGCCAAAACCTCAATCATCTGCTTAGCTGAAGCTACATTTAGCACTGCATTTCGGGAACAGTCTGCCATGTAAGCCAAATCTTCGTAAGCAGCTTGTTCTTCAATCTCTACCTTATCACCTTCTACTAGAGCTGTTGCCAATAAGGACAAGGCGCGGTAAAGTTGGTGAGGTTTGCGATAAGTCAGTTGATAGTGGCCATCCTCACCCTTGATAGAGATAGAGGCTTGGTCATACTGAGCGACTGCTACCTCTACATCTGCTAGCGAAATATGCTTTTTAAGCAACTCTAATGCTTGCTCTTGTTTGGGACTAAGTCCTGTAAAAATTACCATTGGTTTTCCTCCTGCAACCAGTTGACAAGGGCACCATAGAGATTGGCATCTGCATGATAGGTGCAAGCTTGGATAACTGGTGCGACTGTGTATTCTTCGTAGGTTTCGACAAATTCATCGACAGCTTTTTTGACACCTTGGATAAAATCTGGATTTTGACTGATAGAGCCTCCCAGACTAATGACATCTGGATCGATCAGATACTGGATATTGAGCAAGCCTTGAGCCAGATTACGGTTCATGCGCTCAATGGCTTCTTGACAAAGGGCATTGCCTGCTGCAGCTTCTTGGTAAATCTTGCGACCGTCCCAGTCAGTCTGACCTGACTTTTCAATTACGTAGCGGACCATGTTTCCTGTAGATGCTAGTTGCGACCAGTTGTTGAGCTTTTCTGCTGGTGCAATGATTGTCATATAGCCAAACTCACCACCTAAGCCGTGGCGACCTCGGTGAAGTTTGCCATTGATAATCATAGCTCCGCCGATTCCTGTCCCAATCACGACACAGGCTGCATTTTCAATCTCTGGATGAGCTAGCAGTTCACTAAGTCCAACACAGTTGGCATCATTTTCTAGATGGACAGGTAGCTGATGATGAGCAAGGGCCTCATACCAAGAAAAACCGTGAATATAAGGTACGGCACTGATTCCCTCAATTACACCTGTTTCTTGATTGACCGCGCCTGGAACGCTCATGGCAATGCCCTTATAATCTTTCTCTGCCAAGCATTTGTCTAGCCATGCCAGTAAATCTTCTAGGGTTTCTGGTGTCGGTGTACTTGTCTTATCTAGTATTTTTCCATCAGGAGTCAGACTGGCAAACTTAATCCCAGTCCCTCCGATATCAATGGTTGCAATGGTCATATTTTCACCAAAAAAGGGACGAATCAGTAGTTAATCCTTACTCTTTCGCCCCTCCTTTCTATCTCATAGTATTCGTTATCAAACACTTTAAAACTGTTAAATGTCTTCTTTTTTAATCAATTCTGTACGAATTTCTTGTGGAGCCAATAGTCCTGAATGAACTGGATATGGTCGTTCAAGTAAGTCCAGAATGGTTTGTTGGTGTTCAGATATGCGCACATTTTCTTGGCTCATATTGTAGTAACGGAGGACATATCCTTCTTCATTTTCCGCCACTTTAAAGGCTGTTGGGCAAACTTGTGGTAAGCTGAGTGCCGCATGACTCAAGAGGCTACCAGTCGCAGCAACACTTCCTTCTTGTTTAGCAACCTGAAGGCTAGTGAATGGTGTTTGGAAGGCTTTGGCACGACGGAAAGCTGAGAAGCGTTCTTGCGCTTGGTGGCATTCAAGAGCAAACTCGACTTCAAACTCACGCAAGCACTGAGCCTCTGGCGTTGGGAAGTAACCCCAGTCACCTAGCTCGCCTGAAGCACGAAGGATGGTCACTGCAATGGTATCGTCTCCAAGGATTTCATACTCGTGCAATCCTTTATTGGCCACCGTCACTCCTTTTTCATCATCATAAAGGCTGACAAAGGCTTGTTGGTGTTGTGGATTTTCAGGATTTTCCCAAGAAGCAGCTGGTTTATTTGGTCGTGTCACCACCTCATAGATGCTTTCAGAGTCATTGCTTGGACGTGTGTTATGAGCCTTGACCAAGAGACGGATACGGTGGTCCTTGGCTGTGTTAGTAAAGCGAGTCTTGAAGCGTATTTGTGGATTATCAACAAAGACGGTCATCTCTGTTTCAAGAAGAATGCTTGCCAATTCTTCTGAGCGCCCAGCTTCACGCGTCATAAACTCGATGATGCCTCTTTGTTCTGCATCCAGTTTTTCGTCTGCACTTACTGGAATTGTCAATTCATGTTTGAGCAAGATCTTGGCAAAACGAGCTGTATTTTCCAAAACTTCACAGCCTTTGAGTTCTGCGTAGATAGGCTCTGTTCCTTTTGGTTGGAAATAGATGTACTCATTTCCAATGTCACCACGATCTTCAAAGCGAATAACATCTTCATAAGCTTCATGAGTTGTCTTGTCGTAGACCGTGATGTTTTCATCCACACTGACCGTTACAAATGGCGTATTAATCACTCCATTTTGGTAAATACCGTCACGGTGTTCTTGTTCTCCTTCAAGCAATTGGAAGGTTGTCCAAGAGAGAGGGGCTAGATGAACAGGGACTGTCACGCGCACTTGTCGAGCGATACGAGCCTGACGGAACTTGTCTTTTGGCAAATCATACTCAAAATTAGCTCCCAGATCTTCGATTCTCGCTTCTACAGCATGGCCTTCCAAGTCTTCGACACGGTAGTTTGGCAAGGTCAAGGCTGCCATTTTCTTGTAGCCTTCTGTTGGGTGCAATTCCTTGAAATCACAAATCGCCACATCAATCACTGTGCTGACAGTGTCAACCTTGTCATGCAAGCCTGTATTGATGACGGTAAAGAGATGGTCGCTTTGAGCTTCGTGGGTTGCAATTTTAACCTTCCACTCGTTGAGAAGGTTGCTCTTAACGAAGTTTCCGACTTGGTTGACCTTGGCAAAACGTGTTTCCATCTCACGGTGAACTTCGTCAATACTACAGCCACAGATACTATCATGGGGCGCATTTTGTAGAAGGACTTTCCAAGCATAGGTCAACTGGTCCTTGTGGTTATGTCCACCAGTGATGACAGTCAATGGTTCCACTACTTGTTCTAGCAGGTTGCTATTTTCTTGGAAGGCTTGTTTGAGGTAAATCCGTGAAGAAGAAGTGTTGGCAAGTGTGTACCAACCGTCTGTTTCTTGACTGGTCAACTCGCCTGTAACCGTTGATAGTTGCTCCGGCAGAGCACTTTCTACTGCGTGGATGTAGTCATCAAATGAACTATGCACAAAGGTCACATCTGGGAAGAGTTCATTTGCCACACGAATGGCTTCGCTCAGATTTCTCTGTACAGGCTGATGGTCACAGCCGTTCATCATCAACCATTGGTTGGTCGAGGCGTAGTCACGCACATCGGACAGTTTTTGTTTCCAGAAAGCCAAGGCTTCGTCCTTATCAACTGGGATTTCATTCCCGTTACTGTACCAGTTGGCAAAGAGGATACCGAGAACACGACTTCCGTCTGCACCCTGCCAGTACATTTCTGAAAACTGGGAAGTAAACTGCTCATCTTCGAGGACTTGGTTGTCAAAGCCAATCGGCTTGACACCACGGCCAAAGGCTGCCACGTGAATGCCTGATTTTTGAAGGATTTGAGGAGCTTGTCCCATATTTCCAAAGGTATCTGGGAAGTAACCAACCTGGGTTGATTTGCCCCATTTTGCACATTCTGCTTGGCCAATCAAGGTATTGCGGACGTTGGCTTCACTGGAAATCAAGTAGTCATCCTGCAAGATGTAAAAGGGACCAATTTTGAGTTTGCCTTGGTCGATATAACCTTGGACTTTGTCGCGATTTTCAGGACGAATTTCTAAGTAGTCATCAAGGACAATGGTTTGACCATCCAAGTGGAAGCTCTTGAACTCAGGATCATTTTCAAAAAGGTCAAAAAGATTGTCAAATAACTCCACCAACTGCATACGGTGGCTTTCAAAAGGCAAGTACCACTCACGGTCCCAGTGACTGTGTGAGATAATATGTACAACAACATTTTCCATGAAGTAAAACCTCATTCTAAATTAATTTTTTATTTTTAACGTTTTAAATGTAAAATTGTGATTCTTTCCTAGAATCAGTTGAGCGAAAGCGTGCTCCTTATACTCAATGAAAATCAAAGAGCAAACTAGGAAGCTAGCCGCAGGCTGCTCAAAGCACTGCTTTGAGGTTGTGGATAGAACTTGACGAAGTCAGTAACCATACCTACGGCAAGGCGAAGCTGACGTGGTTTGAAGAGATTTTCGAAGAGTATTAACGGATACCCAGGTAATCCAAGACTAACTCACAGAACATCATGTTGGCCCATGAGAACCATTCGCGAGAGTAGAGCGTTGGATCATCTACGTGGAAGCTTTCGTGCATGACACCTGTGCCACCATCGCAGGCAACGAGCTGATCGAGCAAGAATTTCTTCTCCGCCTTATCTCTTGTTGTCAAGCCTTGGATAGAAAGGGCAATCGGCCAGATATAGCGATAGAAGGTGTGAGAACTTCCAAGTCCACTAGCATATTCACCTTGGTAGAAGTATGGATTTTCAGGGCTCAGAATGGTGCGACGAGTTGCTTGATACACTTCATCATCCACATCACAGTAACCAAGATAGGGAGCAGCCAGTAGACTCGGTACATTTGGATCATCCATGATGCTGGCATTTCCTAGACCATCCACTTCAAAGGCGTAAATCTTTTCACCCTTGCTATTGGTGGTGTAGGCATAGTTTTCGATCCCTTCTTGAATCTCAGCCTGCAGACGTTTAGCGTCTGCCACGATGTTTTGGCTATCAGCTAGATTCAATTCTGCAAAGATTTCTTGGACATAACCCAAGACAACGACTGCAAACATATTGGATGGAATCAAATAGCTATACTGACAGCAATCATCACTTGGACGGAAGGCTGACCAGGTCATCCCTGTCACGGCAAAGTCAGGACCAAAGCCGTCATTTACCAAAGTGTCTTCCTTACGGTCAGTATCACGAACAAAGCGATAAGGAGAGTTCTTGTGGTCTTGCTCAACGGTCCAGAGATGAAGAATTTCCTTGGTCGCTGCGACAAAAGTCTCATCAAACTGACTGGTCTCGCCAGTCTCTTTCCAAAGGAGATAAGCCAACTGCAAAGGATAGCAAAGCGAGTCCACCTCATACTTGCGTTCCCAGATCCAGCCGTTAAGATCTGTGTGGTCAGTCTCGTGGTGGCCCTTCCAGTTCTCCTCAATGTTAAAGGAATTGGCATAAGGATCCTTGAGTACCAAGGTCATCTGACGCTTGACCAAACCTGCAATGGTCTGACGCAAGAGAGGATCTCTTTTAGCCACATGAAGATAGGGTCTGAGTTGGGCAGTCGAATCCCGAAGCCACATGGCAGGGATATCCCCTGTTAATACAAAGGTCGAACCATCTTCTAGAATCTCAACCGTATTGTCCAAGGTGTCGGTATAGCAACGCTCAAAGACATCCACCCACTCCGGATGGTCCTTGGCACGCTCTGCTACTTCATCCAGCCACTCTCTGACGATTTCTTTAGAATAAACCATTTTTAATTTTACCTCTTTCAAACAAGTTTCATGTTCAGTATATAGTTTTTGAGACAGAAAATACATACACAAATGATAGTCATTTTTCTACAAAATTGCTTACTTTCGAACCCCATATCTAAAGGTCTCATTTTTCTGATATAATGTAGAAAAACAGCTAAAGGAAATACCATGAAACCACTACTTGAAACCATCGATACCCGCTTTGGTACTGCTAGCAAGCATGCCTTCTCTCGGGGAAATACCCTACCATACACAGGCGTGCCTTTTGGGATGAATTATTTTGTGCCCCAGACTAGTGACCAGGACGGATCTTGGTTTTTCGATCCGCATCTGCCCATCTTTCAGGGAATTCGCTTAACCCACCAGCCCAGTCCTTGGATTGGGGACTACTCATGGCTCCTTCTGACACCTGTCACAGGCCAGCTTGGGGGAGACAGTCTCTTTCACCGCCAGTCTTCTTATGATATAGATAAAGCTTGCTTCCAGCCTCACTATTTGAAACTCTTTTCTCTGCGCTATCAGATTGAAACCCAGCTCACACCGACTTGCTATGGCGCTTCTATGCGCCTAGAGCAAAAGCAAGGCAAAGCCCTCGCCCTCTACCTTCATGCAGCAGATGACCTAACAGTGGAGCAAGTAGATAAGCGGACTCTGGCCCTACGACAAGAAGGCAAAACAGAGACCAATAAAAATCCGCTGATACTCTTCACCGCCCTACAAATGAACACGGATATTCTTGCTGTCAGCCAAGAAAGCGGAGACTGGCGAATTGACCTCGCAGATAGCCATGCTGAAATCCAACTAGCGACTTCCTTTATTTCTCCTTCTCAAGCGCTGCTTAATCTACCTCAAACGGACTTTGATAACTGTAAAGCAAATGCCCTAGCAGACTGGGAAAATCTCCTCCACCGTTTTGATATCGTGGAGACAGGGGAAGCCGACCGAACCTTTTTTGACCACTGCCTCTACAGACTCTTCCTCTTCCCACAGACATTTTATGAGGTGAACGAGTCAGGGCAAGCCATCCACATGGATTTGTCTACTGGTACTGTCAAGCCTGGTGTCCTCTTTAGCAACAATGGTTTCTGGGATACCTTCCGCACCACCTTTCCCCTCTTTGCCCTTATCATACCAGAACACTATCACCGCTTTCTAGAAGGTTTCCTCAATAGCTACCGTGATACTGGATTCCTGCCTAAATGGCTGGCTCCAGATGAACGTGGTATGATGCCTGGTACTCTATTGGACGGCATTATCGCAGATAACGCCTGCAAGGAAATGGCTCCCGACTTGGAAGAAGAACTCCTCCAAGCCATGCTGGAGACAGCCACCAAGTCCGACCCTCTCGGCATCAATGGTCGCCATGGACTAACCCAATACCAAGAGTTAGGCTATCTCTCTACTGACCACCACGAAAGCGTCAGCCACACCCTAGACTACGCCTATAGTGATTTTTGCATCGCCAGCTGTGCCGAAAAACAAGGTCAGAATGACATCGCCCAGACTTATAAGGTCGCATCGCAGAATTTCCGTCATCTCTTTGACTCTGAGACAGGCTATATGCGTGCGCGAGATCGTCAAGGCAACTTCCGACCTGACTTCTCTCCTTACAGTTGGGGACGAGACTACGCCGAATGTTCTGCCATTCAAGCGACTTTGGGCGTTCTACACGACATCCCTGGCTTAATCCAACTGATGGGTGGAAAAGAAACCTTTAGCCACTACCTTTTGAAAGCCTGTCAGGATGCTCCTCTCTTTGAAACGACTGGCTATGGTTATGAGATTCACGAGATGAGCGAGATGGCTACTGCTCCTTTTGGACAAGTCGCCATTTCCAACCAACCTAGTTTCCACATCCCTTATCTCTTCCGCTACAGTGACTACCCTGACTACACTGCTCTTCTCATCAAATCGATACGTCAGAAAGCCTTTCACCCAAGTTGGCAAGCCTATCCTGGCGATGAGGATAATGGCAGTCTCTCTGCTTGGTACATCTGGTCGGCTCTTGGATTCTACCCGACCTGTCCAGGAAAACCAAGCTACGATCTCGGAATCCCCCTCTTTGATCATCTCCGTGTCTACCTGGCTAAAGAAAATAAATGGTTGGATATCTATGCTGAACAAAACTACAGCCATTTTAACTTTGTCAAAGAGTGTCGATTGGACAAGACCCCTGTATCTAGCATCCAACACCAAGACCTCTTGAAAACTGAGCAACTGACCTTCACCCTCAGCTGGCTACCAAATCACTAATAACCAAAAGAACCTTTGCATCGCGCAAAGGTTCTTCTTTTATGAAACTTGGACTTGAAGTTGATCCACAAGCTGACCACCCACCATTAGATTCAGATAGAAATCTAAGGTTTTATCTCCTGCGAAATACAAGGTTGGTAGCGTCAACCTTTTTTCAGTCTCGCCAGCTTGAAACGCAAGGACTTGAATCTCATCCTGATAAGCGACACCATGCACACCCGTCCCTGGTTGAATCGAAATCTTAGCTTCTAAAGGACCACTACATTCTCTGCGCTTAACTGTAAAATAGGCATTTTCTCCCTTGGTCACAGCGAGACTGTTTTCTGAAAACTCCAGTTGCTGAACAGCTTCTTTTTTTGACAAGCTAGGTGTTTTATAAAGTGAAATCTTAGTTAATACTGGCAAATCCTGTGCCTCTGTAATGGTCACACGAATCTTCTGAGCCTCTACCATGGATCCGCGCAAAAGGCGTTTATAGCCTACTGTAAATCCTGATCCAAACTCCTGCCAGACACCATCCAACTCTACCTGAACATGGAAAGCAGCGATTCGTTGCCCTAGCTTCAAATCTTCTCTTAACTCAATTACATCAAAAGTTTTAGGTGACTCTAAATCGAGCTCTAACTGAATTGGCAGTTCTGCATCACTTGCCCAAGAACTAGTCTCCAGTCCATCTGTCAGATGATGACAGGCAAAGTCTGCGGAGAGAGTAGGACCAGATACCTTGCTTCCCAGAGCCAAATCTTCTTTATAGAGTTCGTCACGGTAGGCCCTAAATTCATACAATCGCTGGATATCCCTTTCATCAAAGAGACCATCTTTATTAGGAGGAATATTGAGCAAGAGAGGGGTTCCCCGCCCCACTGAGTGAAAGTAGATTTCGACCAATTCCTCAAGAGACTTGGGATCCTGATCCTCATGGTAAAACCAACCCGGCCGAAGGGATACATCCGCCTCACCGATTGAAAACAACGTACCCGAGGGATCACCGTGCTGTAAATAATCTAATGCAGCCTCTGTCCCCAACTGATCGGGCTTGACTTTTTGCCACAAGGGATCCCCTGCATAGCCCCGTTCATTGCCAATCCAGCGAATACTAGTTCCCTCAGTTGAGAAAATCAAACAATCGCCCTGCAAGTCACGAATGGTTTCAAACCAATTCTCAAACTCATAGTTGACCTGCTGAGCCCCTTCCCCTCGAGCACCATCCATCCAGACCTCAGCAAATTTCCCTCCATTTCCATAGTTAGAATTTGATAAGATTTCCTCCAGCTGTGCCAGATAATAGGCATTGTAGTCTGCTTCTCGGTCCACATGATAGAGGGGACTATGGGCATCCCAAGGAGATAAATAAACTCCCATGTCTATGTCAAACTCAGTTGCAGCTTGGGAAACTTCAAGGAGCAAGTCCCCCGCTCCTTTCCTCCAAGGACTAGCCTTGACCGAATAGTCTGTATGTGCTGTCGGGTAGAGCACAAAACCATCATGGTGCTTGACCACCAAAATCAGTTTTTTAAAACCTGTTTCTTTGAGCACCCGAACCCACTCACGTGCATCCAACTTGGTCGGGTTAAAGCGTTCAGGCTCCTCCTGGCCTGTTCCCCATTCCTGGTCATAAAAGGTATTGGGGCCAAAATGGATGAAGGCAGCTAGTTCATCTCCCAGATAAGCTAGCTGGGCCTGACTTGGTAATGGTCCATGCGGTTTTATTTTTATCATCATCTCATATCTCTTTCTCTGATTATTTCTCTTATTCCCAAAGTTATCCACAGGTTGTGGATAAGAAAACCTGCCTAAAAACTAGCTTTCCCAAACTCCAGCTCTTAGACTTTGAAACTGTCACCCTCAGGCAGCCTGCTCAAATCTCCACTGCGATACGATTTCTACTAGAAAATTAGCTCGTTACTAGTTGCCGATACTATTCTCAAGATACCTCTAGGCTACTAACTGAATGTCCTGCTCTCCCCAGACTTATCCACAACTTGTGAATAAACCATTCTTCCTAGTTGTTACCTCGTTGACTATAACAAAAAATCTAGGTAGCGTCAATAAGACAAGGCTGTCTTCCTAAATACTCAGAAAAGATTCTATAATTTGTACAATATACATTTTACACTTTCCGTAAGAAAGGCTTTTCAGATAGATTTCATATAATTTACCATCATTCTTTCAATTACAAACTCAGCCGAATCCCTTATTAATTCTATGTATGAAAGTAATTTTTTCATCTCAAATCATAAAATTTAATATAAAATTTTAAAAATTTTTCTATTCGTTTTATTGTATGTATATCCATTTTATCTTTGTTTTCTATCCCCTACTGCATATTAACATAAAACACTATAAAAACCATATTTTGTCGAAATTTTCTCTATATTTTCGTCCTTGACAAGCATTATTGTTTGTGTTATAACGAACATGTAAGCGGTATCAAAAAGGTATCAAAGCAAAATTTTAAAGGAGGAAACCACATGTCTTCACATCCAATTCAGGTATTCTCAGAAATTGGGAAACTGAAAAAAGTTATGTTGCATCGTCCGGGCAAAGAGTTGGAAAACTTAATGCCGGACCACCTCGAGAGGCTACTCTTTGATGACATCCCATTTTTAGCGGACGCCCAGAGTGAGCACGACGCTTTTGCTCAGGCACTTCGTGACGAAGGAGTCGAAGTCCTTTACCTAGAGCAACTGGCTGCTGAATCATTGACTACTCCAGAAATCCGAAATCAATTCATCGAGGAATATTTAGACGAAGCCAACATCCGTGGCCGTCAAACTAAGATTGCAATTCGCAAGCTCCTCCAAGACATAGAGGACAATCTCGAATTGATCGAAAAAACCATGGCTGGGGTTCAAAAAACAGAACTCCCTGAAATCCCTGAATCAGCAAAAGGATTAACCGACTTAGTTGAGTCAGATTATCCATTTGCTATCGATCCTATGCCCAACCTCTACTTCACTCGCGATCCATTTGCTACTATCGGACATGCTGTATCGCTCAACCATATGTATGCCGACACCCGTAACCGCGAGACCCTCTACGGTAAATACATTTTTAAATACCACCCCGTTTACGGTGGCCTTGATTTGATTTACAATCGTGAAGAAACGACACGCATCGAAGGAGGCGATGAACTTGTTCTCTCTAAAGATGTTCTAGCTGTAGGAATTTCTCAACGGACGGATGCGGCATCTATAGAAAAACTACTTGTCAACATCTTCAAAAAAAATGTTGGCTTCAAAAAAGTATTGGCCTTTGAATTCTCAAACAGCCGTAAGTTCATGCACTTGGATACTGTCTTTACTATGGTGGACTACGATAAATTTACTATCCACCCAGAAATCCAAGGCAACCTCCGAGTCTTCTCTGTGACCTATGAAAATGAAGAATTGCAAATCGTCGAAGAAAAAGGCGATCTTGCAGAACTCCTTGCCCAAAACCTCGGTGTTGAAAAAGTAACCCTCATCCCATGCGGGGACGGAAACATCGTTGCTGCTGCTCGTGAACAATGGAATGACGGTTCTAACACCCTTGCAATCGCACCAGGTGTGGTAGTCGTTTATGAACGCAATACCGTTACCAATAAGAAACTGGAAGAATACGGTCTTCGCCTCATTAAGATTCGCGGAAGGGAATTGGTACGTGGCCGTGGTGGACCTCGTTGCATGTCTATGCCGTTTGAACGCGAAGAAATTTAACTTCCTCACCCTTCTGATAGATAGACAGATTATACTTGGCCAAGTCCCTTAGGACGAAGTATTAGAAAGAGGTTATCATGACACATTCCCTATTTCAAGGACGTAGTTTTCTAGCAGAAAAAGATTTTAGCCGAGCAGAGCTCGAATACCTTATCGGTCTTTCAGCTCACTTGAAAGACCTCAAAAAACGCAATATCGAACACCGCTATCTAGCAGGCAAAAACATTGCTCTCTTGTTTGAAAAGACTTCTACTAGAACCCGGGCTGCTTTTACAACAGCAGCCATTGACCTAGGTGCGCATCCTGAATACCTAGGTGCCAACGATATCCAACTTGGCAAGAAAGAATCAACTGAAGATACCGCTAAAGTTCTCGGACGCATGTTTGACGGAATTGAATTTCGTGGTTTTAGCCAGGATATGGTAGAAGAACTGGCTCAGTATTCTGGCGTTCCTGTTTGGAACGGTTTGACTGACAAATGGCACCCAACTCAAATGTTGGCCGACTACCTTACAGTACAAGAAAACTTTGGTCATCTAGAAGGATTGACCTTGGTCTACTGTGGAGATGGTCGCAACAACGTTGCCAATAGTCTCCTTGTGACGGGAGCGATTCTCGGAGTCAACGTACATGTCTTCTCTCCAAAAGAACTCTTCCCTGACCAATCTGTTGTAGAATTGGCAAAAGGATATGCAAAAGAAAGCGGCGCCCACATCCTGATTACAGAAGATGCTGATGAGGCTGTCAAAGGAGCTGACGTCCTCTACACTGACGTTTGGGTATCTATGGGCGAAGAAGACAAATTTGCTGAACGGGTTGCCCTACTCAAACCTTACCAAGTCAACATGGAGTTGGTGAAGAAAGCTGGAAACGACAAGTTGATTTTCCTTCACTGCTTGCCAGCCTTCCACGACACCAATACCATTTACGGTAAACAAGTAGCTGAAAAATTTGGCGTAGAAGAAATGGAAGTAACGGACGAAGTCTTCCGCAGTCAATACGCACGACACTTTGATCAAGCAGAAAATCGGATGCATACCATCAAAGCTGTCATGGCAGCGACTCTTGGAAATCTCTATATTCCTAAAGTCTAATATGTAGTAACCAAGCACCTTAGGGACTCCGGCTAGTAAGCATTACAATCCATATTTCTAGAAATAAGAAGTTCGTTTAATCAATTGCCACCTCTAAACAAACCTTCCTATCATCCTTTTATCACTAGTCTAGTCCCTTTGGTGGTTTAACCCACTCTTATCCATTTTTGAACTCCCTTCGTCCAGATTACCTCAATGCATCTACCTCTCACCTCATCAGAATAGTGCTTGCTCCAAGCATCCAACCTTGGTCTTGCTTTCAATCTTTTCTTTGAGGTCTGATAGGTTTGTATCTTAGTGAAAGGAGAGATCATGTCTCATCGGAAAATCGTCGTCGCCTTAGGCGGAAATGCCATCCTCTCCACAGATCCCTCTGCCCAGGCTCAGGAAGCTGCTCTGGTAGAAACAGCTCGTTATCTGGTCAAACTGATTCAAAACGGGGATGAACTCATCATCACCCATGGCAACGGCCCTCAGGTTGGAAATCTCCTGCTCCAACACTTGAAGGCTAATTCTGAAAAAAATCCTGCCTTTCCACTGGATTCTCTAGTCGCTATGACCGAGGGCAGTATCGGTTTTTGGCTCCAAAACGCCTTGGAAAATGCCCTAGTAGACGCTAACATCGAAAAGAACGTCGCCTCTGTAGTCACTCAAGTCATCGTCGACAAGGACGACCCAGCATTCGCTGATCCAAGCAAACCAATCGGTCCTTTCTATAGCGAAGAAGAAGCAAAAGCAGAAAGTGAAAAGACAGGTGCTACCTTTAAGGAAGATGCTGGTCGGGGATGGCGTAAGGTAGTCGCTTCACCTAAACCAATTGGCATCAAAGAAATCAATAGCATCCGTACTTTACTCAATGACGGACAAATCGTCATCGCTGCTGGCGGTGGAGGCATTCCTGTCATTGAAAATGAAAACGGTTACTTGGACGGTGTTGAAGCCGTTATAGACAAAGACTTTGCTTCTCAACTGCTGGCAGAATTGGTTGAGGCAGATGTTTTTATCGTGCTCACTGGCGTAGACTACGTCTACATCAACTACAATAAACCAAATCAAGAAAGGCTGGAACGCGTTACCGTTAGTCAACTTCAAGAATACATCAAACAAGGACAATTTGCTCCAGGTAGCATGCTACCCAAGGTCGAAGCTGCCATTGACTTTGTCACCCACCACCCTGCTGGTAAGGCTGTTATCACCTCACTCAGCAATCTCGGTGCCCTGATTGAATCCGAAAGTGGAACAATTATTGTGAAAGACTAGTCAATTTTTAAACAAGCTTGATTAGGAGTACACAGGCAGACCAACATCATTCGTTTTATACTTTGTGACATAGTTTAGGAGGAAAAACAAATGAGTGAAAATACAAAAAAAAGGTTCCAAATGCCGTCATCTTACACTGTTTTGATCATTATCATTGCTATTATGGCAATCTTGACTTGGATCATCCCAGCAGGTAAGTATGATACAGACGAAGCAGGTAACCTCATTGCAGGTACCTATCAAACCGTTACCTCTAATCCCCAAGGGATTTACGATGTTTTAATGGCTCCGATTCGGGCTATGCTCGGTCACGAACCTACAAAAGCCGCTATTGACGTTGCCTTCTTTATCCTCATGGTTGGGGGATTCCTTGGCGTTGTCAATGCAACTGGCACACTAGATGTTGGTATCGCCTCTATTGTTAAGAAATACAAGGGACGCGAAAAAATGCTGATTCTCATCCTCATGCCCCTCTTTGCACTAGGAGGAACAACTTATGGTATGGGTGAAGAAACCATGGCATTTTACCCACTCCTCGTCCCTGTGATGATGGCTGTTGGTTTCGATAGCATTACTGCTGTTGCCATTATCCTACTCGGTTCTCAAGTTGGCTGTCTCGCCTCTACACTCAATCCATTCGCAACTGTTATCGCTTCTGATACGGCAGGTGTATCATCTATGGACGGTGTCATTCTCCGGATTATTTTCTGGATTGTGATGACGGGTATGAGTACCTACTTCGTTTACCGCTATGCAGAAAAAATTCAAAAAGATCCTACAAAATCACTCGTTTATTCTCAAAGAGAAGAAGACCTCAAACATTTCAAAGTCACTGACAATGATGATGCTCCATCTGTCTTGAGCAAGAAACAAAAACATGTACTTGCCTTGTTCATCTTGACCTTTATCATCATGATCGCCAGCTTTATCCCTTGGGTAGACTTGCATATCACCTTGTTTGAAGATCTGAAGAACTGGTTGATTGGTCTTCCTGTTGTCGGTGGAGTGATCGGTTCATCTGCTCAACCTTTTGGTAGTTGGTACTTCCCTGAAGGGGCTATGCTCTTTGCCGTCATGGGGATCCTCATCGGTATCGTATACGGCCTCAAGGAAAGTAAAATCATCTCTACCTTTATGAATGGTGCAGCAGATCTTCTCACAGTAGCTTTGATTTGTGCGGTAGCTCGTGGTATCCAAGTTATCATGAATGACGGTATGATCACTGCGACAATCCTTCACTGGGGCGAAGTCGGCCTTCAAGGTCTCTCACCTCAAGTCTTTATCGTCTTGACCTACCTCTTCTACCTCCCTATGTCCTTCCTTATCCCATCTTCATCAGGTTTAGCTAGTGCTACAATGGGTATCATGGCACCACTCGGTGAGTTTGTCAATGTTAAGGCAAGCCTCATCATCACTGCCTACCAATCTGCATCTGGTGTACTTAACCTCATCACTCCTACTTCTGGTATTGTAATGGGAGCTCTCGCACTCGGTCGTATCAGCTTAGGAACTTGGTGGAAATTTGTTGCGAAACTCATTATCACTATCGTGATTGTGAGCATGCTTCTACTTATCCTAGGCACCTTCCTGCCATTCCTATAAAATAGTGCGAGGTAAAACGAATGACCGTCTACATCACTGATTCTATTAAACAAAGCTTTGTAAAGAGCCTACAAATCTTGATTTCTTATCCATCTGTTCTTCACGAAGGGGAGCAGGGGACACCTTTTGGACAAGCTATTCAAGACGTCCTAGAAAAGACGCTGGAAATCTGCCATGAACTTGGCTTTCGAACCTATATTGATCCCAAGGGCTATTATGGCTATGCCGAGGTTGGCGAGGGAGAGCTCCTTGCCATCCTCTGTCACTTGGATGTTGTACCTGCAGGAGATCTATCAGATTGGCAGACGCCACCATTTGAAGCAAGCATTAAAGAAGGAATCCTCTACGGAAGAGGGGCACAGGACGATAAAGGTCCTTCACTGTCAGCTCTCTACGCAGTGAAAAGCTTGCTTGACCAAGGCATCCAATTTAAGAAGCGCGTGCGTTTTATCTTTGGTACGGATGAAGAAACCCTTTGGAGATGTATGGCACGCTACAATGCCCTCGAAGAAACAGCCAGTATGGGATTCGCCCCTGATTCGTCATTTCCTTTGACATACGCTGAAAAGGGGCTCCTTCAAGTCAAGCTTCATGGCCCCGGCTCTGATCAACTCAAGCTCGATATCGGAGGTGCCTTTAATGTCGTACCAGACAAGGCAAGTTACCAAGGTCCTCTTTATGAAGCGGTTTGTAGAGGTTTAACAGAAGCTGGTTATGATTACCAAACTGCAGACCAAACAGTGACTGTTATCGGTTTGCCCAAACATGCCAAAGACGCTAGTCAGGGTATAAATGCCGTCATTCGACTAGCCAGTGTACTCGCAAACCTTCACTCACATCCTACTCTCCATTTTCTAAGCGACAAAGCCGGGCAGGACGGCAAAGGGCTGAAAATATTTGGGGAGGTCGCTGATGAACCGTCCGGTTCCCTTTCCTTTAATGTTGCGGGCTTGACTATCAATCCCGATAGCTCCGAGATTCGGATCGATATACGCATACCTGTGCTAGCAGATAAGGAGAAACTGGTGGCACAGCTCACTCAGTGCGCCAAAGACTACCAACTTGACTACCAAGAATTTGACTATCTAGCACCCCTCTATGTCGCAAGAGATAGCCAACTTGTTACTACCCTTATGCAAGTCTACCTAGAAAAAACCGGAGATAAAACTCCTCCTCTCTCATCAGGTGGTGCTACCTTTGCCCGCACCATGCCAAACTGTGTAGCCTTTGGCGCTCTTTTTCCAGGAGCACAACAAACTGAACATCAGGCAAATGAAGCAGCTGTCCTAGACGATCTTTATCGCGCTATGGACATCTACGCAGAGGCGGTTTACCGTCTCGCAACCTAACCAGATAAAGTTTCTACCAAAAAATCCCGCAGATTTGCGGGATTTTTTCTTACATCAATGCGCCAACATTTCTTGGGCGATTTCTTGACCAGATAGCTTATCTGGATAGTAGGTTGGCCAGTTATCCATCTCCTCAAAGAGAGCTTCTTGACTGGTGCCCCCAAAGAAGATATGGAAATGTTCTGCCTTGACTGGGGCGATATTGTGGTCGCTAAACTGAACATACTTGAATTGTCCAGCATCTACATCGGTCGCTTCAAAGAGGAAGCGCACCCCACGATTGCCTTTTTTATAGGTCAAGATTTTCTTGCCGACATACTTATACGTAAATTTCTTACTTTGTCCACCTTGAACAAACTCCATGGTATTGTCCGTGATATTAATCTTAGTCACATCTGTCTGATAGCCTTTTTGATAGTAGGCCTTGTACTCATCTTTGGTCATCTTGCCAGTCAACTTAGCCTTGTAGTCAAAGACTTGGTCAAAAGTTCCATCCTCAAGGAAAGGATAAACTGATTGCCAGTTTCCTGCATAGTCACTCAAGGCGCGGTCCTTGACATCTGCGTCCTCAAAGTAACCGTTGTGAACTGTCTTGGTGTTTTCTTCCTTCTCTGGCTCAATTTCCGGTCCTTCTTGATCTGTTGTCTGCTTGAGAGCCTTGAGGTTTTTCTCCATGATAGAGATATAGTCCTCACCAGCCTTGGTTGCTTCTTCTGTCAGACTTTCTAGCGGATTGAGCACATCTAGTTTGACACCCGTTTCTTTGGAAAGGGTATTGGCAAGGGCTTGAGAGGCATTCTCTTCAAAGTAGATATAGGAAATCTTGTTTTTCTTGATATACTCTGTCAATTCCGCCAAACGCGCTGCTGATGGTTCTGCATCTGGTGAGAGACCTGAGATTGATACTTGCTTGAGACCGTAGTCCAAAGCCAAGTATCGGAAGGCTGCATGCTGGGTCACGAAACTTTTTTGTTTAGCTTGAGACAAGCCATCTGTATAGGACTTGTCCAAGGCTTGTAACTTTTCAATATAGGCAGCGGCATTCTTTTCAAAAGCCTCTTTTTTATCAGGATAATCTGCTGACAAACTATCTCGGATATGCTCTACCAGCTTGATAGCACGTGCTGGTGAGAGCCATACATGAGGGTCATATTCGTGATGGTGACCTTCAGCACCGTGATCATGACCTTCCTCTTCTTCCTCTCCTCCTGGTAAGAGCAGCATATTGCCTGTCGCCTTGATGGTCTTGACTTTTTTCTTATCCAAGGATTCTAGCAATTTGGGAACCCAGGTCTCCATGTTTTCATTTTCATAGACAAAGGCATCTGCGTCTTGGATTTTGGCAACTGCCTTGGCGGATGGTTCGTAGTCGTGGGGTTCTGTCCCAGCACCGATTAGGAGTTCTACATTTGCGGTATCTCCCGCGACTTGCTTGGTAAATTCGTAGACAGGGTAAAAGGTTGTCACGATATTTAATTTCCCATCTGCCTGTTTTTGATTGGAACAAGCCACTAAAAACAGGGCACATAGACTAGCCAGTAGTAAGCTCAGTTTTTTCATTTCATTCTCCTATTTGATAAAACGTTTCAGTAGACTGACTAACAAAAAGACAGCTACAAAGATAATGGTGATACTAGCGCTGGCAGGTGTTTCCGCATAGTAGGAAATATAAAGTCCTGCCACCATTCCCAAAAAGCCAATAGCGCTGGCTAGTAACATAACGGATTTGAAGTTTTTCCCCAGACGAAGGGCAATACTAGCTGGCAAGACCATAATGGTCGATACCAAAAGAGCTCCTGCTGCTGGAATCATAAGGGCAATGGCCACTCCTGTCACCATGTTAAAGAGGATGGACATGGTACGAACTGGCAAGCCATCCACAAAGGCCGTATCCTCATCAAAAGTCAGGATATACATTGGTCGCAAGAACAAGAAAGTCAAGAGCAAAACGACCGCAGCAATGGCAAAGAGGAATATCACCTGCTCCTGGCTAATGGTCACAATCGAACCAAAGAGGTATTGATCCAGACTCATGGAACTCGAACTTTTCCCCTTACTCATCACGATAAGGGAGACTGCAAGCCCTGTCGACATGAGGATGGCAGTCCCGATTTCCATAAAGTTCTTGTAAACCGTACGGAGATACTCCAGAAAAACCGCTGCAATCAAGACAATAGCAATGGTTGAAATCGTTGGAGAAATTCCTAAAACCAGACCAAAGGCTACCCCTGATAGAGAAACGTGACTGAGGGTGTCGCTCATGAGACTCTGACGACGTAAGATAAGGAAGGTCCCAAGAACTGGAGAAAAGAGACTCATGGCAATGACAGCCAAAAAGGCTCGCTGCATAAAGTCATAGGATAACAAACTAAGCATGCTCCACCTCCTGGTCGCTTTCGTGAACGTTGAAACAACGCCATGGCGAATCTTGGTTACGAACTAGATGAATATTGCGATCCGCATAGTCCTTGACCTCTTCAGGGTCGTGCGTAATCATCAAAACGGCCTTGCCATGATGGTGGGCACTGTGGTGCATGAGTTCGTAAAATTCATTTTTGCTCCCCGCATCCATCCCTGTCGTCGGCTCATCCAAGACAAAGATATCTGGGTCAGAAGCAAACATCCGTGCAATAACCGCCCGTTGCTTTTGCCCACCAGAGAGGGAACCAATCCGTTTATCACGGTGTTCCCACATACCAACTGAGCCTAGACTAGCCTTGATATGCTCCTCATCGTGGGCATTCAAACGACGGAACCAGCCCTTTCTCGGATAGCGACCCGACTTGACAAATTCATAAACTGTACTTGGAAAACCAGCATTAAAACTGGCAATCTGCTGGGGAAGATAAGCTATCCTAAGCTTTTTCCCATGAGTGTTTGTCTTTGAGATGGTTACCTTGCCAAGTCTTGGCTGCAAGATGCCTAGACTAGCCTTGATCAGCGTCGTCTTGGCAGCTCCATTTTCACCAGTCAGGGTGACAAACTCCCCACTATCAACACTGTAGTTGATGTGCTCGAGGACAGGTTCTTTGTCATAATAGAAAGACAAGTCCTCTACTGTAATATACCGCATTATTTGATTTCTCCTACTAAAGCAGTTAAAAACCGCTGGATGACTTCTTGTTCATTTGGAGTAAACTGATTTGCTACTTGTTCATAGGCTGAGAGCGTGTGTTCATGATGATGGTGGTGTTCTGCCGCTACTGGTCGAGCTAGCTCTGTCAGTTTATAAAAGATCACACGCGCATCCTTGGGATCTCTGGATGTCTCTAACATACCCTCTTTGACCAAAGACTTGATAGCCTTGGTCACTGCCGCCTGACTGACATTGAGACGACGAGCCAACTCCGAGTTGGTTAAGGATTCTTCTGACAGGAGCATGAGGATGTGTTCCTGAGTATTGGTCAAGGCTACATCACTGGTACAATGCCCGATCAGAATTTCATGCTGGTTCTCAGATCTCAAGATCACCTCGTTTAAAAAGTTATCGATTTCCTGTGCAAGCTGTCTCATGTGTTACTCCTTCCCTATCTATCTTTTCCATAAAAAACTTAGATAGCCACCGATTCTTTACTGGTTAATTATATCATAAACCAAAAAAGAGTCAAGGGAAAAAGGCGTAAAAACGTTTCCCTAAACTCTTCTAGATGTGAAATTTAACCTATTTTAGCTTTGGTTTTCGGCTCGATAAGATACCTGCCAGACCAGCTACCATTCCCATCAAGAGCAAGAAGATGGATTGTTCACTTCCTGTATTTGGAAGAGCTTTTTCTGAGACAACTGCCTTCTTGCTAAATTGACCTGCCACCTCATAAGTAAGTGGTACATTCGTAGTCGCATCGCTAGCAGCTGCATTCGTTTGAGGAGTTTCTACTGGTAGACTAAAGTTTTTAGAATCCACAGAAATCGTCCGTGAGTTCGGATTGATCTTTTCATACTGGGTCAAATCAGCGGTTTTCAGATACTCTTCAAAAGCTGCATCCATAGATGGGCCTTCTTCACGCGCGCCACCTAACATCGTGTAGCCATCGCCACCCGCAGCTAGGAAATCATTGGTTGCAAGGTAGTAAATTTTTGCGAGGTCTAGGAGATCATAACGACCAGTCGTGCGGTTTTTGACCTGGATGGCCAAGACACGTTTACCTGATGGTAGATTGGTATCATAGTAAACCTTCACACCTGAAACTTGCAAGAAGCCACCACTTGGTTCTAGCAATGGTTGCCCGTTCTCATCCAAGACCTTCTTGCCATCCTTATCGACCTGCAAGATAGATCCGAGTGACTTTTCAAACATATCCAATACTTGTTGCCCAGTCACTTGGATTTGTGAGATGGTATTTCCAAATGGAAGAACAGCAATGACATTTCCTTTAGTGATCGGTTTGCCTTTTGCAATAGTTTCACGCAAGCCACCACCATTTGTCACAGCGATGTCAGTAGGATGGCTAAATCCTGTTTGACCATACTGATAGAGGGAGTCCGCTACGACGTTTCCGAGGTTGGTTTCACGAACCCGAACATTCTCACGATCTCCGTTGAGTTCTACAGGGCTGTTTGAAACGACTTCAACAGCATTTTCAGCATCGTATTTTTGTTTAATGTCTTTGACTAGTTTTTCAACTGTTGGATTGGCTGGTAATTTTTTAGCATCAGCAGCCGGAATCTGAGTTGGATTGCCCAAAAGCTGACGTGATTTGTAGGTGATTTTCCCTACATTATGAAGGTAGCTTCCTGTCTGGTTATAGGTAACATTGTCTCCATAAGTCGTTGATTCTACTGTATGAGAGTGACCGTCGATTACTGTTACGCGTTTCCCTTTCAAACGAGGATTTTTAGACAAGGCTTCTGCCAAAGTTGAACCACGCCATTCGACTGGAGTTGTAGTATCCACACCCAAGTGAGCCAGCACAACATAGTGTTTGTAGTCCTTACCTTCTGCACGAGCCTTGGCTTGAACTTCTTCGATGACCTTATTGACTTCAGAGATTGGATCTGTAAAGGTTACCCCTTTGACATTTTTAGGGTGAGTTTTGGTAGCTGTTTCAGGTGTTGTCACACCGATTACAACAAACTCATCACCTTCCACAGTCTTATCTTTATCAACGATTGTAGAAGCTTCAAAAAGACGAGCACCATTGACGTAGGTATTTGAACTAAGTAATGGGAATTTTAAGATTTCCTTGTATTTTTTAGCTTCGTCTAAACCAAAGTCAAACTCATGGTTTCCTACTGCCATGGCATCATACTGCATCTGATTGAGAATTTCGGCGCGTGCTTCACCCTTTGTAGAGTTGGAAATCGGTAAGCCTTGGAAGGCGTCTCCCGCATCTACGACGAGAGTCGTTTGATTTGATTTCGCGCGTTCCTGCTCGATGACAGTCGCTAGCTTGGCATCTCCAATAACTCCCTTTTCCTCTACGATACGACCGTGGACATCATTGGTGTGCAAGATAACGGTATCTTTTTCTTCGCTTTTAGGAGATTCAACAGGAGCTTCCTTTACTTCCGCCGATTCAGCACTTGTGGGAGTTGCCGCCTCAGTTGTTGGAGCTACAGGAGTTTCTGAAGTTGCTGAATTTGCTACAACTGCAGGGCTTTCTGCAGGGGCAGTTGCTTCTTCAGCATAGACTTGTCCAGCTAAGAAGGCTGGAGCTAACAGGGCTGTCGACAAGACAGGTAACAAAGAACGTTTGTTCATTTTAAAATCCCTTTCTTTTCTTCTTTTCTATTACATTATACGCTATTTCTGAAAAAATTTAAACTTTTGACCTATTTCTCTCTCAAATATTCGCTATTTAACAAAAAACCTGAACCAAAAAGTTCAAGTTTTTTCTTAATCTATTGAAAATCTTTGATTTTTCCATCATAGGTCGCCCAGTCCTTGCTGAAGAAGCGGTCATTCATTTTATAGTCTGGAGCTGGGGTCGGATCCGTTAAGAAGGGATTGACAACCTTATCAAAAGCTAGCCAACCCAACCAACCAATGTGAATCGTATCCTTGACAAAGTAGGGATCTCCACCTTTTTTAGAAAAGTCAGCAATGTTGGTGAAACCTTGACTTTCTAACTGGTAACGAATTTTTTCAACAGCATGTTGGTACATTTCCTCGCTGAGCCCTGTATGGGTCATCCATTTTTTATTGACAGGCTGGATCACAAAAAGGACATTGACCTTTGATTTGGCAAATTGATTGAGAACCAACTGCAAATCATTGTATTCAGACGACTTGAGGAAATTGTAATTTTTTTGATAGCCCTTATACTTCTCGAGGTAGTCTTTCACCTGAGTCTTATAAAATTGATTTTCAATTCCCATATCGTTATTATTGGTATTGGCTTCTGCATCCTTTCGAGCAATTTTTTCTAACTCCTCATAAGAAAATTGATCCGGAAGATCTTTTAAATAGTTCTCCACATGTTCCTTGTACTTGAGTTTTCCTCGAATGGAAAATTGTCCAAATAGTGAAGCCTGACGCTCATTAAAACGCGCAAAAGCCTTGATAATAGCACGATCAACCTCTGATAATTCCTCACCCTTTGACAACTTCTCAACGATACCCTTCATAGAGACTCCTGGATTTTGCTTTAAGAGACGTTTAGCCGCATGTTTGGCTGCAATATCTCCCGATTGATTTTCTAGAAAGGCTGTCAACTGATCGTTGTTAAAGTAATTTTGGAAGAAGGCTGGCTCATAGTCCTCCTCTGTAAACCACTGAGGGGAAATGACAAATACCGCCTGTTTTTCCTCGATTTCTGGTAAGATTTGCTGCATACCGAAATACTGGTTAAGCGAGGCCGCTCCTGCTTGTCCCAAAAAATAGGGCCGGTAGGGGCGACTATATTTCTCCGCCAAGACCGCAGGATGCATACTATCAAAACGAATCCACTCACTTGAGCCAAAAAAGGGAATAAAGCGCATATTTGGTTCCGTAAAGGCTCTCACTTTTTGACTTCTCTCTTTAAAGCTCTCCGAACTAATCGCTGCTGCAGAATATTTTTCTTCAGTCAAATTATGACTCGGATTGTTTGGATAGAAAAAGATTAGTAAGAAAACAAGAAAACTAGCAAGAAGCAGAGGGCCAAAGATTAACCACAAACGCTTAAGCATTCTGCAACTCCCTAATGCCTGCTACGATTTTATTGGCTGTATTCCAGTCGTCGCGACCGAACTCCGTCACTGGGACACGAATGTCAAAACGATTTTCAATCTCAACAATCAATTCAACCGTTCCCATGCTATCCAAGACACCTGCATCAAAGAGGTCCTCATCCATCATGTCAGAAACATCTTCCATAAACAACTCATCAATAATTTCGATAACTTCTGATTTGATATCCATATTTTATTTCCTTTTATTTTTTAAACCACAAATCATTCAAGAATCCAGAAAAGATCAAGAATGAAAACATGACGACATGGAAGGTAACAACCATGCCAAGCAACTGAATCCAGCGATTGTCAGGTAAGGCAGCCTTCCCAGCTTTTTTGCGTTCTTTATTGAGTGCTTTTTTCTTGCGAACCCAAGCGTCATTGATGACCAGTCCAATCCCATGAAAGAGTCCGTAGGCGATGTAGTACCAGGTCACTCCGTGCCAAAATCCCATAATCAGCATATTTACAATATAGGCGACACTTGAAGTCACATTGCGATTCTTAAAGACCTTCTTTCTGGTCAACACCATCACCATCCGCATAAAGACAAAGTCACGGAACCAAAAAGACAGGCTCATGTGCCAACGATTCCAAAACTCCTTTAAATCCCTTGACAAAAAGGGCTTGTTAAAGTTGATAGGGCTACGAATCCCCATTAAGTTTGAAATGGCTAAGGCAAACATAGAATAGCCTGCAAAATCAAAGAACAATTCCAAACCAAAGGTGTACATGACCGCTAGGGCATAATGGTTAAAGAAGCCACCAGTCTGCAGGGCCAAGTTCTTTAAAGGAGGTAGCAAAATCTCTCCTAGAATATGGGCCAAGATAAACTTGTAGAGAAAGCCTAGCATGATATACTTGACAGCCTCTTCTAGCATATCCATCAACTCTTCTCGCTCAGGAATGGTCTCGTAATTTTCATTGAAACGTTTAAAGCGATCGATAGGACCACTCGAGAAAGTCGGCATGAAGAGGAGAAATCGGAGAAATTCCCACAAGGTGAAATCCCTAATCACCCCATCTCTCAGCTCAATGATCATCCCAACCGAACGAAAGGTCAGGTAAGAGATTCCCAAAAAGCCAAGCAAGGACTGGGGAGCATGAATAGCAGGAGCTACTTTCACAAAGATAATCGGCAATAGAGATAAAAAGCTAACCAGATAAAAGACCCACTGACTATCCCGCTTTTTTCTGTATCTTTTGTAGGAAAAAACAAGTAGCAATTGCCAAACGACATAAAGAAGGAGAGCACTTATTTGATCAGTCTTCCCACCTGTCAACATGGCTAGGATAAAGAAGAGACTAACCAGCACCTCATACAAGGCAAAACGTTTCTTGAAAAAGAGGCCGATAAAGATGGGCAAGGTCGCACCGATGATGTATAGAAAATACTGTGGATTCCCATAAGGTTCCAAATGAGGAAACTGTTTGAAAAATTCCATCATCTATTGTTTACCTCGTTAATCAAGCCCTTGATGTCAATTTTCCCATTAGGAGTCAGCGGTAGGCTGTCTCGGTATAGGAATTTAGACGGCATCATATAGGACATCATGATATCAGCCAAGTCTTCCTTGATAGCCTTGGTAATATCGATATCACGTTCAAACTGCTGACGGACACCGTCCTTTAGAATCACATAGGCCAGTAGATTCTGTACCTTGTGGTCCTTGTTATAACGTGGGACAGCAACTGCCGAATCAATATATTTTGATTTATTAAGATTTTGTGAAACATCTTCAAGCTCAATACGATAACCATTAAACTTAATCTGGAAGTCCATCCGTCCACCGTAGAGAAGCAAGCCCTCATCTGTCATAGTTCCCACATCTCCTGTGTGGTAGGCTGGAAGTCCTTCGAACTCAAAGAAGGCCTCTGCCGTTTTTTCAGGATTGTTTATATAGCCTTTTGAAACAGCTGGTCCAGAAATGATGATTTCTCCCTGCTCACCATTTGGAACTTTCTTACCTTCCTCATCAAGGATAAAGGTCGGAGAATCCGCCTTGGTATAGCCGATTGGCAGGCGTTTGAGAGTCGCCAACATCTCATCTGTCACGGCAACTGCTGATAGGGCTACTGTCGCTTCTGTTGGTCCGTAGGCATTGATGATACGGGCATTTGGGAAACGCTCACGCAGTTTTTGCGCTGTTTTGACAGTTAATTCTTCCCCATCAAAGTAGAAATGCGTGATTCCTGGCATTTTCTCACTATTAAAGTCTTCTGACAACATAGCCATATCTGCAAAGGAAGGCGTCGAAGTCCAGATAGCGATGGGCAAGGAAAAGATGGTCGCAAAGAGTTTTTTGAAGTCCTGAGTAATGGCTGAAGGAAGAGCGAAAAGTGTACCACCTAGTGCCAAGGTTGGTGCCCAGTACATAACAGACAGGTCAAAAGAATAAGGCGGCTGGGCCAGCATTTGCGGACGACTCGGCGTCTCAAACTCTTTATCTGTAATCATCCAGTTGGTAAAGCTGAGGAGATTGTCATGGGAAATCTGCACTCCTTTTGGCTTACCAGTCGTCCCAGATGTAAAGATGATGTAGTAGTTGTCATCTCCTTTTACTGGATGCGTGATGGTATAGCTGGAACGTCGAGAAAAGGCTTCATGGACTTGCTCTAAATTCAGTGTTGGTATACTTGTCTGCTCTAATGGAAAATCTGAGATAGCAATAATCAAGCTCGGTTCTGCTACTTCTACGATAGCAGCTACCCGTTCTAAGGCTGAATGGCTATCGATGGGAATATAGGCATGACCTGACTTGGTTAGGGCCACAAAGGTAGCCAACATCTCATACTCCTGCCCGCCATAGACAACAACAGGAGATTTTTCTGGCAAATTCAACTGATCAATGGTTGCAGCCAAACTATCCGAATCAGCCTTCAGATCACCATAAGTATGCTCTTGCCCCAAAACATTGTAAACAGGATAACTAGCTTGTGTCTGAGCAAAGCGCTCAATCGTTTCAATCATATCAACTATTGGTTTATTTGACACAATAGATTTTCTCCTTTGAATTAAAATTCATTATAGATAAAGCCGCCTTGTCCCTGTCCAAGGTAACTAAAAAAATATAGCAAGCCTAGTAAAATAACAAAATACAGGAATGTTTGAGCCCAAAAAATATAAAATGTTCTCTTTTTTTTCATATTCGACTTCTTTTCTGTAAACTTTCAGGAATATTGTGCAAATAAGCACTTACTATCTTATCTTTTTACCATTTTACCACTTTATGATGCTAATTTTCAACTGTTTACCGTCACTTAAAAGTTGGTTTTAGCTTATTTTAAGACAAGTTAAGATATTAATGTTTTGGCCATCAAAAAAGAGCCTGAGACTCCCATCTCAAACTCTGTTGCAAAAAGCTCTTTTATCTTAGAAAAGTGAAAATACGAGGACTGCCAAGGCTGCACCGATAACAGGTCCTACAACAGGAATCCAAGCATAAGACCAGTCTCCGTCTCCCTTATTTGAAATCGGAAGGATACTGTGCATGATGCGAGGACCGAGGTCACGAGCTGGGTTCAAGGCATAACCAGTTGTCCCACCTAGTGAAAGACCGATACCGACAATCAAGGTCCCCACTGCAAAGGTCCCTAATCCTGCCTGAAGGTCATAGAGCCCCAAGGCAAAGATTGTCAAGAGCAAAACAAAAGTTCCAAGGATTTCGCTAACCAAGTTGGATACTGTGTTCTTGATTGCTGGTCCAGTACTAAAGGTCGCTAGGATATTGCCTGCATTTTCTTCTGCATCATAGTGTGGTTTGAATTGCAACCAAACTAAAATTTGAGCAAGCATCGCTCCAGCGAACTGAGCTAGGATATATGGGAATACTGAAGCCCAAGGCAAGTCACCTTTTAAGGCTACACCAAGCGTCACAGCTGGGTTTAAGTGTGCAGGACTAAGTTTGCCAGATACAAAGACGGCAACCGCAACGGCGATCCCCCATCCCATCGTGATGACGATCCACCCTGAATTGTTACTCTTGGTTTTAGGAAGAACCACACCTGCTACAACACCATTTCCTAGGAGGATAAGGATCAAAGTCCCCAAAAATTCTCCAAATAATTCTTTCATCATATCGTTGTCTCCATTTAAAAGAAGGAAAGAGAAGGCAAGGAAGGCCTACCTCCCTCTCTTCTAGTTTTTCTTAATTTTTTAATGCCACTAGATCATTTTGAGCAAGAGCTGCTTCAACATCCGCACGGTAGGCTGCTTTTTCTTCTTCTGACCAGTCATAGAATCGTCCCATTTCATCCAGAACTGGCTCCACAATGCTATCCAAACTATCACGCATAAAGAGCATGTGGTTGGTACGGCGAAGGAGGAAGTCAACTGGGCTCAGAGCCAACTCATTGCGCATTGCATAGTGAAGGGACAAGGTATCTGCCAAGCTGAGTCCTGCCGCTTGTTCCAAGCTGTGAGCAAGGGCAAAGACCTTCGGTGCATTTGAACCGTATAGATTTGCGAGATAGTGAGCTTCCTTGCTATCCAAGCCACGTGACACTCCAAGTTGAGCAAAGGCTTCAATTTCTGAGTCCACATTTGCTGGGTTCAATTCTCCACCTGAAACAGGATAAGTTTTCGAGTTGATGAGTTTAAAGCTACGGTCAAATTCTGCTTTGAGGATGTCAACCACGCGCTCCATAGCCCCTTCAGCCATCTTACGGTAGTCTGTGATTTTACCACCAGCAAGGGTCAAGAGGCCATTGTCATCACGGTCCAAGCTCGAACCACGAGAAACTGCAGATGGGTCCAAATGTTTCTCAGATGTGCTGCTTTCAAGCTTGCTAACAGCAGATTCAACATCTTCACGCGTTTTTTCTTTCGATAGATAAGCCTCGACAGTCGCAATCAAGCTATTGAAGCTTTCGTCGCTAATGGTACCGTTATTTCCGCCATTGTAGTCAGAAGCGCTATTGCCTGCGATCAATGGACGAAGACCAGCCCAGCTACTTTCGATATCATCAATGGTGATGTTTGCTTCTGGGAAGCGGTTGTTGACAATGCCAAGTAGATAATCTACATCTTCCTGCGTCACTTTTGGATGTTCCAAATCACCTGTGTAGTCTGTATCGGTTGTACCAAAGTAGGTCTTGTTTTCACGTGGGAGAACAAAGACCATACGACCATCTCCCAAACCTGTGTCAAAGTAAACTGGCTGTGAAACCTTGATCTTACTTGAATCCACTACCAAGTGAACTCCCTTGGTTGGACGCATTTGTGAGAATTGCGTTCCCTTATTAGACAGATTGCGTACCTTGTCGCTCCATGGACCTGTCGTGTTGATAACCAGACGAGCCTTGATCTCAAAGACTTGGTCTGTCAACAAATCACGAGCTACAACACCTGTAATCTTGCCACTTTCGTCAAAGAGGAAACCTTCTGCCTTAACGTGGTTGGCAATGAGGGCACCATCTTGGTTGGCACGTTTGATGTTTTCAATCACGAGACGCGCATCATTGTTACGGAAGTCAAGGTAAACCCCACCTCCTACCAAGCCTTCTTTCTTCAAGTTTGGCTGGCGTTCCAAGACTTCTTCCTTACTCAAGACCTTGTTAGCAGCTGGCGTATTGCTAACACCTGCCAAAAGGTCGTACAAGTCCATGGCTACTTTAAGACGGAAGAGGCTAAAGGTCGCTCCATCTTCGTCGTAAACTGGCAAGAGCATTGGATCTGGTTTTGGAATATGTGGAGCGATTTGTTGAACCACTGCACGTTCAGAAACTGTATCTGATACCACTTCCACGTCGAATTGTTTGAGGTAACGCAGACCTCCGTGGACCAATTTTGTTGAACGACTAGATGTTCCTTCTGCGAAGTCCTGCATTTCAATCAATCCAGTGTCAAGACCACTAGCTGCTGCCTGCAAAGCTACACCAGCTCCTGTAATCCCTCCACCAATAATCAAGAGATCCAAGGTGCGTTCCTGCATTTTTTTAATTGACAATTCACGTGTTTTCTTTGAAAATTCCATATTTACACACTTTCTAACTGAGTCGCTTTATTCTTTCAGTATTAGTCATCGATTTCCGCAAAGACTTGCGTTGCTTTCACAGCCTTCTTCCAGCCCTTATAGAGTTGTTCCTTACGAGATTCGTTCATCGATGGTTCGAAGAGTTCTCCTGTCTCGTTCAAGAGTTTCAACTCATCCAAGTCCTTCCAGTAGCCCACTGACAATCCTGCCAGGAAGGCTGCACCTAGGGCAGTTGTTTCCAAGTTTTTAGCGCGTGCTATATCAATTCCCAAGATGTCAGCTTGGAACTGCATGAGGAAGTTGTTCATGGCTGCACCACCATCTACCTTCAAGACTTGGATCGCTGTCTGCGCATCCACTTGCATGGTGTCAATGATGTCACGTACTTGATAAGCGATGGATTGCAAAGTCGCCTTGATAAAGTCTTCTTTAGTTGTTCCACGAGTCAAGCCAAAGACAGATCCTCGAGCGTTTTGGTTCCAGTATGGTGCCCCTAGACCTGTAAAGGCAGGTACGACATAGACTTCGTCATTATTGTGAGAATTGAGAGCATATTTTTCAGACTCTGGTGAGTTTTCCACCATGCGAAGACCGTCACGAAGCCACTGAATGGCACTTCCTGCGATGAAGATAGAACCTTCCAAGGCATAGTAAACCTTGCCGTTAATTCCATAACCAATCGTTGTCAAGAGGTTGTTCTCAGACAACTGCATCTCTTCACCAGTGTTCATGATGATGAAGGAACCAGTTCCGTAAGTATTCTTAACCATACCAGGATCAAAAGCCAACTGACCAAAGAGGGCTGCTTGTTGGTCACCAGCCATACCAGAGATTGGTACTTCTCCACCGTAGAAATGGAATGGAGCTGTCTTGCCATAGATTTCAGAGTTAGAACGAACTTCTGGAAGCATAGCCTTAGGAATATTAAGGATTTCTAAAATCTCATCATCCCATTTAAGATCCTTGATGTTGTAGAGCATGGTACGGGCTGCGTTGGAGTAATCAGTCACGTGAGCTGCGCCGTCAGTCAATTTCCAAACCAGCCAAGTATCAATGGTACCAAAGAGCAATTCACCCTTTTCAGCTCGCTCTTGAGCACCTTCTACATGGTCTAAAATCCAACGAACCTTAGTCGCTGAGAAGTAAGCGTCAATAATCAAACCAGTCTTTTCATGGAATTTTTCCACATAACCTTGGCTTTTCAGTTGCTCAGCCAAAGGAGCAGTTTGGCGTGATTGCCAAACGATAGCATTGTAGATAGGGAGCCCTGTTTTCTTATCCCAGACGACAGTTGTTTCACGTTGGTTGGTAATCCCGATTGCCTCGATTTGGTTTGGTTTCACACCGCTTTCGATGAAGGCACCCGCAATAACTGACTGAACCGAGTTCCAAATTTCATTGGCATTGTGCTCAACCCAACCTGCTTGAGGGAAAATCTGAGTGAACTCTTTTTGACTAGAGCTGACCTTTTCTCCTTTTTTGTTAAAAATGATGGCGCGAGAACTGGTCGTTCCTTGGTCAATAGCCATGATGTATTTTTCTTGTGACATGTGCTGTCCTCCTGATAAAATCTTGAGGGGGTTCCTCTTTACAGTAACTAGTATACAAAATAAAGCGCTTTCTTGTTTATCAATTTTTTTAAAATTTTTAAAAAAAGTGAGGAGATTGTGCGAATTTCACAAAAAAAGACCTGAAAATTCAGGCCTTTTAAGCAAAGAGCATCTGACGAATCTTCGCCAAATCTTCCATATCCAAATCATTTTTCAAATAGTAGATAGGTGTCTGTTCTTTCTTATGGATAGGGTTATTGGTAACCAGCAAGTCATAATGACGAGTACGGTCATAGGCTTCGATGCTAATGAAGCGATTGTACTCCAAATATCGTTTTAAAAGGGCTGACATTCTCGAAAAAACAAGGAAGCCTGCTGTTAGATCTAGCCCTATTCTCAGATGTTGACCACCATTTTCTGCCATATACTCGATCAACTGGAGCCATTCCCAGAGGATTTTCTTATCCAAATCCGTCCCCTGATGAAAGGCTGGCAAGGAGGCGAAAATTTTCTGAGCAATATCTCGAAAGTCATGCTCCATCAGCAAATAAGGGTGCCGATGCTCAATCTGATACTTGTATCGATCTTGCAAGATATAGCCCTTATAGAGATAAACTTGACCACAAAGCTGACTCAGTTCATAAGTGATATGGTCCTCTGTGTAGTCCCCCAGCAACTTCTCCTTCTTCATTTCCTGGATCATTTGTGTCAGTAAAGCTGCAAGTTCTCCCCCAAAACCGAGGATGTACTCCATGGTATGAAGGGGCAAAATGCGATGAGACAAGAGGAAAGAGAAGAAAATCATCATCTCCCCATCCTCAGTTCCTAGAGGAATGTGCTGCCCACCAAAAAAAGAAGAAGCCTTGCCAAGTAGACGAAGGTAGAAAATATTGTCAAAATACCCTCGCATTTTTTCTTCTATGACTTGAAATTGACAGGCGTTAACTCGAAGACGCTGTTGACTGATATGAGTCCAGAGAACCAAGTCTAATTTCTGACCCGAAGACAAGCTAGCACCGCAGATTTCTTCTAGGGTAGCAATATCCTGCTTTCTCTCCGCTTTCTGCATATGACTTTCCCACTCCTGACTGGACCAGACCTTGCGGAAAAGGCAGAAATAAAAGTAACGAATCTGATGCTCTGGACCTCGCCAACGACCATTTTGGATGGATAAGTCAAACTCTGACAAAATATGATTCAAGCTAGACAAATGGCGACCAAGCGTGGCTTCGCTAATCATCAATTCTTGAGCCAGTTGATGGGCTAGGAACTGTTGGTGATAGAGAAGGTAAACCAAAATTTGGTACTTAATGGCATTGTCTAAAAACAAGCTCCGAATCTCTCTCCCCTTTGTGGCAGTACCGACAGACAGACGCAGACTTTCATCATCCAAGTGGATGGTCAGCTCTAACCCTCTTTCCAAGGCATTTTCGTTAATCAGAGAGATGTACTTGGTTAGAGTCGCCTTTGAAAAGCCTGTTTCTTCCATGGCTTCCTTGACGGTTGTCTGCGAATCTTGTAACAGAAAGGAAAGGACTAAAAATTGACCAGATTCGGCTTTTTCCATCAAATCACCTAAATACATTTGTTACCCCTTTCATTTTCTTCTTCAAGAATAGCATAAATCTTAGAAATGCGGAAATAATCTGTTTCTCATTTTATTTTAAAGCCGATTTCCTCGTCCTTATTCCACAGAAACAGCAAACACACGACTCCCCCTTTGGGCATTTTTATGCTAAAATAGTAGCTATGGATAAAATTATTAAAACTATATCAGAAAGCGGTTCTTTTCGTGCTTTCGTCCTTGATAGCACGGAAACTGTCCGCACTGCTCAAGAAAAACATCAAACTCAAGCCAGTTCAACTGTCGCACTTGGCCGTACCCTTATCGCTAGCCAAATTCTTGCAGCCAATGAAAAAGGAAATACCAAACTAACAGTTAAAGTTCTGGGAACGAGCTCTCTCGGTGCCATTATCACAGTTGCAGATACCAAGGGTAACGTCAAAGGCTACGTTCAAAATCCAGGTGTTGACATCAAAAAGACTGCAACGGGTGAAGTCCTTGTTGGACCTTTTGTCGGCAATGGTCAATTTCTCGTTATCACAGACTACGGTACTGGAAATCCTTACAACTCCATGACACCTCTCATCTCTGGGGAAATCGGTGAAGACTTGGCATACTACCTGACTGAAAGTCAACAAACGCCTTCAGCCGTCGGCCTCAATGTTCTTTTGGATAAAGACGACAAGGTCAAAGTCGCAGGTGGCTTCCTTCTCCAAGTCTTGCCAGGAGCCAAGGAAGAAGAGATTGCTCGCTTTGAGAAACGCATCCAAGAAATGCCAGCCATCTCAACCCTTCTGGAAAGCGATGACCATATTGAAGCCCTTCTCAAGGCCATCTATGGTGACGAATCCTACAAACGCCTATCTGAAGAAGAAATTCGTTTCCAATGTGACTGCAGCAAAGACCGTTTTATGAACGCTCTTGCCAGCCTTCCAAATTCAGATCTTGAAGAAATGAAAGAGGAAGACCACGGGGCAGAAATCACTTGTCAATTCTGCCAAACTACTTACAACTTTGATGAAAACGACCTGGAGGAACTCATTCGTGACAAATCTTAATACACCTTTTATGATTGGCAATGTTGAGATTCCCAATCGTACCGTTTTAGCACCCATGGCTGGTGTCACCAACTCAGCCTTTCGTACCATCGCAAAAGAGCTCGGGGCTGGACTCGTTGTTATGGAAATGGTCTCTGATAAGGGAATCCAATACAATAACGAAAAAACCCTGCACATGCTTCATATCGATGAAGGTGAGAATCCCGTTTCTATCCAACTTTTTGGTAGTGATGAAGACAGTCTCGCTCGCGCAGCAGAATTCATTCAAGAAAACACCAAGACCGATATCGTCGATATCAACATGGGCTGCCCAGTTAACAAAATCGTGAAGAACGAAGCTGGTGCTATGTGGCTCAAGGACCCAGATAAGATCTACTCTATTATCAACAAGGTCCAATCTGTCCTTGATATCCCCCTCACCGTCAAAATGCGCACTGGCTGGTCTGACCCATCTCTTGCAGTAGAAAATGCCCTCGCTGCTGAAGCAGCAGGTGTTTCTGCCCTCGCCATGCATGGCCGTACCCGTGAACAAATGTATACAGGTCACGCAGACCTCGAGACCCTTCACAAGGTCGCTCAAGCCTTGACCAAGATTCCCTTCATCGCAAACGGTGATATCCGTACTGTCCAAGAAGCCAAGCAACGCATAGAAGAAGTCGGTGCTGACGCAGTCATGATTGGCCGTGCTGCCATGGGAAATCCTTACCTCTTCAACCAAATCAACCATTACTTTGAAACAGGAGAAATTCTCCCTGATTTGACCTTTGAAGACAAGATGAAAATTGCCTACGAACACTTGAAACGCTTGATTAACCTCAAAGGAGAAAACGTCGCAGTTCGTGAATTCCGTGGCCTCGCTCCTCATTACCTCCGTGGAACATCTGGCGCTGCCAAACTCCGTGGAGCCATTTCGCAAGCTAGCACCCTAGCAGAGATTGAAGCCCTCTTGCAATTAGACAAAGCATAATAGAAAAAACCGTAACTCGCTTGGAGTTTACGGTTTTTTTAGATTCTAGGAAATCCTAGATACTATTATTGAATCAAGGCAACGCTGGAAACTTTACCATCCGCACCTGTTGTAATTTGGATGATTTTTCCTCCACCGATTTTGGCATTATACTTGCCATCATCAAGAGTGTAAGAGTAGCCTCTGATAGAATAGTTTTCTTTCTTTCCATCTGCAGTTTCTACTGTGAATTGCCCCCCTGATGAAACTGTAATGGTTTCGCCATTCGCTCCCTTCCAGTTGCCTGCTGCAGCTGAGAAGTCACCATCCACCATGGTTAAAACTCCCTTGTAGCGTTTGTTGTGTTCTGCTTGCTTGTCTTGAAGTTTGCGGTCAGTTGTTGGATCATAGCTTGACTGGTTAGACTGGGCTTGAGAACCTTGCTGGGTTGACGGAGCCTGAGAAGGGGCTGGTTGACTAGGAGTTGCTTGTTCTTGTCTTGATTCAGGTGCTGGTTTCGCTTGTGACTGATCTGCCGTTGTAGAAGACTGATCAGAAGATGCTTGAGCTTTTTCAGATGAAGCTGAGCTTGAAGATTTTTGAGTCTTGCTTTCTTTGTTAGAAGAAGCTGCTTTAGAACTTGATGATTGGCTTGTCTTTGCAGAGCTGCTGGTTTGAGTGGTTTCGTTTTTATTTCCACAAGCTCCCAGTAGCAACGTAGAAGCCAATACAGTCGCTGCCATCAATTTGATATAGGTTTTCTTTTTCATTTTTCTACTCCTTTGTAACATTTTTGAAATGTTAAGAAATCTTTTTGTAATATAATTGTAACATTGGACTTTGAATCTGTCAACTATTTAGAGAAACTATTTTAAAAATTATTCTCTCTACTATCTCTATTCGTAATCAAAACGAAAAAATAGGAAAATTTCCTAGATTAGAGCTATTTTTTTACATCCTACTTTATATAGTCGCTTGCATTGTTCTAAAATAAAAGCAATCGAAACAACAAAACTATCTCATGATGGTACATAAAGAGGTCGGGAACTTTATCCCGACCTCACTTTTTATTTCAATCGATAGGTTTTTCTTGGTTTCTTTTTGGGCACTCGCTTGAGTCCGACTTCTTCTACATATTCTCCGTATTTTACGAGAAAGTTATTGCTGACGATGGGGCGACCGGGGTTGATGAGATTGACCAGTTCAGTCCCTTCATAGACCGTAAACTCCTCCTCCAGCAGATAAAGGAAGGTCGGATTCCAATCGAGACGGCCTTGGATTCGTTTGATGGATTCTTGGATTATGGCATAATGGTCAAAGGCGAAGGCTCTCTCCTCCAACTCTACTCCCTCTAGGAAGCACTTGCCCGTCTGAAAATCGACATCTACAAAAACCACATCCTTAGCATCATCTCCAGCCTGAACGAGATCTAAGGCACGACTAGGCAGGTACACCAAGTGGGCAATGGTCACCGTCCAGCCACGTGGATCACGACCAGGAGTCGATACGGTCATCAATTGCTCGATTTTTTCCAAAGGAAGATCCAGATTGACTTCTTCTCTCACTTCGCGCTGACAGGCATGTGCAGCATCTTCTCCCTTGTCCATAAAGCCTCCAACCAGAGCCAAACAGTTTTGATAAGGGTGGGCCTTGCGACGGATCAGTAAGAGCTTGATTTTTCCTTCGACAAAGCAGTAGGCCACCATATCTACTGTCACACTTGGTTTTTCATATTGAGGGAGTTCCTGCCTGTAGTACCAGTCTAAAAACTCCTCCTGACTGGCATGAATTTCATAATATTCTTTTTCCGTCATCCCCGCTGGAATCTTCGTGTCTACCATTTTAAGCCTCCTTTCGAACTGCCTTGGTCCATTGGTACCATCCCACTAGACTGTTCAGTGTGTAAACCCAGTACATTCCTTGAATGTGGATATTTTCACCCCACCAGAGGTAGATACTAAAGAGATTGGTTGCAATCCAGAAAATCCATTGCTCGCGGTAAAGACGTGTCATCAAGAGCTGACCAACACCATTGGTCGCATCGGTAACACTATCACGGAAAGGGCGAGCGCTATGGATACTTTGATAAGCCAAGCCCATACCAATCCAGATAATGGCAGTCAAGGCTAAGTACTTGAGCCAGTCAAGAACAGATAATTTCTTAGCTTCAAAGTGGGATTCTTCTGGTTTTCCTTGGTCGTTGATACGATTGGACAACCAAGCATAGAGACCAATCGGCTGCATTACAAAGAAGTAAACGGTCGTCAAGACTTCGCCATAAAAAGTCGCATTCATAGCCAAAATTAAATAAATAGCTGAGTTAATAGCCCCAAAGAGATAATTGCTTGCACGCCCTTCTGCTACCAAGATAACACAGACAATCCCAGTCCAAGATGCAAACAAGCTCAACCAGTCATGGCTTTCTGCATTTTGTGTGAACTCTAAGATCAAGGGAACACTCGACAAGGCGATGAGATACAACCACTGGAAAAGACTACGGCCGACAAAGAGATCTTTCCAGAGCAAACGCATGATTCCTGCAAAACCGATTTTGCGGGCTTCTGCATGGACATTTTTAAAGTTTTCGATAAATTGTGTGATTTTTTTAGTTACTGTTTTCATCATTTTCTCCTAATCTGCTTGGTAAATAGTATCGATAGCCACTTTGGCTGCTTCATAATTTCCTAGGTAATCCTCAGCTAGATAAACTAGTGGAATGGTGGTTAAATATCGCTCTCTCATCTGATCCAGATGCTGGGAAAAACTATGACGAATATGGTCTTCTGCCATGGTCATATCTCTAAACCCGTCATTGACATAGGATCCGACAGGTTGCACAAAGAGAATCAAGTCCCATTTTTCCTTAGCCAAGATTGAAACAAAGAGATTGTCAAAGGTTTCTCCTGATAAATCCCCTTGGTCCTCAGTCTCCATGTAATAGTCATAGTAGCCCTTGGTTACCAAGGAGTTGGTATCGGCTATCACTAGACCTCGATTGGCATTGCTATCGATTAACTTGGAGGTCTGGTCATACTGCCCTAAAAGGAGATAATAATAATCCTTTGGGGTCAATTCATCGTCGCGGACATTGTTTTTGATCTGGTACTCACGCGCGTATTCCAGACTAACGGGCGCATCGTAATACCTTGCCAAATCCTTGGCTAGAGTGGTCTTCCCATTACTAGCACTTCCCATAATCAACACTTTCTTGGTAAACTGACGACGGAAGGGTTGAGCGATGTATTTCCAATATTTGCTTGGATTTTCTCGAATCATAGTCGCTGAGATACCAAACTTTCTTTCTTGCAAAACGGTCTCAAAGCCATGATTAGATAATTCTTGCTGGTAGTCACGTTCTCCCACAAAAAAGATCAGTTCTTGCTGGGCTTCATCATAGGAAATCTCCGCTAACATCTGGTCCAACCACTCCTGCCAGCCCATAGGGTAACGAGGAAGCTTGGTTTCATCTAACTTGCAGACAGAGATCAACTCATCGTCACAAAAAGCCTCTCTGATATAGCGAAATCTTTTTTGAAGAGTTAAGCCTATCTGCTCACCTCTGTCTCCCTCATAGCCTGAAACGACTACCCAGACCTGGTCACACTGACGCTTCGCTCGCTGGATTAGATCAATATGACCCTGATGAAGAGGGGCAAAGGTTCCAAATACCACTGCTGTTTTCTTTTTCATAAATATTTTACCTTTTTATAGTTTTTGATATTTTTATTTTCTTTGTTTTTATTATATACTATATTTTTGTTTTGTCAATAGTTTTTTATCATTTTTTATAAAAAAGTAGCAAAAAAGAATCAGGATTTCTCCTGATTCTCCATTTTTAAGCAATATCAAATTTCAATTGTCCAGCTTTGACACCAATTTTGAGGGTCTTGCCTGCTACCAGTTCTCCCTTGAGAAGGAGTTCTGCTAGCTTGTCTTCCACTTCTGTTTGCAGGGTTCTGCGAAGTGGACGGGCTCCCATTTCTGGATTGTAACCTTGACTAGCTAGTAACTTCAGTGCCGAAGCTTGCAGTTTCAAGTCGATACCCTTCTCTGCCAGGCTAGCAATCAATGGTTTCACCATGATCTTGACAATTTCCTGCATGTGTTCACTATCCAAGCTATGGAAGACCACCTTTTCATCAATACGGTTGATAAACTCTGGTCGATAAGCTTTTTTCAACTCTTCGAAGATGCGTTTTTCCATATTTTCCTGGTCAAAACGAATGTCCTTGGCCCCAAAGCCGACTGTCTTGTCATCACGAAGGGCTGTCGCACCAAGGTTTGACGTCATGATGATGATGGTATTTGAAAAGTCCACCTTGCGCCCCTTGCTGTCTGTCAAGACACCGTCGTCCAGAACCTGCAAGAGAACATTAAAGATGTCTGGGTGGGCCTTCTCTACCTCGTCAAAGAGGAGAACAGAGTATGGTTTGTTGCGAACCTTCTCTGTCAACTCCCCACCTTCTTCGTAGCCTACATAGCCCGGAGGAGCTCCATTGAGACGGCTAGCTGCGAATTTCTCCATATACTCACTCATATCAAAGCGGATAAGGGCTGATTCGTCATCAAAGAAGACTTCTGCCAAAGCCTTTGCCAATTCGGTCTTTCCGACTCCTGTCGGCCCTAGGAACATAAAGGAACCAATCGGACGCTTGTGACTGCGAATCCCTGACTGATTGCGACGAATAGCACGGCTAATACTTGAAACAGCTTGATCTTGACCGATGACACGTTTGTGTAGTTCAGCTTCCAAGTTCAGATATTTCTTGGCATCCGTTTGCGTCAGTTTTTGGACTGGAATCCCTGACAAGCGACTCAAAGTAGTCAGGATTTCAGTCTCTGTCACCAAGTCTTTATAGACAGGGACTTCCTGCTCTTTTGCGATTAGCTGGCCTGCTTGTTTCCACTTGCCATCCATCAAGGCCTTGTCAGCTGGACTCAAGTCGGATTCGTCCATTCTCACATGCTTGGATTTGTTTTGCACAGTTGCTGCTGCCTCATCCAAGAGGTCGATAGCAGAGTCTGGCAAGTGACGACTGGTCAGGTAACGATGTGCCATCTTAACAGCTGTTTCGACAGCTTCATCTGTGATTTGCACACGGTGGTGTTTCTCATAGGTAGCCTTCAAACCTTGCAAAATGGTCATGCTGTCAGCTAAACTTGGCTCTTCAATCGTCACTTTGGCAAAACGACGAGAAAGGGCAGCATCTTTTTCGATGTGTTTTTGGTATTCTTCCTGAGTAGTTGCACCAACCGTTCTCAAAGTTCCACGTGCCAAGGCTGGCTTCAAGATATTGGCCGCATCTAGAGTCGAATCAATACCGCTACCAGAACCCATGATGGTGTGAAGTTCATCAATAAAGAGGATTACTTTACCATCTTCCTCGATATCCTTGATGATATTGTTCATGCGCTCTTCAAAATCTCCACGGAAACGTGTCCCCGCAACAACATTCATCAAATCAAGCTCCAAAACGCGCATCTTGGCCATTTCCGTAGGTACATCCCCACTAGCAATACGCTGGGCAAGGCCAAGGGCTAGAGCTGTTTTCCCGACACCAGCATCTCCAACCAAGACCGGATTGTTCTTGGTCTTCCGACTCAAAATCTGAATCATACGTGAGATTTCCTTGTCTCGACCTATAACTGGCTCTAACTTGCCAGAACGCGCTTGCTCCGTTAGGTCATGCGTGTAGTCCTCTAGACCACCACTTTGAGCTTGAGGCATGCCCATCATATTGGCCATGGAATTTTGCTTGTCAGTTACTGTGCGATGACGTTGACGCAAAGCCTTGAGATCTTCTCTTGTCCATCCTGCACGTTCTTCTAGATTGCGACGAAGAGCAGCAATTCTGACCTGATCTTTCTGGTCTTCATAAGAAAAGCCCGCTCTCTCCAAGATGCGAGTTGCCAAGGCATTGCCGTCATGCAAGATTGCATAGAGGACATGCTCTGTCCCTAGCACCTTTGCGTGGACCACTGAGGCTACATACTCTGCTTCCGCAAAGAGGACCTCCAAACGATGGGAAAAGGGTAATTCCGTAAAGGTTTCATCTTGGCTATAGTCGGTTTCAGTCAGTTCCAACGCAACCTCTTCTAAACGATCCATTTCATAAGGATAATCGTTTAAAGTCGCACCTGCCACACTGTAACTGTGATTGGACATGGCAATCAATAAATGCCAAGACTCTAGATATCGAGCTCCAAAATGGCTCGCAACCATGTAGGCACTTTCGATACATTCATTCAATGCTTTTGAATAGTTCATCTTACTTCTCTTTTCTATCTACCTCTTGTAATAGCTGTCGGAGCATATTGGCACGGACAACTGGGGATTCTTCCCCTAGGACACGATCCGTTGCTACAGAAGTCAGCAAGGTCATCTCCTGCTTGGTCATTAAGTCCTGCTCCACCAAAAGCTGGAGAATATCCTCATAAATCTCCTGACTAACTCGCTCACCAATCGAGTAAAGCAAATCGCGGAGCATCTCATGATGATTGGAAAACTCAATCCGTCCGATGCGAATGTAGCCTCCGCCACCACGCTTGCTCTCAACCAAGTAACCTCTGCTTTCAGTAAAACGGGTCTTGATGACATAGTTGATCTGACTTGGCACAACCTGAAAGGTATCTGCCAACTGACTCCGCTGCAATTCCACGATACCAGACTGGTCTAAAATCGCCTTGATATAGGCTTCGATATGATCTGATGTATTTTTAAATCTCATAGTAAATCAAACTCCTTCTTTGAACCTTGACTATCTTTGACTATACTATCATTTAACACTCTATAAGTCAAATTTTTAAGGTCAAAGCCTTGAAAATACTGACTTTCTTTAAAAATACTACAACATTAGGACGCCTTAGTTTTTCTTGAAAGTTCCTAAAAAAGTCCACAAAAAAGAGCCCTAAAAAGGGCGTAATATTGACGAGTTCAGCAGGCAAGAAACTAGCACGGTCAAACGTGCTTTTTTATTACCTGGTAATATTATAGCATATCTTCCTCAGCATTTCCATTTCGCACATTTGTGCCGACTGACGCACTGTTGAGGTGTAATTTTTTGTATTGATGTACTAAAAGTCGCTTCTACGTGGTGTTCAAAGCCTAGTCTAGTTTTCTTAATACTTGCAAATTTAATATTTAGAACTTTCGTTTCTTTCTCTACTATTCGCAAAAATAAAGGAGTAACTATCTTTGACAGTTACCCCTTTTTGCTCTAATTATTTTTATTGGATAATTAGGATTATATTTCTACTATATTTCTAACTGATGAAGTTACATAAGTGAAAGTATGTTGTGTACGTCTAATAACTACTTTTACACTTGTCTTAATTTGATATTCTTCATTTGTAGTTAAATGAAGTGATTTTATTTCTGGATCGTTGACCTTTACATTCACAATTCCTTCTTGAGTATCCAAAGTTATCTTTTGAGTAGATAAGTCAACCTTGATTAATTTCCCCTGAACTATGATATTTTCTTGTTTTTCTATATGAGTATCCTTAAATTTTTTGTTAATCTCTACGATCTGTTCTTTAGCAAATAGCTTATTCGAATTATTTAGTTTATCTTGAATCTCTATCCCAAGTTTTTCTTTATTCAATCTAGAGACTAATTGTTTCACAGAATTAAAAGTTCTTGAACTATATGTCTCCACAAATTCTGGAATATCAATTGTTCCTTCAAGCAAATCAGATACATCATTCATTACATTTATTGCTATATTATTTTCACGATCGAAGATTGAAAGTTGATTAGTTTTTAATCCCAAATCAATTATAAATGAACCTGCTCTGGTAGAAGTAATTATAAGCTCATTCCTATTTAGAATATCTTTTGGAATCTGTCCTCGCTTTCCTTCAAATCCAATACACGATGCTATCCCATTTTCTTGAATACTCTCGACTGATTTGAGAGTTTCTGACAGTTGTCTTAACCCAATTTGTCCAGAAGGAAGATTCTCTGAAAGCAATCTGATAGAAAGCATACTCTTAACATTACTTGAATTTATCGCTTCTTCAAATTCTCTCATTGATTCAAGTCCCATATGCAACATAGCTCTTAATTCATCATTAGAAACTTTATTCGCTCTATCTTCAAGTATTTTTAATTCTGTACTCATAAAACCACCTCCTTATCTAATTCGATAATTCCTTTAGGGTTATGATTTCTGTCAAAACCAAATTTCCCTAACCAATAGGTTTCCTGGTAATCTATTTCATACCATTCTTTAGAAAACTGAATAAAGAAATTTTTATCCCAACAAACATAAACATCTAAATATTTATCTAATAAATCACCATGTTTACTCCTTAATAATTGAAAATATTCACAATTATTGGGATCTGGCTCAATAAATACAACACAATCAATATCATTTGGATTCACCTTATTGGAACAAAAACTGCCATCAATCCAGACTCTAGTTACTTTATTTTTATCTAATTCATTCCAAAAACTACAAAATGATTCAAAATTTCTATAACGTGTAGTTGAAGTTCGAAAGCCATTCACCAAAAAATCTTCAATTTCTGATTTTTCTCGTACATCAATTACGCCACCCTCTAGATTCCCATGTACGTTAAATTGCATATTCCCCTCCATACTTTAATCAAACAATGATTTAATCATATCTGCAATTCCTGATTGTATAATGTAGTTTTTCAAGAGATAAATTAATACTTTGAACTAATTATATCCCTTTTTTACTTATTATTCAATATTGTTGATTAAGTATTACCAAAAAAATCAGTCGGTGTTGATTTATTTTTAATTAAGATTCAATTAGTTCATATACAACAAAGTAAGGACTTACTGAAGTTCAACTTGAATTTTAAACACTCAATGTAAATCCTGCATTTTACTCAAAATCGGCCAGTTTTTACCCCCTTTTTGTCTGAAGTGCTCCGACTTGGAAAAAGTTCCCTTCACCGGTACCCTACTGGCCAAAAAGATTTTTTAAAAGGTGGGGGGAGTCAATATCCTTTCAATTCCACAAATCTTTTAGCGATTACCTTTCTACGGCTATTTATATAACGAGTAGTTTTATTTAGTTTCTCTGCCACGTCTTCCCAAGTCGCACCAGCTTCTAAATATCTCATTTTAAAAATGACTAGATCACTTTCAATTAAGTTTTCCATCAAGGTATCTACAACTAGTTTGAAGCCTTCTAAATATCTTAGTGTTTGGTCTTCTTCAATTCTAATGATTGTCGCTTCAGTAGGACTAGATACTGTCTTGCCTTTCCCACCAGTATAATCTTCAGTGCTATGTTTCTTATTATGTATCAGTTCCTGTCTTCTCAAATAAATTCTATTAGCAAGCGTTCTATATCGTCCTAACTCAATATCTATCCCGTCCAGGTCTCTGTTACTCAACTCGTACATAGGCAAGTACCTCCACTTAAATTTAAAAATTTTTTTATCTTTCAATTTGTCAAATTGTAAATTCTGTCAAACTGACAAAAAGCGCTAAAAGCCTTCCAACACTCCACTTACCAGGTATCATTGTTTTAAGTTTGACAACTCTTCAATATGACAAGTTCAAGGGAAATTTCTTTAATTTATCCCCTCAGTTTCTCATATCTTACATTCTGTGAAACTCACTCCATTCTGTAAACCCCTGATATACCTTGCTTTCAAGCTATTACTTCTTTTCAGTTTATGCTTACTTTGTTATGTGAAACTTAGTAAAGCATAAAAGTAGGACTAGCGATATCTCTTCTGTTTCAGCCATATATCACTAGCCTTACTTAATTTGTTCCCTATTTTTCTAAATACTCTTTAATGTCCCGATATTCCTTATAAAAATTCATCCACCCGCTAATATCAGGGTTTAAGAATGGTAAGACAGTACGCGGACTTACTTCCGTTCGATATAGCAATAGAGAATGTTTCTGACTTATTTCCCTGACTACACCTGCATGGATTTCTTCTACATCCTTCTTTAGTTCTTGAATTTCATCATATGCGTCCAGAATTCGTCTAAGTTTCTTTCGGTATTGTTTATAGATCTTCTTAGTTTCCATCCGTTGCTTAGTTTCTTTAAAAATGTATTCAAAGATGACTGCTTTAGCTTCTGAAAAATCACTATTATATTTTTCCTGAAGAGAATTAATAGCTTTTTCCATCTTTTCCAGCTTTTCTAAAGATTCTAAGTTATTTGACAAAAAAGAATCTATATTCTCAAATGAAACTGTTTGATTGCCTAAAAGACTCTTCCTTTTTTCGCTTAACTGTTCTCGTGCTGAATTAATCTTACTTTTTTATTATCTAGATCATCCAGTGTTTCAAATACTTGATTAATATCCATTTCTTTCTCCTAGTTCCATTGAATAAAGTAACCACAATCTTCTTCAACTTTTTTTACATCAAAACGGGTATGTAAAATCAACCGTTTTCCAAAATAGTCATTCGCATTCACCCAGCTAAGTGTATCTTTCTTTCGGTCAAACAAAGTAACAAAATTTTCTAGATCTCCGATAAAGCCTTTTTTGTCACCTTTATTCCCTAAGGTTGTATCATCTACAATTAAAAAGTTATCTACAAAGAATGTTTCACTTGTTCCTGTCTCTTTATCAACTTTAAGAAGATAATTTCCTGAAGTGTCTTTCATTTTTTCTAAGACACTAAATAGTGATTGACTAACAACCATAGATACATTGCGCTCTGGATTGATTAAAGAAACAATAGATTTCAAGTCGTCCATACTTGTAGCAGTCTGCACTTTCGCAGTTTGGAGAATTTTGCCAATCTCTCTATTTCGTGTTCTACGTTTTAATTTAATAATCTTCTTACCAAGAAAATCCGTTAAATTATATTGGCCATCATCTAATTGTTCCTGTGAAAAATCAAGTTTTCCACTGAATAATTTAACTAAGTAATCAACGCTGATAGTTTTCTTTTTATCTGCTTCTGTTCTCTCAACCGAATTTTCGCTAACTTCTTGTAATGAATCAGATTCAAAGTCAGTTACTTCATACTTCCCACCACGGGTACGAGTCTCAATAACATTTACTAGATCAACCAGCTCTTTACGTTGATGTTCATCTTCATAACTATCAAGGATTGGTTTTTCAATGAGTACATGATTATTTTCTACGTTCATCCCTCTAGTGTTATAACCTGTACTTCGGATATAAGCTTCTAAATTTTCTTTTTGTTTAACTAAGTTAGTTGTCATTTTTTGCTCCTTTATCTTTTAATATCTGATTTTTGTTTATAATTTTTTCTAAAATTCTTTGCTCTTAGCTTTTCTTTTATGACTCTCCGAGCCTTTAGAATCATTTTTTCTAGATTTTGATTTGTCTTGTTTGTTAGCATATTTTTCTAGTATTTCTTGTTTCCGTTGTTCTAAGCTATCATCTTCTTTTTTACACTGAGAAAAGATTTTCTGTCTTTTATCTGGGTCCATAGAAAACTTATTGGCTACTACATACCCTAAAGAAGTATCTCCTGACATCTCCCTCACCCCCTTTCTATGCAAACAAAAAGGGACATACCACTAGCATTATATGCTTACGGTATGTCCCTGAGTTGTTCTCAATAGACTTATTTTTTAGTTTCTTTTTTGACTAGATGGGTAAACTTCCCATCTGAATAGAATAAAGTAACTTCTCCAAAACTTGGAACTTTTTCTATCTCTATTATACCACATTTTTCATAGACAACAAAGCCTTTTTCTGTTGCAAATCGCATTTTATCATCATTCATTGATATTCTCCCCTCACTGTGTTTATAGTGTATCTCTTATCTTTGATCGTAAAAGCCTTGAAAGTGTTCCCTTCTAAACCTTTCAAAATTCTACTTGAATTTCTAGCATTGTATACCGTTCGCAGTTCACTACTATCTAGGTTCGTGTTGAAAATCGTAGTTTCTCGATTATTGATAATATCAAACAAGAAATCCTGTTCCCAATCGCTCTTAGGTGTTACCGTCCCATTTTTTGCCCCCAGGTCATCGATGATTAGAAAATCAACATCAACAAGCTTTTTAACCGCCTCATACTCTGTTAAATTTGCATTTCTTCCATAAGCCCAGCCTTCTTTTATCTGCTTGATAATCTCGGTTAAGCTGACAAACAAGACACTCTTAGGCTCGTTCTTCTCTCTGAAGCTCTCATTGATTTCTTTGGCCAGGGCAAGAGATAAATGACTTTTCCCTATTCCTGTGCTACCGCTGATTAAAGTATTTCCTGTCATACCTGCAAGGTACTTCTGGACTTGCCCCTTTACAAACTCTAACATCTGATGCTCTTCTGTCGTCTTAACAAAGAAATTATCAAACGTTGCCCCCTTCAACTCGTTAGGAATCGTACTGTCACGCATTAAGACATCATAAGTTTTAAAGTAAGCCTGTCTATCCTCGAACTGCTGTAATAAGTCTTGCTCTTTTTGTTTAATCTCTCCCTTCACACACTCCGGGCAAAATGCTTGTACTTTCCTTTCTGAACTCCCTAACACTGGTACAGAAATTTCCCAATAATTTACCTGGTGAATATCGCAAACCTTATCCGATATTTTTCTGTTATTAAATTCTTTAAATTGTTCCTTCATCTTTGCAACTCCTAAAATGGTAGATCTGGAAAGTTGTCTTCGGACTTCCCTTTTATGGTTTTAGGCTTTTGATTCAAATAACCGTCAAACTTAGATCCGAAAAGTGTTTCTGGTCTCAGATATTTAGAAAATTCAGGACTATCCTTCCATTCTGCCGTTTTAATATCTATCACCTGTTTAAAATCTTCAAGTGTATAGCCTTCTTTGAATCGTGCTAGTAAAAGCCTTTTTGTCTTATCAACAAACTTATACCTCTTATTAGCTACTTGATTCAGATAAACAATAGGAATCCAAAGTTCTTTATGTTTTGTTTTCTCTAAATCTTTTATAGCTGTTTCTTCAAGCCAAGTAGGAAAAGTGAAAGATGAGCTTTGCTCATTAGGCGAGGTTCCCTCGACTATATATTCTTTATTTATATCTAACTTTAAATCTTGCTCTAACTCTTTCTCTTTATCTATCTCTTTCTCTGTCTTACATGTAGATAACGTTGTAAAATTATTAGATAACAATGTAAGATTATTTTCTTTCTCTTGTTGCTCTTTGCGGTAGCTTCTCATATATGCAGCGTGGTTTGTTTCTTGTTGTACCAAAGCTTTTGCTTGTGTTAACTCGGCATTTTTATCTTCATCAATCTGAATCAGGCCACATTGCGTAAAATAAGCTATAGTCATAGATATATCATCTTCAGAAACATCTAATTTCAAGGCCAGTTCTTCTTTTAAGGTTTCAAAGTACCCTTCGTAATACAGAATACAATCACTTTCAAGACTTTCTAACATCATGCGCATATAGATCACTGTCATGGTATAGCCACCAGGCATACTTTTTAGACGCTTAATAAATAGGTTGTCAAAAAATTTCTTATCAATTTTCAACCAAAAATATACTTTAGTCTTTGCCATCATCTACCCCCAAAAACTTTAAAACATCTGAGATTTTATAATACGCTTTTCTAGTATCTTCAATAGGCGGTATATACTGTGGTAGTCCCGCACCTTCCCATTTTATCAAGGTTTTATCTCCTATGCCCAGTTCTTCCTTTAGTTCCACCTTGCTGATCAAATCTAATCTTTTTTGAGGTACTTTCTCATGGCTTTTTAAATACCGTTCCACTGCCTCCAAAATCTTAGACTTTAAATCTTCAATCATTTTTTCAAACATCTTAGTACCCCCATGGCTTAACCGCTGCAAGCTGAATATATCGCCCATAATCAGGGCTTAAATCCTCGATAGTTGTTTCTATCGTCTGTGTACTTTCTCGCTCGATTTGGGCGCTTTTTTTGTGGTCTCGGTGGTTTAAATACATGAGAAAGCCAATCAATATCACGGTAAAAATAAGCGCCTGTGTATTGCTTAAATCTAGTTCATTCATGCTATGCCCTCGCTTTGTAATTCTTGATATAATTTACTTGATAGCTTCGCTTCATCTTCAGAAAGTCGTACACCTCTTCAGAAGTTACTTTATCATCTAAAAAGTCAATGATGAACTGAAAGAGGTTCGGATGTTTATCCTTGATTTTAGTCATTAGCTTGTCAAATTCTGATCGTGTCATGTTATCTAGATCTAGAGTCATATTTTTCTCCATTAGCCTTTCCTTGTCCTTTTTCTTGCCTGTTTTCTATATGGTATGCTTCACCACTCCAAACGCTGGGCAGTGGCCCCAAGTTGGCGAACGCTTGTAGCGGTGTTTCATGAGTAATTACCCATCTTTCAGCTAAACAAGGCCTTAGAATCACCCTGTCAGCGCTTGATTTCAAAACCTTTTCTAATTGCTTGCCTGCTCTTCGGTTTTTCTTTAGGTATTTGATAGAATAGATATTTTTTGCTATAATCAAAGCATAGAAAAAATTTCTATATCCTTAATCTTGTCGCTTGCTCGCCTCGTCTAAAATTTGAGCAAGTGATTTTTTTATTTTCTTTTTGCATGATTACTACCCGACTGTGGTTTATAAATCAAATCTTTACTATCGATAAGATCCAGAATCCAGCTGAATCCCTGCTTCACCATTTCAAGAAATGCGCCCAGGTCTTCACTTTCTAAGTCCTCATAGTTCATACAAAGATATTCGGCTAGTTGTCTGTCTTTCTCAACTAGCTTTTTAAAATCCTTGAAATACTTGGGAATTTCTAACCCTTTGGCATTTGTAACTGTCTTAAATTCATTTTCCATTTTCCATACTCCTATACTTTAAAAATTAATTCCTTAATTTCTGAATACCCCCTATTCAAGTTAATCATAGCTATTGCCATATCTTCCAAACGTTGGTAGTTTGTCAGCTCTACACTTGTCAAGCCATCAATACCGTTCTTACTTTCTCGCTCCTTCATTAGTTGCGCTTTATTCTTCCCTGTCACTCCCTTTAGCAGTAAGTTTGTCAGGGTGCTATAGGCATGCTTGGGGGCTTTCTCCCATGTTTGAATAGCTTCAGTTAAGCTTTTACGCTTTGGTTTTTCCAGTTCTCTTTGAAGGTAGCGTTTAGAAAGTTCATCACGCATTTCAAAGAAGGCTTTGACAAGATTAGTTTTGAAGTTGGCCACTTGCTCAGTATTTTTTAAGAATGTAACTAACAAGGTCGCTTGTTGCTCATTCAAAATATAATCCTTAGTATTCTGACCGCTTTCCATAGCTTGGATTTTAAATCCAACCTTTCCGAACCGTTCAAACCTTACTTGATGTTTGCGGATTGTCTTGGTTATTGTGTGATGTTGCAATCCAGTGCATTCTGCTACGACACTGCTCAGTGTATACGGCTCTTTCTTGCCGTCCATGTAAACCAGTTCCATTGGTTCGCTCCTTTCTTCTTTTGTCAGTGCTTGCCACCTAAAACAGTACCAAAGTAAATCATTGAGGTAGGGAAAATTTAGGAGAGAATAAACCCCTACAAACCCTTGATACTGCCATAGGTAGCAAGCAAAATATTTCTAGACTCTGTCTTATGCCCCTTTCTAGTAATCTTCAGCAAGCCACTGCATGGCTTTTTGGTAAATGCTAGGCTTTACTTCGCCTCCGTCTCGGATTTTCCTGTAAGTAATTGGATTCACTCCAATTTCCTCGCTGGCTCTTTTAGCAGTCAAATTCTTGTCCGCTTGCTTTCGGCGAATTGCTTTTGCTTGTGTTGAGGTGATAAGCAATACAGTTCCCTCCTTTCTTGTTTGTAAAGTTTATCTTTACTTAGACCAAGTATATAATGTTTTTCTTTACCTGTCAAGAGAAAATAAATAAAAACTTTACAAAAGTTTTTTTAGCGGTTATAATTTAACTGAGGTGATAAAATGTCAACAATAAAAAATAGGCTAAAGATTCTAAGAACCAAAGAGGGAATAACTCAAGATGAATTAGCTCAAATAATAAATAAAGAACTAAAAGAAAACGAAAAACCAATATCCAAAATGGTGATATCTAATTGGGAAAATAATAAACATACTATCAAACCAGATAAAGCCCAGCTACTCGCTAACCACTTTGGGGTAAGCGTTGGCCACTTATTGGGACATGAAGATGAACAAAATATTTTAAAAATAATCCAAAGTAACGAATTTAAAAAATTACTTAATGATATAGATATTGAAAAAATAAATGAACTTAGTTCAGCGTACAAAAACGTTGAAGAACATATAAATAATCCTGTAAAGTATAACAATTTTGGAAAAGGATTGCTTAATCATATCCCATCGTATATGTTTACAATTGAAGAACTAATAAATGCTGATAAAGAGAACAATACAAATTTTGCAGATATTTTAATCAACTATATTTCTTTAAATGACTATGATAAAAAAATAGCTTTTGATTTAGTTCAAAAACTATCTGAGAGAGACAAAGAAAAGGAGTAACCCCATGGGATTTTTTGACACTGTAAAACAAGAAGGTAGTTTTTCTACTGCATCTGGAGCAAATGGACTACACTACGTTGTCCTTCAGGTAACTTTGAAAGAAAAGTTTTTCGGAACTGGATCAGGAAACCTTACAGAGTTAGAAGATGTTATCAATAAGCAAGCATCAAAAGGTTATCGCCTACATACCATCACAACCGCCAATGGTGGAAGCAAAGGACTGGGTGGTGGAGACCGTATCCAGGCCACAATGGTTTTTGAGAAGATTCTATAAAAATCCCCCATATTCGCCAATAGTGCCCATATTTCTAAGGTCTATTGTGCAAAAACAAGGGAAAGTGAAAAATAGAAAGCCAATTTTACAGACTAAAGCGCAAAAAACGGCAAAATTGACAAATAGAGATGACTAATATCTTCTAAACCATCGGCGAAATCGTGGGCATATGTAGAGAGAATTAAAATGAACAAAGAAAATCCATATTTTGAACAAACCAAACAAAACTACATAGAAGTTGAAAAACTCTATAAACTTGGTAAAGCAAAGCATACATCTTCTAAATACAGATTTCTTGCACCAGCAGTTAAAAGACAATCTGAACAATTCTTATTTGAAGCCAAGACTCAAAAAAGAAAATATTGGAAATTCAGTCGTGGTTCTCTGGTATTTGTAGAGTTCGGTGTAAATATAGGCGGAGAATTATCAAATAATCATTGGGCTATTGTCTTAGACAAAGTAGATAGTCCCTATAAAAAAACACTTACAGTAATTCCTCTAACATCTAAAAATCAAATAGATACTGTACTCATAGACGAAGTCATTGCGGAATATCCTTCTATTTTGCTTGATGAATATATTGAAAAATTACACAAAGAATTATTTGCCTACCTAAAATATTTAGATTCCAATAATGCAATTACTGAAGCTGCCTTATCGGATGTCTACCAAGCTTATACAGAACAATTTTCAAACGAAATAATTCAACCTAAGATAATAGACGATGATAACCTTAAACGGACACAATCAGAAATAAATGACGTTATTGAATTAACTCAATACTACAAAAAATACATTAAGCGTTCTTATGCCAAGTGTAATAACCTTCAAACAATCAGCAAAGATAGAATTTTAAAGAAAAATAGATTAGATCCAATCGGAAAAATGAAAGTATCTGATAACACATTGGACAAAATTAACGAAAAGTTAAAAGAATTATACCTTTTCTAATCTCTTGACATTTTTTAATAATTATATTACAATACAGCTATTAGGAGTTTAGCTCCATAAAGTTTACATTTGGATTTTAGATCCATAACGTGATAGTAGCCGTATTTGATACGGCTACTTTTCTTTTTATATTCTAGTAAACATAACTTAAAATAAAAAACTCCCCATATTCGCCTTGTTTTCTATTCTGGTACAATTTACCGTCCGACTGCTTAAAATCGAAAATAGAGGGGTTCTCGTAGCTCCTCGCATGGTATAAATTCAAAACCTTTTCTAATTGCTTGCCTGCTGATGGAAAAGGAGTTAAAACCATGAAAATTACACAACACACGAAAAAAGACGGATCAGCAGTCTACCGCTCCAGTATCTATCTTGGCATTGATTCTATTACTGGTAAGAAGGTCAAGACTACCATATCAGCACGAACAAAGAAAGAACTCAAAAACAAGGTCACCCAGGCTAAGGTAGAATTTGAGAAAAACGGCTCTACACGGAAACAACGCTCGCATATAACAACCTATAGCGAACTTGTGGACTTATTTTGGCAAACCTACCAACATACCATAAAGACTAACACGCAGATAAAGATAAAAGGCTGCTTAAATAATTACCTCTTGCCCTCATTTGGTACTTACAAACTAGATAAACTTACTCCTGTTATTATCCAAACTCAGGTAAATAAATGGGCGGATGAGTACAATCAGGACGGAACGGGATATAAAGAATACAATCACCTTCACGCCTTAAATAAACGTATTCTACAGTATGGAGTTTCTATCCAGGCATTGGATAATAACCCTGCTCGTGATGTTGTCATTCCTAGAAAGATAACAAGAGATAAGCAAGAAATTAAATACTTTCAAGATCAGGAACTTAAAAACTTCCTCTCCTATCTCGATAACCTGGAGAATACCTTTATCAATTTCTATGATACTGTGCTTTATAAAACGCTCCTAGCTACTGGACTGCGCATCCGTGAATGTCTGGCCCTGGAATGGTCTGATATTGACCTGCAGAACGGAACAATCGATATTAACAAAACACTCAATATTTTAAACCAGGTAAACACTCCTAAGACAAAATCAAGCTATAGAGTCCTAGATATCGATCATAAAACAGTACTCATGCTTCGTCTCTACCGAGCAAGACAAGCAGAAAACGGTAGAAACATTGGCCTAACCTATGAGAAGGTATTCTCTGATAGCTTTGACAACTATGTCAATACTCGAAAGGTCGATTATCGCCTACATAAACACTTAAAAAACGCTAACTGTACTGATTTAGGCTTTCATGCTTTCCGACACACTCACGCTAGTATCTTGCTTAATGCCGGTCTACCCTACAAGGAAATACAGACACGACTTGGCCATGCAAAAATATCTGTAACTATGGACACTTACAGCCATTTATCAAAAGAGAACCAAAAAAGAGCAGTCTCATTCTTTGAAACTGCCCTCGAAAAAATAAAAAGTTCTTAAAAAAGTCCACAAAATAAAAAAAGCGACACATAATACCCTTATGTATCAACGATTATAGAATGATTTCGGTATAATTGACTATTATACCGAAATTTTTGATTTTTTTAAAGGAAAAGGGAACAAGTTGCGAAGATTATTATAAACTATCCAAAACAAAAAGATGGGACCGTAAAACGGTCACCATCATTTTGCTTTATTCAAAGTTAAGATTAGTCAAGTTTTTTAGCACGGTATACAAGTCCTGCCAAAGCTGCAAGAACTAGACCAAGAATAGTAGAGAATGCTGTAAAGTCTGCTCCACCAGTGTTCGGCAAATCTTTCTTAGGCTGTTCACCCTTAGGATCTTCCTTAGGTTCTTCTTTTTTCGGTTCAGTATACGTGTTAGTGATTGTTGGGTTGTTACCTGTAACTGTTGTTACAAGTTGACCCGCACCATTGTCAACGACTTCAACTGTCACTTTATGTTCAGTAAGATCGTATTTCACATTTGCTTCCTTACTATCTACTTCAGTAATAGTGTAAGTGTAGACACCTGCTTTGGCGAAATCTTTTGCTTTGAAAGTAACCGTACCGTCTGCAGCGTTTGTAGCTGTCGCAACGACTGTGTCACCTTCTCTAAGTTCAAACTCAAACTGACCTGCTGCAAGTTTATTACCATTCAAAACTTTCTTAGCTGTGAAAGTTACTTGTGTAGAAGATGCAACATAAGTGTTGGTGAAGGTTGGGTTGTTGTCAGTTACAGTCGCAACAAGTTGGCCTGCACCGTTATCAACAACTTTAACTGTTACATTGTGAGTAGATTTATCGTATGTCACACCTGCTTCGCTACCTGCTTTTTCAGAGATAGTGTAAGTGTGGTCGCCTGCTTCTTTGTACTCAATACCTGCGAAAGCAACTGTACCGTCGGCAGCGTTTGTCGCTGTTCCGATTACTTTGTCACCTTCTTTAAGTTCAAACTCATATTTACCTGCTTCAAGAGTTTTACCAGTCAAGACTTTCTTAGCCGTGATGTTAACAGTTGTTGAAGCTGCTTTATAAGTGTTGGTGAAGGTTGGGTTGTTGTCAGTTACAGTCGCAACAAGTTTGCCTTGCCCGTTATCTGTAACTGCTACCTTAACTTCGTGTTTAGCAGTATCGTATGTCACACCTGCTTCGCTACCTGCTTTTTCAGTGATAGTGTAAGTGTGGTTGCCTGCTGCTGCGTATTCGATAGCTTCAAAAGTCACAGTTCCGTCGGCAGCGTTTTTAGCTGTCGCAACGACTTTGTCACCTTCTTTAAGTTCAAACTCATATTTGTCTGCTTCAAGCGCTTTACCGTTCAAGACTTTAGTAGCTGTGATAGTAGCTTTTGTTGTAGCTGCTTTATAAGTGTTGGTAAAAGTTGGGTTGTTCTTAGTTGCAGTTGCAACAAGTTGGCCTGCACCGTTGTCTGTAACTTTTACTGTTACAGTGTGAATAGTTTTATCGTAATCTACACCTTTTTCGCTACCTACTTTTTCTGAGATAGTGTAAGTATAGTCACCTGCTTCATTGAACTCAATTTCTTTGAAAGTAACGGTGCCGTCTGCTGCATTTGTAGCTGTGTCAACGACTTCTTCACCTTTTTTAAGTTCAAACTCGTATTTACCAGCTTCAAGTTTTTTACCATCCAAGACCTTAGTAGCTTTGATAATTTCTTTTGCTGGAGTTGCTTTATAAGTGTTGGTGAAGGTTGGGTTGTTGTCTTGTACATCTGCAACAAGTTCACCTTGTCCATTATCTGTAACGTTTACTGTTACTTTATGAGTAGATTCATCGTATGTCACACCTTTTTCACTACCTGCTTTTTCAGTGATAGTGTAAGTGTGAGGGCCTGCAGCATCATAGCTGATTACTGGGAAAGTAACAGTACCGTCTGCTGCGTTTTTAGCTGTCGCAACGACTTTGTCACCTTCTTTAAGTTCGAATTCGTATTTGTCAGCTTCTAGAGCTTTACCTTCCAAGACTTTAGTAGCTGTGATAGTAGCTGTTGTTGTAGCTGCTTTATAAGTGTTGGTGAAGGTTGGGTTGTTGTCTTTTACATCTGCAACAAGTTGACCTTGGCCGTTATCTGTAACTTTTACCTTAACTTCGTGTTTAGCAGTGTCGTATGTCACACCTTTTTCACTACCTGCTTTTTCAGAGATAGTGTAAGTGTAGTCACCTGCTGTTTTGAACTCAATTTCTTTGAAAGTAACGGTACCGTCTGCAGCGTTTGTAGCTGTGTCAACGACTTCTTCACCTTTTTTAAGTTCGAATTCGTATTTACCAGCTTCAAGGGCTTTACCATTCAAGACTTTAGTAGCTTTGATAATTTTTTTAGCTGGTTCAGCTTTATAAACATTCGTGAAAGTAAGGTTGTCTGCATCTTTTGCTGTTGCAACAAGTTGACCTTGGCCGTTATCTTTAACGACTACTGTTACTTCATAAGCATTTGGATCGTATTCAACTCCGGCTACATCACCTGCTTTTTCAGAGATAGTGAATGTACGAGTTTCTTCTTTTGTGAACGTAAGTTTTGGGAATTGAATCTTACCGTTTGCATCGTTTGAAACAGTGTGGAGAACTGCTCCGTTTTCTTTCAACTCAAATTCAAATTGGCCAGCCTCAAGAGCTTTACCCTCTAAGACTTTCTTAGCTTTAAGTTCAAGTGGTGCTTCTTTAGCAGCGTATGTGTTTGTAAATTCTTTCTTAGAATCTTCAAATTTGACGCTCGCTAATTTTTCACCCAAAACATCTTCTACTGTTACAGTCGCTTTAAGGACGTTCGCATCATAAGTGTATCCAGGTTTGTTATCATTAACTTCTTTAATGGTATATTTAAAAGTTCCTGCTTCTTTGTATTTGATTGCCTCAAACTTCACTTTACCATTTTCATCATTTTTGACAGTTTGTAAAACATTACCCTGATCATCTAGAAGTTGGAAACTAAATGCATCTTTTTCAAGAGTTTTACCATTAAGTTTCTTAGTCACTTCTAGAGCAACCTTATCCGATTTGGCACCTACACCAATACCGTCAGTGGTTGTAATTGGTGCAAAACCTTCAAATTCTATTGGTTGGGCTTCCTCGTTTGTAGTGACAGTTACATTGTTCAATACACGTTTAGTAACTGGATTGACCGGTTTAGTCAAACGAGTACGATACATGATATAAAGCCCTTTATGATCTAAGGTTCCATTACCATTAGGTGTAATTGAAAAATGGTTCTTATCTGTTACTTGAACATGAGCCTTATCAAGTGATGATCGTCCGTAACCATTTTCCCAATCTGGGAAGTAATAACCAGTAATATCACTTGCAAGAACTTGCCCATCAGGAATAGTATCTTGGATATTTACACCAGTGTATGATTTTGCATAACGGTTAACACGGATACGCCAGTTTACATAGTTAGGATCATCTGAGTCTTGAACTCCCCATTTAGTAAATCCAGTTGGGTCAACGTCTGGAACGATACGAGTCAAATGATAAACTCCTGCACCAGGAATGTTGATTTCATATTCCTTATTCTTTTCAACATGGTCTGCCCACACTACAGTAAATGATGCAACAATTTGCTTGTTCTCATTAAACTTCTTAAAGTACTCTTCGTTTGTTACTGTAATCTTAGCAGTATTGGTTGCCTTCTCTGTTGTCAGCGTTGCAATCGTATCACCGTTCGGAGCTTTCAAATCTGTACTAGAATCTACTTCGATTTTGAACTCATTTGGAACGTGATAAACCATGAAATCACCGTTATTCAGAGTTACATTGTCTGGGAATGCGTAAGTTGTTTTAAGATAGAACTTACCTTCACCATATTTGGCATGATCGACTAATCGGTTCGTATTAATCGTCGGCTCTGTAGTCAAAGTGTACTCTGATTCAGTTTTTTCGGCAGCACTAACTACTCCATTAAGTCTTAGTGCAGGCAAAAAGACCGACACAACCAGTAGCAAGGCCATCAAGCCATGAAAGAGTTTGCTAGTTCTCTTTTTCACTACATTATCCTCCTTATTGTCTATAATGGTTCAATTATATTATACATATCTATAACAGTATGTCAACTATAATGTGCTAATTTTTATATTAACTTATCAGATAGATGGATAAGTCAGCCAATCCCGCGTCGCATAAGCTTTGAAACAATTAAATCCAAGCAGGGCTCTTGCTTGGATTTAATATATAATATTGTTCTAAGGATCTAAGTATTCAAGCCCAATTCTGCTAAGATTTGACGTTTGTAGGCAATTTTTTGGACTTCCTTGTCTTCGCTCTGGGACCAATCTAGTTTGACTTCAGAAACAATCTGCCCAGGCCGATTTTTTAGGATATAGATGCGGTCACTGAGATTGAGGGCTTCCTCAATACTATGTGTGATGATCAAGGTTGTCAGTTGCAACTGTTTGTGAATCTCCAGATACCAAGCATGGAGCTCCATCTTAGTCATTTCATCCAAGGCACTAAAGGCCTCATCCAAGAGAAAGAGCTTGTGTCCGAAAAGGTAGGTCCGAAGCAAGGCCACACGCTGACGCATCCCGCCACTGAGCTCATGAGGATACTTATCCCGTACGGCTGTCAGCTGGAAGGTCGCAAGGATATCATCCGCTCGGGCAATAGCTTCTGCCTTATCGACCTTTTGGATCAAGAGGGGCAGGATGATATTGCCAAGCACCGTCTTGTGCTCCAAGAGGAGATCCTTTTGCAACATATAACTCACGCGCCCCTTGGGATTCTCCTCTCCATCAAGGACAATTCTTCCCGACTGGACTTCTAAAATTCCTGCAATCAGGTTAAAGAGGGTAGTCTTGCCTACACCACTGGGACCTAGGATAGAAACCACTTCACCCGAAGTCACCTGTAGGTTAATGTCCTCTAAAATCTTTTCATCGTCGTAGGCATAGCTTACGTGTTCTAGTCTAATTTCTGTCATTATTTTACAAATTCATTAGTGAAGCCTTTGTCTGTCAAGTCTTCTTTAAGGATACCATTTTCTTTGTCCCATTTGTAGAAGGCATTCCAGCGAGCAGCATCAAATTGTCCCCATTTTTCCTTGTCGCTTGCGTATTCTTTCGACAAGTATTTTTGCGATTCGATGACAAAGTCACGTTTTTCCTTAAGTTCGGGAGCATTCTTGATGAGGATATCTGCAGCTTCTTCTGGGTGTTCCATAGCGTATTGGTAGCCTTTTTTGATAGCTTGGATAACTTTACGAGCTTCTTCTTTGTTGTCCTTCAGATAGTCGTTGTTGGCGATGATAACTGGTGAGTAGTAGTCAAACTCTTTAACATAGTCTTTCAAGTACATGAAGTTGGCGTCTACACCTTGAGATTTGGCAAGGATACCGTCCCAACCGTAGTAGATCCAAGCAGTGTCAAAGACACCATTGGCAATCGGTGTGATTGAATTTGAGTCGTTGTTTGGTACTTTTTCGACCTTCTCAAAGTCTCCACCTTGAGATTCCACCAAGGTTTTCAACATAGCAAGCTCCGTTGGGTCATTCCAGGTTCCGTATTTCTTGCCAACCAAGTCCTTTGGACTGCTGACATTGTCCGATTTACGTGAGATGATTCCTGATGTATTGTGCTCAACGATAGCTGCAACGGCAGTAATCCCTGCCCCTTTTTCCAATTTCTTAGCCATGTAGTCTTGGAAATAGATAGCAAATGGTGCCTTGCCATTGATCACCAAGTCAGATGAACTTTCTTCTGGTGGCAATTTCAAGTCAACATCCACTCCAGCTTCTTTGAAATATCCTTTTTCTTTGGCTACATAAAGCCCTGTGTGGTTGGTATTTGGCGTCCAGTCTAGGACAAAGTCAATCTTCTTGAGTTCCGCTTCCTTACTGTCCTTAGAAGCAGTTCCTTGGCCACAAGCCACCAGCACGACAGCTACAAAAGCTGTTACAAGCGTTAAAAACACTTTCCATGTTTTCTTCATTTTCATTTCCTCTTTTCTTTTTCTAAAACGCTCTATTTAAGTACGTTTCCATTTAATCACGTATTTTTCACTAATATCGACCAGCTTCATACCCAAAAGGCTGATAATCGACACCAGAATAATAATGGCAAACATGGTATCATACTGAAACAGTTTCTTGGACTGAATCATGTAGACACCTAGTCCTTCAAAGCCTCCCAACCACTCAGATACCACTGTTGTGATAAAGGCGTAGGAGACACTGACCCTCAGACCTGCATAAAAGTAAGGCAGACTGACCGGGATTTTAAAATGCCACAGGATTTGCCAAGGCTTGGCTCGCATCAGACTAAACAAGGTCAGCATATCCTTGTCACAATGTCTAAAACCGTCCAAGATACTAACAATGATAGGGAAGGTTGTCGTCAGGATAATCAAGACAATCTTGGGTAATATCCCATAGCCTAGCCACAAGACCAAGATAGGTGCTATGGCAATGGTCGGAATGGTCTGGATAACCACCATCATGGGATAAATCAGGTCATTGAGCCAAGAGAGACTATCCATGAGCACAGCCATGAGACAGGCAATCAATACACCTAGAATTAGCCCTAGTAAAGCCACTCTCAAGGTCGCCCAGCTATGGTGCCAGAGAAATTCTCTGTCACGAACAAAGGACTGGAGAATCTCAAGAGGAGTTGGCAGGATAAACTTGGGTAAAAGTTTGAATATTCCCGCTAACTGCCAGACCGACAAGACTCCGAGAAATCCCAAAAGACTAATCTGTCGTCTCATCATACTTTTCAAGTTTCTCATCGATGCTTAAAATCTCTCCTACATTTATTTTGACATTGGCAAAGACATTATCTGCCTCCTGTCCTGCCACTTCTAGCGCTTCTTTGAGAATGCGCATGAGCTCATCAAACTCCCCTTCCAAGACCGTTTCAAATGGTGTCACCACCATGGTCACGGACTGAGATTGCAGATAAGCAATAACCTGATCGATAATACCAATTCGATCAATCCCCTGTGATAGGGGAAAGACTTGCAAGGCAATGCTTGCTTTCATAAAATCCTCCTCTTCTCGGCTTTCCTTTTGAACAAAAAGAAAAACCTTTGCCATATATGGAAAAGGTGCAGAATTCGGCTAAGTATCGTTCCCTACGCTGGTATTACCCAGATCAGGTGCGGTCGAAGTTTAACACTTCCTCTCAGACTGTACACAGACTCCCATATCTTATATGGAAATATAGTAACGCAAATGCAAGGAAAAGTCAAGGAAACTACTTACAGAAAACTATGAAAAAGAGTTTGAAGATAAATGCTTCAAACTCTTTCATAACTTTCTTATTTAGCCTCGTACCAGGTTGCTCCTTCATTCTCATCAGCAATGATTGGAACACTGAGTTGGATGGCTTCTTCCATGGTTTGTTTCACTAGAGCTTTAACGGCTGCTAGTTCTGATTTCGGAACCTCAAGGACGATTTCATCATGCACTTGTAACAGCATCTTAGTTTGATAACCACCTGCTACCAAGGCTTTATCTAGCTGAATCATGGCGATTTTGAGAATATCTGCAGCCGATCCTTGAATAGGTGAGTTGATAGCTGTACGCTCTGCAAAACCACGAATGTTAAAGTTACGCGAATTGATATCTGGTAACTCACGACGACGTTTGAAGAGAGTCTCCACATAACCCTTATCACGCGCCTCACGAACGACTTCATCCATGTAATTTTTGATACCAGGGAAGCGTTCAAAGTAAGTATCGATGTATGCTTTAGCCTCTTTACGGCTGATACCTAGGTTATTGGATAAACCAAAGTCTGAAATTCCGTAAACCACTCCAAAGTTGACAGCCTTGGCATTGCGACGGTCGTTTGGAGTCACATCCTCAGGACGTTCAATTCCAAAGACCCGCATGGCTGTCGAGGTATGGATATCAGCTCCCTCTTGGAAGGCCTTGATTAAGTGCTCATCTTTAGAGATATGCGCCAAAACGCGCAATTCAATCTGTGAGTAGTCAGAGCTGAGAAGGACACTATCCTCCCACTCTGGCACGAAAGCCTTACGAATGAGGCGACCTTGTTCCAAGCGAACAGGAATATTTTGCAAGTTTGGATCCACACTAGACAGACGCCCTGTCTGAGTCAAATCCTGCACATAGCGCGTATGAATCTTGCCATCCGCTAAAATCCAATCCTGCAAGCCAATCACATAGGTTGATTGAATCTTAGCAATCTGACGATAATCTAAAATTTTCTTGACGATTGGGGCAATAGGAGCTAAGCGCTCTAACACATCCACTGCTGTTGAGTAACCTGTCTTGGTTTTCTTGGTGTATTCTATAGGGAGACCTAGCTTTTCAAAAAGTAGTTCCCCCAACTGCTTAGGCGAGTTGATATTAAACTCCTCACCAGCCAATTCATAAATCTCTTGAGTTAGCTTTTCAATGACAAGCTCATTTTCAGCTTGCATCTCGAGTAGAGTTTCTTTTTTAACCTTGATTCCAGCGATTTCCATCTTAGCAAGAACAAGGGCCAGAGGTTGCTCCATATCATAGAGAAGGTCTAATTGTCCGTTTTCACTTAACTTTTCAAGCAATACAGGCTCTGTCTCAACCAGCACAGCAACCTTACGAGCCAAGTACTCCAAGAATTTCTCTCTCTCAGGGATAGCTTTCTTGACCCCCTTACCGTAGAAGGTTTCATCATCGACTAGGTAAGTTTGGCCGTAGAGACTAGCAATAGTTGAAATTTCATTATTCTCTACTGTAGAGAGAAGGTATTTGGCCAAGCGACTGTCAAAAGCAGGAGCCTGCAAGTCCAAACCAAAGCGATTTAAGAGAACTTTAGCTTTCTTAAAGTCATATACTTTCAGAGGTGTTTTTTCTAGAAATTCCTTGAGAATCGGATCCTGCAGAAGTTCCAGCTTATCTGTAGCATAGAGCTTGTCTCCGCATGACCAGGCAAAACCAACCAAATCATCTGTATGGTAATTCTCACCAAAAAGCTCAAAGTGGAAGATAGATTCTGCGCTCAGCATGTCTTGACTGACGTGGTCAACAATAGTGAAATCCAAACTTTCAGGCGCATCTGTCGATGAAACATTTAGAGCTTGTTTGAGCTGTTTGAAGCCCATCTCATCATAGAATTTCCCGAGATTTTCCACATCTGGGCCATTATAGACCAAATCATCAAGGCCAATCTCAATCGGTGCCTGAGTCTCAATGGTCGCTAGTATTTTCGATAAAAAGGCCTGTTCCTTGTCTTTGATGAGATTTTCCTTCATCTTAGAAGCCTTCATCCCATCGATATGTTCATAAATACCCTCAAGCGAACCATGTTCCAGCAAGAGCTTGATACCCGTCTTTTCACCGATTTTCGTGACACCAGGGATATTATCAGACTTATCCCCCATGAGGCCCTTAAGATCAATGAACTGAGCTGGCGTGAGACCCATCTTTTCCATGAGATAGTCCGGCGTAAAGGCCTCAAACTCAGCCACACCTTTCTTGGAAATCTCAACCACCGTATGCTCATCCGTCAACTGGATCAAATCCTTATCTCCGCTGACGATTGTCACATCAAAAGAATCTTTCTCAGCCAAACGGCCTAGAGTCCCGATGATATCATCCGCTTCATACTGTGGCAACTCATAATGGCGAATTCCAAGATGGTCTAGCAACTCACGAATGAAGGGAAATTGCTCACGAAACTCATCTGGAGTTTTCGCGCGACCACCCTTGTAGTCTGCATACATCTCTGTTCGGAAAGTCGTCTTACCTGCATCAAAGGCTACCAAAACATGACTAGGCTCAACCCGCTCTAAGACATGATTCAACATGAGTTGAAAACCGTAAATTGCATTGGTATGAAGACCATTAGCATTTTTAAACCGATCTAGTTGCTGATAAAGCGCAAAAAAAGCTCGAAAGGCAACAGAAGATCCATCAATTAATAATAATTTTTTCTTGTCCATACACCCATTATAAAGGAAAGCGAGGAAAAATACCATCGGAAAGAGCTGAAAAACTTGGACTTGTCCCTATTTCTCCATAAAAAGAAAAGGATCCTACGAATCCTTTTCTTGTATCAATGTTAGGCAATTTATTTGTTCAATCTTCTCTTTGCAAATGGTAGCAAACCAAGAAGGAGACCGATAAATCCGAGCGATCCGACTGCTGAGGTGTCCTGGCTTCCAGTATTTGGAAGGAGCTGCTCATCCGTTGCTGCAGGGGCTTTGTAGGTACGATCTTGTTTCGTACCGAGAGTAGAATTTGTAGCCAAAGGAACCGCACTGCCAGTATATTCTGGAACTTCGTTTACTGCTGGTTCAATCTTTTCAGCATAGGCTGGAATATTGGCTACTGCTGGAGCACCGCTTTCTGCATAAACTGGGACATTCGCTACTGCTGGAGCACCACTTTCTGCATAAACTGGGACATTCGCTACTGCTGGAGCACCGCTTTCTGCATAAACTGGAACATTCGCTACTGCTGGAGCACCGCTTTCTGCATAGACTGGAACATTCGCTACTGCTGGAGCACCGCTTTCTGCATAAACTGGAACATTCGCTACTGCTGGAGCACCGCTTTCTGCATAGACTGGGAGTTCATTTACTGCAGCTTCTACCGCGTTTACACCTTGCTTGTATTCTGGCAATTCTGTAGTCGCAGCTTCAACTGCATTCACTCCACCTTTAAAGTCTTCAATTTCAAGAACAGCCGACATGACACTACTTAGAGTCTTAATGGCATCCTCATAGTCTGCCAATGCTTGTTGCAATTCATTTACTTGATTATTTTCAACACCATTCATTTTTGAAATAGAGATTTGTTCTTTAATTTTAATAACTTTTTTCTCTAATTTCAAAAGTTCTTGTTTCTTGGTATTTGTTTCTGGACGCTTAGCCTCCTCTGCCTTCCTAGCTTCCTCTGCCTTCTTAGCTTCTTCTGCTTTCTTAGCTTCTTCAGCCTTCCTAGCTTCCTCTGCCTTCTTAGCTTCTTCTGCTTTCTTAGCTTCTTCAGCCTTCCTAGCTTCCTCTGCCTTCTTAGCTTCTTCTGCTTTCTTAGCTTCTTCTGCTGCTTCCTTGTCCGCTGCAGCAAGTGTAGCTTGGTCTTGGCTAGAAAGTTGAGAATGAGTCTTCGCTTCAGCTGGGGTGACCTGATCGCTTTCCTCTGCCAAGAAGTCAGCTAACAAGTCTGACGCTTCGATATCGCCATCTTCGATAGCTTTCAAGATAGCGTCCTTGCCAATCAATTCTTTAGCTGCCTTAATCGCAGCTTCTTTGTCAGTAATAGAGGCGTCCTTGTTGATGTCTTCGATTGTTGATTGTTCGATACTCTCAAGGGTTGTCAACAATTCGCTGTGGGCTTTGGCTTCTGCCGCCTTCTTAGCTTCTTCCTCTTTCTTAGCTTCCTCGGCTGCTTCCTTGTCCGCTGCAGCAAGTGTAGCTTGGTCTTGGCTAGAAAGTTGAGAATGAGTCTTCGCTTCAGCTGGGGTGACCTGATCGCTTTCCTCTGCCAAGAAGTCAGCTAACAAGTCTGACGCTTCGATATCGCCATCTTCAATGGCTTTCAAGATAGCGTCCTTGCCAATCAATTCTTTAGCTGCCTTAATCGCAGCTTCTTTGTCAGTAATAGAGGCGTCCTTGTTGATGTCTTCGATTGTTGATTGTTCGATACTCTCAAGGGTTGTCAACAATTCGCTGTGGGCTTTGGCTTCTGCTGCCTTCTTAGCTTCTTCCTCTTTCTTGGTTTCCTCGGCTGCTTCCTTGTCCGCTGCAGCAAGTGTGGCTTGGTCTTGGCTAGAAAGTTGAGAATGAGTCTTCGCTTCAGCTGGGGTGACCTGATCGCTTTCCTCTGCCAAGAAGTCAGCTAACAAGTCTGACGCTTCGATATCGCCATCTTCAATGGCTTTCAAGATAGCGTCCTTGCCAATCAATTCTTTAGCTGCCTTAATCGCAGCTTCTTTGTCAGTAATAGAGGCGTCTTTGTTGATGTCTTCGATTGTTGATTGTTCGATACTCTCAAGGGTTGTCAACAATTCGCTGTGGGCTTTGGCTTCTGCCGCCTTCTTAGCTTCTTCCTCTTTCTTGGTTTTCTCGGCAGCTTCCTTGTCCGCTGCAGCGAGTGTAGCTTGGTCTTGGCTAGAAAGTTGAGAATGAGTCTTCGCTTCAGCTGGGGTGACCTGATCGCTCTCTTCTGCCAAGAAGTCAGCTAACAAGTCTGACGCTTCGATATCGCCATCTTCAATGGCTTTCAAGATAGCGTCCTTGCCAATTACTTCTTTAGCTGCCTTAATCGCAGCTTCTTTGTCAGTAATAGAGGCATCTTTGTTGATGTCTTCGATTGTTGATTGTTCGATACTCTCAAGGGTTGTCAACAATTCGCTGTGGGCTTTGGCTTCTGCCGCCTTCTTAGCTTCTTCCTCTTTCTTGGTTTTCTCGGCAGCTTCCTTGTCCGCTGCAGCGAGTGTAGCTTGGTCTTGGCTAGAAAGTTGAGAATGAGTCTTCGCTTCAGCTGGGGTGACCTGATCGCTCTCTTCTGCCAAGAAGTCAGCTAACAAGTCTGACGCTTCGATATCGCCATCTTCAATGGCTTTCAAGATAGCGTCCTTGCCAATTACTTCTTTAGCTGCCTTAATCGCAGCTTCTTTGTCAGTAATAGAGGCATCTTTGTTGATGTCTTCGATTGTTGATTGTTCGATACTCTCAAGGGTTGTCAACAATTCGCTGTGGGCTTTGGCTTCTGCCGCCTTCTTAGCTTCTTCCTCTTTCTTAGCTTCCTCGGCTGCTTCCTTGTCCGCTGCAGTGAGTTTAGCTTGGTCTTGGCTAGAAAGTTGAGAATGAGTCTTCGCTTCAGCTGGGGTGACCTGATCGCTTTCCTCTGCCAAGAAGTCAGCTAACAAGTCTGACGCTTCGATATCGCCATCTTCGATAGCTTTCAAGATAGCGTCCTTGCCAATCAATTCTTTAGCTGCCTTAATCGCAGCTTCTTTGTCAGTAATAGAGGCGTCTTTGTTGATGTCTTCGATTGTTGATTGTTCGATACTCTCAAGGGTTGTCAACAATTCGCTGTGGGCTTTGGCTTCTGCCGCCTTCTTAGCTTCTTCCTCTTTCTTGGTTTTCTCGGCAGCTTCCTTGTCCGCTGCAGCGAGTGTAGCTTGGTCTTGGCTAGAAAGTTGAGAATGAGTCTTCGCTTCAGCTGGGGTGACCTGATCGCTCTCTTCTGCCAAGAAGTCAGCTAACAAGTCTGACGCTTCGATATCGCCATCTTCAATGGCTTTCAAGATAGCGTCCTTGCCAATCAATTCTTTAGCTGCCTTAATCGCAGCTTCTTTGTCAGTAATAGAGGCGTCCTTGTTGATGTCTTCGATTGTTGATTGTTCGATACTCTCAAGGGTTGTCAACAATTCGCTATGGGCTTTTGTTTCCTCAGCAGCTTCCTTATCTGCTGCAGCGAGTTTGGCTTGAACTTGGTTAGAAAGTTGTGATTGAGTCTTCGCTTCGGCTGGTGTTACCTGATCGCTTTCCCCTGCCAAGAGGTCAGCTAACAAGTCTGACGCGTCAAGGTCACCTTCTTCGATAGCTTTCAAGACGGCGTCCTTACCAATTACTTCTTTAGCTGCCTTAATGGCCGCTTCTTTATCAGTGATAGAAGCATCCTTGTTCAGGTCATCAATTGTCTCTTGTTCAATTTTTTCTAAGGTAGCGAGTAAATCTGAACGAACTTTAGCGGCCTCAACCTGGGCCTCTTTATCAGCTTCATCTAACTTAGCTTGGTCTTCATCTGTGAATTCTGAGACAGGCTCAGCTTCCGTCTTATGCTCGCTCGTATCTGCTGGCCAATCTACAATAACATCACCAATCTCCAAATCCTCATCTGCAATAGCCTTCAGAAGATCTTCTTTACCAATCTCTTCCTTAGCTGCCTTAATTGCTGCTTCCTTGTCTATAATAGAGGTGTCTTTCTTAATCTCTTCAATTACAGAATTTTCAAGATCTTCTATAGCTTGCAATAAAGCTCCAATAGCTTGAGAAACTTGCTCTCTCGCATCTTTTTCTGCTTGATCTAGCAGTGCCACCTCCTCAGCAGACAACTGTTTATTTGTTTTCGCTTCAGGACCTGTTACCACTGGTTTATCTTCTGCACCTTCTGGTAATTCAGCGATAATATTGTCTAAACTGAGCTCTCCAGACTCAAGGGTATCTGAAATATACAGCTTACCGATATATTCCTTCACAGCCTTAACTGCAGCTTCTTTGTCCTCAATCGCTTCCTTATACTCGATATCACTGATAGCCTGCTCTTCTAACTCATCCAAAGCCTGCATCAATTCTTCTTTGGTCATCTTGGCTAGACTTGTTGCTTCAGGATTAGCTGGACTAGCGTTTTCTAATCCCTTTTCAGTTTGATCACCGCTCTCACCTTCTGGCGCAGTTTGTGGTTGTGTGGGAGTCGCTGCCTGCTCCTCTACTTTTCCTCCATCTGCCTTAACTACTGAAGGTTGTGAAACGAATACACCTGCTCCCAGAACAGCTGCACTTGCTAAACTCGTTAAAATAACTTTCTTCTTGCCCATTAGACAACGCCCCTCTTTTTACTTTTTGTAATTATTATATTATATTGTACATTCTTCGTCAACTCCTTTCCTAAACAACTCAAACTTCCATGATTAAATTGAGCAAATCAGATTCTCGCCCCATTACTATCGAGTTTGTAGCCATCAACTACTCTATTAACAGCTAAGGCTCCCGAAGAATCAACATAGTAATGTTTACCAGAGACTTGGAACCATTGACTGGCTTTCATCCGACCAGATTCCTCTAAATAATACCAAGTTCCCTTGTCTTTAAGCCATCCCGTCCGCATCTGACCCGTTGGCTTCAGATAATACCAATGAGAGCCGTCTTTAACCCAGCCACTTGACATGACACCATTTTCCTTAAAATGATACCAATCACCCTTGATTTTCTTCCATCCTGTCGCTTGCTTACCGTCCTCTTGGTAATACCAAATACTACCTTCTTTCTTCCAACCATTTTCTGAAGCACTTAACTCTTCATACTGAACGTATCGTCTAGAACCACTGTAAGATAGATAGCTGAGCCATTTATGCCCATCTTTTTCAAGGATCTGATCGTAATGCACACTTTCCCCAGAGTAGTAATAATCAATGACTTGTCCTTCGCTTGATGGTTGATTCCTAATTGGCATTTTTCTTGTGAAGACCATGGTCCCACTTGACGAAAATTCTAACCCGCGAGCCCCCTCGCTAACTCCACGACTTGAGGACAAATCCCTGAAATGAATAAACCCTGTCATAGTGCTAGCTTTAACTATTCGACGGTTATACCTTTCTCGAACTCCATAGTTATACTCTTCAATCTCAATTGTATCCCCTGATACATTAGATACCCAGGCCACATGCCCATAGTAGCCTTCCGTAGACCAGGCAATAGATCCAACTTCTGGCTTAGTATCCACACGGTAGCCTTCTCGCCTTGCCCGATGTCCCCATTCATTCGCATTTCCGTAGGCAGGAGGAATCTCAAAGCCATTTACACTACTCAAACGAAAGGCCGCAAAAGATGTACACTGGCGAGAATACATCCGCCACTGATCAATTTCAACACTACCATTTTTGTAGTGAAGCGGATAGTCATCTCCACGCGCTACACTATCAGCCTGAACCGATTCTCCACCAAACAAAAAGGTACTTGTAACAAACAAAGTAGCCAGTCCAACACTCAACTGAGTACATCTACTCTTCTTAACTCCTGATTTTAAAAACGTCATTCATTCTCCTTAATAATATAAATTTCCGAGGTTCCCCTCCTTTATACTATTCGGGAGAAAAAGAAAAAAGTGAGCTCAGCTCACTTCGTTTTATTCTTGGTCTAGGTAATGAATCAAATTCTTCTCTGTTAAGATATCTGAATAAGTGAAGGATTCAACATAGACATTGGCTTGTTTGTCTCCCTCAACATCCCCAAATTCAACGATAAATAAAGATGGATAAACCTCAATTAACTTACCCAGTCTGTTTTTTTGGCGCTTACGGCCATTTTCCAAAGTCATTTCAACGACTTGTCCCTCATGCGCCTTGATCTCTTCTTTGATTTTTTTCATCTTGGCTACATCTGTAAATGCATCTGACATCTTATGCCTCCCTCTTTGAGATACTTGAAAATTTATTGTATTCTTTTTGGAAAATCAATTCCACCGTTCCACGAGCTCCACTACGGTTTTTCTCGATGATAACCTCTACCTTGTTATTTGGAATTCCTTCCTCTTCTTCACCCGCACGATCATAGTAGTCTTCACGGTATAGAAAGGCTACGATATCCGCATCCTGCTCAATAGAACCCGATTCACGAATATCAGACAAGACTGGTCTCTTATCTTGACGCTGTTCCACACCACGAGATAACTGACTGAGAGCAATGACTGGAACCTTTAGCTCCTTGGCTAAGATTTTTAACTGACGAGAAATTTCAGAGACTTCTTGTTGGCGATTCTCACGACCAGTCCCTGTGATAAGCTGTAGGTAGTCGATCAAAATCAAGCCTAGATTGCCTGTTTCTTGAGCCAATTTACGTGAGCGCGAACGAATTTCCGTGATTCGAATCCCTGGCGTATCATCAATATAGATACTCGCGTTGGCTAGATTCCCTTGAGCAATGGTATATTTTTGCCACTCCTCATCGGTCAATTGACCAGTACGGATAGAATGAGACTCCACCAAACCTTCTGCCGCCAACATACGGTCTACTAGGCTTTCTGCACCCATTTCCAGCGAAAAGATAGCAACCGTCTTGTCCAACTTAGTCCCGATGTTCTGCGCAATGTTCAAAGCAAAGGCCGTCTTACCAACCGCTGGTCGCGCCGCTAGGATAATCAGCTCCTCCTCGTGGAGACCTGTCGTCATATGGTCCAAATCACGATAGCCTGTAGCAATACCTGTGATATCCGTAGTTTGTTGTGACCGAACTTCTAGGTTCCCAAAGTTGATATTCAGAATATCTCGAATATTCTTGAAACCACTACGATTGGCGTTTTCACTGACATCAATGAGTCCCTTTTCTGCTTGAGCGATGATTTCATCTGCAGGCTTAGAAGCTTCATAGGCTTGGTTGATAGACTCTGTCAACTTGGAAATCAAGCGACGTAGCATAGCCTTTTCTGCAACAATTTTAGCATAATACTCCGCATTAGCTGAAGTTGGTACAGAGTTGACAATTTCAACAAGATAGGACAAGCCACCAATGTTTTGCAAATCGCCTTGGCTATCCAAAATCGTCCGAACTGTTGTCGCATCTATCGCTTCTCCACGATCCGACAAGTCTACCATCGCTTGGAAAATCAACCGATGAGCATACTTAAAGAAGTCACGAGAATCAATGTATTCTCGGACAAAAACGAGCTTACTCTCATCTATAAAAATAGCCCCCAGAACAGATTGTTCTGCTAAAATATCCTGAGGTTGAACTCGCAGTTCCTCTACTTCTGCCATCCGACTTTCCTTCCTTTTACAATCTTGTCAAGAAGTTGTAAACTTAACCTTCTTTTACACGAAGATTGATGACACTTGTAACATCTTGATAGATCTTCACTGGTACATCAATCAAACCTACTGCTCGAATTGGTGCTTGCACTTGAATATTGCGTTTGTCAATCTTGATACCAAATTGCTTTTGCAATTCTTCTGCAATCTTCTTGTTGGTGATGGACCCAAATGTACGGCCATCTGGTCCAACCTTTTCAACAAACTCTACAACTGTTTCTTCTGCCTCAAGCTTAGCCTTGATGGCTTTTGCTTCAGCAATCATTTCAGCATGAGCCTTTTCTTCTGATTTTTGTTTTCCACGCAACTCACCCACTGCTTGAGCAGTTGCTTCCTTGGCCAAATTCTTTTTAATCAGGAAGTTTTGAGCGTAGCCAGTTGGTACTTCCTTAATTTCGCCTTTCTTCCCTTTTCCTTTAACATCTGCTAAAAAGATTACTTTCATTCTTCTTTCTCCTTTTCCTTTAGTTCTTCCAAGATTAGTTGAGTCAATTTTTCTCCTGCTTCCGACAAACTCATATCCTCGATTTGCGCGGCAGCTAGATTAAAGTGACCTCCACCACCCAACTCTTCCATAATGCGTTGCACATTGATTTTACTACGACTTCGAGCCGAGATAGAGATAAATCCTTGTGTATTTTTTGCTAGAACGAAGCTGGCTTCAATACCAGACATAGCCAACATAGCATCGGCAGCTTTACTGATAACAACTGTGTCATAAGACATTGAGTCCTTAGCTTGGGCAATCAAGATATCTGAACCTAACTTACGACCTTGTAAAATGAGTTCATTTACCTCACGGTACTCTTCAAAATCTGTCGCAGCAATCTCCTGGATAGCAATACTGTCACTTCCCCGTGTTCTCAGATAGCTAGCCACATCAAAGGTTCGGCTCGTCACGCGAGATGTGAAATTCTTGGTATCCAGCATCATACCAGCCATCAAAACACTGGCCTGCATACGACTCAAACGATTTTTCTTAGAATTTTGGAACTGAATCAATTCTGTGACCAACTCACTGGCACTACTTGCCCCACTTTCAATATAGGTGATGACTGCATTCTCAGGGAAATCCTGATCACGTCGATGATGGTCAATGACAATGGTTTGCGTGAATAGATCATAAAAACCTTTGGACAAGGTCAAAGCTGTCTTCGAATGATCTACTAGAATCAACAAAGAGCGCTTTGTAACTAGCCTCATCGCATCAGACAGAGGCAAGAGCTTGGTGACACCCTCTTTTTCCAAGAAGTTGATAGCCCGCTCGATATCTGGCGACATTTGATCTGCATCGTAGACTGCATAACTGTCTTCTGTAATATTGCTCGCAAACAATTGCATACCAACCGCTGAGCCCAAAGCATCCATATCTAGATTCTTGTGACCAACTACAAAGACTTGATCTACACTTCGAATTTTATCTGAAATAGCTGTCATCATGGCTCTAGTACGTGTTCTTGTTCTCTTAACAGAGGCTGCGGAACCACCACCAAAATAGACTGGGTTCTTGGTTTCATCATTTTCCTTGACAACTACCTGGTCACCACCACGAACCTCGGCTAGGTTCAAGTTTAGGAGAGCAACTTTTCCTATCTCATCATGATTTCCATCACCATAAGAAAATCCCATACTTAAAGTCAAGGGCAATTGTCTCTGTTTCGACTCTTCGCGGAAAACATCAATGACAGAGAACTTATCATTCATCAATTCCTCAAGCACGGTATAATCAGTAAATAGATAAAACCGATCCATCCCCACTCGCCGAGAAAACATGGCATACTTCTCCGCAAACTCCGATACAAAGTTGGCCACAAAACTATTGATATGACTGATATCCGAATCCGAAGTTGCATCTTCTAGATCATCGTAGTTATCGACCGAGATGACCCCAATCACTGGTCGACTCGTTACCAATTCAACAGTTGCTTCATATTCCCCTGAAACGTCAAAGAAATACAGGACACCCGAAGCCTTGTCCATATGAACGGCATAGCGTGTTTCCCCCAAGGTAGCGTAAGAACCTGGGTTCCCCACCGAAGCTTTGATGATGGTTTGAATCAATTCAACATCAATTTCGCCTTCTTCAGTAGTCAAAATCAACTCAGCATAAGGATTAAACCATTCCACTTCGCCAGTAGATAGGTCTAATTTCAGAACACCAACCGGCATTTGTTCGAGCAGCGTGTTTAAACTATCTTCGGCTTGGTGATTTACATATTGGATTTGTTCAATTTCGCTCTTTTCATACTGTTTTTTTTGCCAGACAAATAAAAGCAGATAAAGAAGTACAAATAAAAACAAGACACTGATTGTTACAACATTATTTTGTGAAAAAATAATCAGCATTGTTAAGGTTCCGAAAGTTGCAAGCCCTAGTAGAATCGCAGAATTCGGAGTTAAATTATTTTTTTTCATTCTAAACCTCTTGCGCATTATTATATCACAAATGCCCTTAAAAAGCGACCTTTAAAGAGAAAGCACTGCTTTTATTATAGTAAGATGCTCTTAAAGAAACCATACATAAAAAAGGAGAGCAAATGCCTCGCTCTCCTTTTTCCACATCAGTGCAGAATCTTCCGCCTAGATTACATTATTCACCTAATTCTAGTCGAATATCTTGTAGGCGCTCTTGCGCCTGTTTCACAATTGATTCTAAAATAGCCTTACATGGTTTGATGTCTTTCACCAAACCCGCAATTTGTCCGCTCATCATTGAACCATGAACTGTATCACCTTCATAGACAGCCTTAGATAGAGAACCGATCGTAATTTCTTCCAGTTCCTCTCGATTTGTACCTTTCTGCTCTAATTCAATGTAATGATCCGTCATCTCATTGCGAATACAACGAACTGGCGCTCCCGCGATGCGACCTGTAACCGCAGTCGCTGTATCACTTGCCGCCAAAATAGCTTCTTTATAGGCAGGAGAAATTGGACATTCTTCTGAAGCAAGAAAAACTGTTCCCATTTGAACTCCTTGTGCACCTAGGGCAATCGCAGCAGCAAGTCCACGACCATCTGCCACACCTCCTGCAGCAATGACTGGAATCGTTACCGCATCAACGATTTGTGGGATAAGAGCCATTGTATTGGTCTCTCCAATATGGCCACCAGCTTCTGAACCTTCAGCGATTACAGCATCAACTCCCAATTCTTGCATCTTTTGAGCATGCTTGACACTGGCAATAACTGGAATAACCTTGATTCCTGCTTCTTTCAAGTAAGGCATAATATGCTTAGGAGTTCCTGCACCTGTAGTTACCACTGGAACCTTTTCTTCGATGATAACAGTCACAATATCCTTGATATTTTTCATCATCAACATGATGTTGACACCAAAAGGCTTATCTGTCAACTTTCTCAGTTCACGAATTTCTTCACGCAACTGTTCTCCGGTCATACCACCCGAAGCGATAATTCCCAGACCTCCAGCCTCAGAAACAGCTGCTGCTAGTTGATAGTGCGAGATTTGAGCCATAGCCCCTTGGAAAATTGGATATTGAATCTGTAAAAGTTTTGTAATTGACATATGAGTCCTCCTTTTATTTTCTGTTGATTCTTGTTGGCAAATGGATGCATGATTCACCAATATCCCCGTCAACAAGAAAATGTTACATTTGTCTCCTCATATTCTGCTATCCTAAAAAGTCTGGCTTACGATCCTGCTGATCTGTAAAAGGAATAAGTGGGGGGCGAGAACGTAGAACATAATCTACAAATTCCTTCCCATCCTTGTCAAACTCTACCACCGCGAAAAATTGATCATGGTAAAAGAAAAACTTATAATGATTCTCAAAAGCCTGACGCAACCACTTCTCTTTGGCTAAAATTGATTTCATAGGATAATCATCAACTGCTGGAACCCAGAGAGGATTTCGATGAACATGTGATAACATCAAGTCCCCCATATGGATCATCGTATCTTTCCCCTGTTTGAGCAAGATAATACTGTGGCCATTGCTGTGACCACTTGTATGAATCATTTGGATTTCTGGAATGACATTGATATACTCTGAGAAAGTCGTCACCTGATCTTGAATCGGTTCCCAATTTTCTCTTAAATAAGTTCCCCGCGTTCGATTATTAGGGTTTCTCATCTCATACCATTCGACATCATTCACAATAATCTTGGCGTTTGGATACTTGGAAACCAGCTTCCCTTGATCATTCACATACGTCAAGCCACCAGAATGGTCATGGTGCATATGTGTCATCAGAACGACGTCAATGTCTTCAGGCGATAGTCCTAAAAGAGCTAAACTTTCTTCTACCCGACTTTCAGACAAGATTCCTAAGTTGCGCCTTTGTTTATCGGATAATTTTGCTGTATCAAAACTTGCATCTATCAAGTAATTTTTACCCTTGTACTGGATCAAAATAGGATCCGTCAACTCCGCCATCATATTAGCATCATTTGTTGGGTAGTAACGAGACCACACAACTTTCGGAACCGGACCAAAAAGAGTCCCTGCATCCGTCAATTTATCGGCTCCACGTAGCCATGTCAGTTTCATATCATGAAATTGATATTCCTGTAAGGTGAGTTCTGCCATGCTTTACTCCTTTATCCATTGGGCTGCTATTCTTTTACGAATCGAATCCCCAGATTTTCCATAGATTTCAATCGTTTTGGCATCCTTTAGATAACGGTCTATGGGGATGTCATCCAAGGTTTGAAGAGGTCCAATTAATCTAATAATTTCCTCAGAAATCTCAATTGCTACTTTTGTCGTATAAAGTTTTATCTGAGATACAAAGAGAGAATCCGCCTTCATCCTGTCCTTGTAGGAAGCAAAGTAAGATTCAGCCGCACACAGCTTAGTATACAAGTCTACAAATTGATTCTGATAGACTGTCGCATCGATTAATCGTTTCCCAAATCCTCTTTTGACCTTTACAAAAGCCAGACCTTTTTCAAAAGCTCCCTCAGAGATACCAATAGAGATTGCGCTTAATCCTAGCTGTAATTTTTTGATAATATCATTTAACTGAGTTTCCCCATTTAAGGTCAATCCAAGCAGACTATCTTCTGGCAATATGACCCGATCAAAAGTTACCGAATTCACAGGTAAACCCTGTAAACCAGGTTTTGCTATATCATCTCCAAAAGCAACCCCCGGTCGAGTCGTATCAACAATGAAAAATCCATATCCATCTTCTCCGTTAGTTTCCTCAACCTTGGCTAAGATTAACAAAATATCTGTATAGCGGCAATTTGATACAATTGACTTCTTCCCAGTTAAAGACCAACCTGCCTCTGTTTTCCTTGCGGTTGTTGCAATAACCTCCAAGCTTTCCATCAATTTCCCTTCAGAAAATCCCAAGCCAGCTAAGATTTCTCCCCTCACTAATGGTTCTACATAACGCGATTTTTGTTCCTGACTCCCATATTGTAAAATAGGATAGATACCATAACATGCCTGAGTTAGTAGAACAGCAGAAAAAGCAGGAAAATCTTTTGAAATCAAGCGAATAAAGGTCAAAAACTCGGTTCTCAAAACAGAATCTTGACTATCTAAAAGCAAGGAAAAGATATCAAATTGCTCAATAAACTGATAAAGCAATTCTCTAGGGAACTGTTGTTCATCCTCACGAGACTTAAAATAGTCCCGAATCAACACTTTCACGTCTGCCTTCAATTCTCGCGCCAGCACGTCATTATAGGTCATCGCATTCACCTCATCTTAGTTGTCAGAAAACGGTTGGTAATAATCTTTCAACAATTCTTCATACACATAAGACTCTACTTCATTGTAGGAGTTTTTATAGGGTCTACAAAACCAAATATTAAATGGAATCGGATCCTTGAATCTAACCGCCTTAAAACGACTCTTATCCACAAAATATTCAACCGGCCTTGGCAAAAGGGCAATCAAATCTGTCTGATGAGTTGATTCAACTAGGAAGTCCCAAGTAGAGGAAAGATAAGCAAATTTAGCCTCTATTCGTTGTGAACGAAGTTTTTCTGTCACTAAATCATAAGTCGTAAATGTTTTGTTGAAGGTTGCCAATTCATAACTAGCAATATCAGACCATTCCAACAAGCTTTTCTGAGCCAGCGGATGATCCTTATCCATATAAGCAACGTATTCATCCAATTGAATGATATGTTGTTCATATTTTTTAGCATCCAGGCTCGTAGGCTCTATCAGAATAGAGAGATTCAAATCTCCATCAACCATTTTTTGACGAATTTCCTTCCCTCCACCTTCCGTAACCTGGATATGGATATGAGGATTATTTTTCAGAAAATGAGGCAAAGCACTAGCAAAGTAAACTCGTAAAATCAAGGACGGAATACCAAGATTAATGGTGCCTTTTTGCTTTTGAGCTTCTATATGGATCATGGAAAGCATTTCTTCATGTCGATTCACAATCTCGGTCGCATAACGATAAATTTTGCGTCCCGCCTCTGTTAAACTTTCTAACCTTCCATTCTTGCGATTGAATAATTGAACCCCTTCAGCTGCTTCAAAATTTGTCACGAACTGACTCAAGGCTGATTGACTAATGTGAATCTTCTTTGCAGCAATGGAAAGGTTGCATCCGCATTCTATGATATTGATGAAATAGTTCATTTGGATAATATCCACTTACCCATCACCTAGCTTTCCTTCACTATTTTAGCAAGTCAATTAGACAACTATTCTAGTGTTTGATAGTTGTCTACTGACTTTTTATCGAAATAACATTTCGAATACTTCATTTTAACGTTGTATATAAAGCGCTTACAATATTATCTAGTTTATATCATAACACACTAAGTAGAAAATAGCTCTTTTTTTGCTTAAATCGGCATTGTTTTTAGGTCTTCTGAGACAATGACTTCCCCAGCTGTTTTTTCAAGAACTTCTTCTAATGTCACACCAGGAGCCAGCTCTTTCAACAGGAATTTACCATCTTTGAATCCAAAAACAGCTAATTCTGTGATGACAAGATCCAATACTCCTTTAGCTGATAGCGGTAATGTGCACTCTTTCAATAATTTAGATTCACCACCTGTAGTATGTTGGATCGCTGCAATTACACGCTTAGCACCTACCAATAAGTCCATTGCACCACCCATACCAGGAGCAAATTTCCCTGGGATAATCCAGTTGGCAATGCTTCCATCTTGACTTACTTCAAGAGCTCCAAGAACAGTTGCATCCACGTGTCCACCACGAATAATGGCAAAGGAAGTTTGTAGATCAAACAAGGCTGCTCCGGGCAACAATGTGATAGGAGCTCCACCTGAGTTCGCTAAATTGGCATTATAGTTGTCCTTGGTTGGTGTTTCTCCAAATCGAAGGGCGCCATTTTCTGCCTGCAAAATAACATTTACACCTTCAGGGATGTAATCAGCAGAGGCGTTTGGAATCCCAAATCCAAGATTGACCACATCTCCATCTTTAAATTCAAGCGCTACACGTCTTGCGATAATTTCTTTTGCTTTCATCTTATTTCACCCCCGCCAGTTTGTTTGTCTCTGTCCACAAGTCTCCCATCATCTGATGATGTTCTTGTGGTGTCAATCCTTGAACGACATAGTCAACTAGGATACCAGGGATGTAAATATCATTTGGATCAATTTCTCCGGCTTCAACCAACTCGTTTGTCTCAACAATGACTGTGTCAGCCGCTAGAGCGAGTTGAAGAGAGATATTTTTAGTAGTCCCATCTAGATAAAGGTTGCCATACTTATCCGCCTTAGTAGCTTTAATCAAGGCAACATCGATTTTCAATGGATCATAAATCAAATATTCTTTTCCATTTCGAGTCACTTTTTCGTGCTCATCTTCAAGAATTGTTCCTACACCTGTTGGTGTTAAGACTGCTCCAAGACCCGCACCCGCAGCATGCAAACGTTCTACGACAGTTCCCATCGGAGTGAACTCCACTTTCATGGCTCCTGAGAAATAATCATGCTGAGCAGCAGCAGATGTCCCTACATGGGCTGCAATGTATTTTGTAACCTGATGGTTTTCACAAAGACGACCAACTCCAACTTCCTTACCGGGTTGAGAGGTTACAACAGACACCAAGGTCAAATCTTGCTGGTTTTGACGAACCAGTTCCTCAATTAACTCAAGTGGTTCTCCTACTCCGAGAAATCCAGAAATACCAACTTTATCTCCTGAATGAATCAAGGAAATAGCTTCAGACAATGTTACAACTTTCATAACCTATCTCCTCTCTTATTTACGTTGAAAGACAGCTTTGCGTTTTTCAACAAAAGCGCGCATTCCTTCTACCTTATCTTCTGTTGAGAAGAGTAGAGCTTCCGCTTCTGTTTCCAAACGAATAGCATTTTTCAGAGGGAGTTCTGAGCCAACTTGGATAATATGTTTAGCTTTTTCAACTGCTAGCGGTGCATTTTTCATAATCGCTGCTGCTAGCTCTTCTGCCGCAGGCAATAGTTCTTCTGCTGCTACCAACTTGTTAAGAATTCCAAGATCATATGCTTCTTGTCCTTTAACCATTCTAGCAGTGAAGATTAATTCCTTTGTTTTACTAGTACCAATCAAACGAGACATTCTTTGAGTACCTGCAAAACCAGGAATGATTCCCAAGCCGACTTCAGGGAAGCCAACCATTGTCTTGTCATAGCCAATTCGGATATCAGTTGAAAGAGCTAATTCTAAACCGCCTCCCAAAGCATAACCATTCAATACTGAAATAGTTGGCTGAGTCAATTCAGATAAGCGGGTAAAGGTGTCGTTCGCATAGGTCATGTATTCATGAGCCTGAATTGGAGACATTTGGTCCATCTCTTTAATGTCTGCTCCCGCGACAAATGCTTTCTCTCCTTGACCGGTCACAATGACAACACGAATGTCCTCGCTTGCTTCAATTTGGTCTAAAGCGAGATTCAAATCCTTTAAGACTTCTGAACTTAAAGCGTTCAAAGCCGATGGACGGTTAATTGTTAGATAGCCAAGACCATTCTTAACCTCTAATAAAACAGTTTTACTCATTGTTCTGCTCCTACTTGATTTATTTTGAGTACAGAGTACAGCGTCAACAAATACCAACACAAAATGTAAGAGCTTACATTTTCATCATAAACCTTTTTTCCCCATCCGTCTACTTAATCTTTATTTATAGACCTATAAGTTCAGCTTATAGGACATGGTCGTCCAATCCATCCTTAAAGTCTTAGAAAAAAATAAAAATACCTTATCAAGCCCTTTTAGAGAAAGACACTTGATAAGGTATGTAACTATGAGATCGGATCAAAATCTCATTTTGTAATCGTAATATTGAAAAAGAGGAAATGACATTCAGTTTTCTAATAACTAACGTTCAACGATGAGGGCTGTTCCCATCCCTCCTCCGATACAGAGAGTAGCTAAACCAGTTTTAGCATCACGTTTCATCATCTCATGTACCAGAGTCACTAGGATACGGCAACCTGAAGCCCCAATTGGGTGACCAAGAGCAATCGCACCACCATTGACATTGACAATATCGGTATTGAAGCCAAGTGTTTTTCCAACCGCACAAGCCTGAGCAGCAAAGGCTTCATTTGACTCGATCAAGTCAAGATCATCAACTGTCAAATTACCTTTTTCAAGAGCTTTACGGGTCGCATAAATCGGTCCACATCCCATAATCTTAGGATCCAAACCTGCACTTGCATACGAACGAATGCGCGCAATGACTGGAAGTCCTAATTCTTCAGCTTTTTCAGCACTCATGACCAAGACAGCCGCCGCCCCGTCATTGATACCTGAGGCATTTCCCGCTGTAACAGAACCGTCTTTTTTAAAAACAGGACGCAGCTTAGACAGACTCTCCAAGCTAGCATCTTTTCTAGGAAATTCATCTGTATCAAAGACGATAGGATCGCCTTTACGTTGAGGAATGACCACCGGAACAATCTCTTCCTTAAAGCGTCCAGATTCTATAGCCGCCACTGCTCGTTTTTGTGATTCCAAAGCAAGCGCATCTTGATCAGCCCGGCTAATACCATATTCTTCTGCCACATTCTCAGCTGTAATCCCCATATGGTATTCGTTAAAGGCATCAGACAAACCATCCTTAATCATGGTATCTACCACTTTCGAATCTCCCATACGGCCACCCCAACGGAAGTTTGGCAAAACATATGGAGCCTGGCTCATGTTTTCTGCACCACCAGCCACGACAATATCTGCATCTCCGCACTGAATCGCTTGAGCAGCTAACTGCACTGCCTTCAAACCGGAGCCACAAACCTTATTAATGGTAAAGGCTGGTGTAAATTCAGGAAGCCCAGCATGAATACTCATTTGGCGAGCCACGTTTTGGCCTAAACCTGCGCCTAGGACATTCCCCATAATCACTTCATCTACCTGCTCTGGTTTAATATTCGCTTTTTCCAAAGCACTCTTAATTACCAAAGATCCCAAATCAACAGCAGAAACATTCTTCAAGCTCCCACCAAAGGAACCTAAAGGTGTTCGCACTGCCGAAACAATAACTACGTCTTTCATGACTACCTCCATCAGTGTCTAGTAAGTAAAGAAGCCTTCTTTTGTCTTCCGTCCCAATTTTCCTGCTTCGACCATTTTCTTAAGAAGAGGAGCAGGACGGTATTTTTGATCACCAAACCCTTGGTTTAGGACGCCCATAATAGCCAAACAAACATCCAATCCAATCAAATCAGCAAGAGCCAAAGGTCCAATAGGATGATTTGCACCAAGTTTCATCGCTTCATCGATTTCCCCGGCACTAGCCACTCCTTCACCTAGAATGTAAATGGCTTCATTGATCATAGGAATCAAAATTCTGTTCACAACAAAACCATAAGAATCTTTAACATTAACTGGTGTTTTACCAATTTTCACTGTCAGTTCACGAACCGCCTGAACCACTTCTTCTGAAGTCTGCAAGGCCTTAATAACCTCTACAAGTTTCATGATTGGGGCAGGATTAAAGAAGTGCATTCCAATCACGCGCTCCTGATGTTTAGTAGCAGCAGCTATATCCGTGATTGACAAAGAGGATGTGTTTGATGCTAAGATAGTTTTAGGATCTGTCAATTCATCCAATTGTTTGAAAATATTCAACTTAATCTCACGATTCTCAGTTGCAGCTTCAATCACCAATTGGACTTGTTTCGCATCTTCATATGAAACAGATGGAAGCAAATTGGCCAATACCTGATCCTTCTCATCCGCAGACATCCGTCCTTTTTCAACTGAACGTTCCAATTGTTTTGTGATATTATTCAAGCCTCTTTGAACAAATTCTTCTTTAATATCGTTTAAGTAAACTGTAAAACCAGCCTGAGCAAATACTTGAGCAATTCCGCTTCCCATTTGACCAGAACCAATAATCATCACCTTAGATATCATTATTTTCTCCTTCTTATTTTACAAAAATCCAGTGCATGAAGCAAGGACGATTGAACAGAAATCCTTCAATCGCCCTTCTGACATTAAACAAAGGCACCTAGTCCAGTAATCTCACGACCAACAATCAAGGCATTCACTTCGTGTGAACCTTCATAGGTATAGATTGATTCAGCATCTGCAAAGAAACGAGCAACATCTGTCTCAAGTGTAATACCATTACCTCCGCAAGTTTCACGAGCAAGGGCAACTGTTTCGCGCATCACCAAGGAATTGTGCATCTTAGCAAGAGCAGAGTTAAGCATCAATTCATTCCCTTTCTCTTGCATTTCAGCAATACGAGTTGAATAAGCAATAACTGCTACAGCATTTGCTTGCATACGAGCCAATTTTTCTTGAACAATTTGGAATTTGGCAATTGGACGTTTGAACTGTTCACGATCTTTAGCATATTTAAGAGCTGCTACATAAGATCCACAAGTCACTCCCATAGCAATGTGAGCAACGTCCGCACGAGTGAAGGTCAAGATACGGGCTACATCACCAAAACCATTGATATTTACCAAACGATCTGAATCTGGAACCTCTACATTCTTCATAGTAATATGGCCATTGCGGACACAACGAAGAGCAATCTTATGTGGGATTGGTTCTGCATGATATCCAGGAGCTCCCTTACGAACGATAAAGCATTTCACCTTGCCATCCGCAACATCACGAGCAAATACAGGAACGACATCCGCAGTATCTGAACCACCAATCCAGCGTTTTTCACCATTTAGAATCCACTTGTCTCCAACACGTTCTGCAGTAGTTGCAAGTCCTCCAGCAATATCAGAACCTGAAAGAGGTTCAGTTAAAGCGAAGCAACCTTGCCAATCAAATGCAGCTAGTTTTGGAAGAAATTCTTTTTGTTGACGCTCATCACCACCCAAGAGAATTGTGTTGTAGCAAAGTCCGCCATGAACGGTATAGAATGTTGCCATAGAAGCATCGAAGCGAGCAAGTTCAAGATACAAGAAAGCAATATAAAGTTCAGATGGTTTCCAGCTACCTTCACGTCCCTCAAACAATTTTGGATTGTTCATAATTTGAGCGCCCTTAGCCACAGCATAGAATTCTTCAAAAGGAAAATCAGGTTTTTCCCAGTATTCATTAATAACCGGACGGAGATGTTTCTCAATCAAACGGCGAGTTTCTTGTAAAACCTCTGCTTCTCCCAAAGTTAGACCATCCGCATAGTGAAAAAGGTCCTCAGGATATAGTTCGCGTAAAATTTCTTCTTTTGTTGCCATAGTCATGACTCCTTTATTTGTTATAAGAGCGCTTACATTTTTGTATTCGCTATTTGTTGACAACCCCATTCTATCCCTTAGGGTATTATTTTGTCTACTTAATAAATATAAACACCCCTATAAGTTCAGGTTATAGGGTCCGATTCTGACTGTTTAATCAAGGATTTCCTCGTTTTTCTACTTACTTAGGCACAAGAAAAAGTGGTTTACAAATCAGTAAACCACTCTTATTAGTTATTTCAATTTTATGATTCTTTTACTTCGAGCAAACCAACTTCACCATCTTCACGACGATACAAAACATTTGTTGTTTGATCTTCTACGTCTACATAGATAAAGAAATCATGTCCCAACAAATCCATTTGAAGAAGCGCTTCTTCTAAATCCATTGGTTTTAAATCAATTTGTTTTGAACGAACTACTTTTGGTTGCACAACATTTGCCTCTTCAACTAGGGCATCTGTAAAGAGTTGGCTTGTCGCAACTTTATTTTTATTTTTACGTTCGATTTTTGTTTTATTTTTACGAATCTGACGTTCAATTTTATCAGTTACAAGATCGATAGATCCATACATATCTTGAGAAATATCTTCTGCACGGAGAGTAATAGATCCAAGTGGAATCGTTACTTCAACTTTTGCTGTTTTTTCACGGTAAACTTTCAAATTCACACGTGCATCCAACTCTTGCTCAGGTTGAAAATACTTTTCGATCTTTTCGAGTTTAGAAACTACATAATCACGAATCGCTTCTGTTACTTCTAGGTTTTCACCACGGATACTATATTTAATCATATAAGTACCTTCTTTCTAAACATTTTTGTTTTTCTAACTATATTATAGCGCTTTCATTTTCATTTTGCAAATTTTTTCCTCATCTTACAAGGGAAAAAGTTTTAACATCCAAAGCTCCTGCTTCTTCAAAAAGACGCTTCACACGATTGACAGTCGCACCTGTTGTATAGATGTCATCAACAACCAAAATTTTCTTAGGAAGAGGGGCTTCAGTTTTTATAAAAAATGGAATTTCGGTAGCTAATCGTTCCGAGCGATTTTTAGAAGAACTAGCCGTCTCTTCTCTTTTCCCTAGTAAATCTTGAAAAGAAAACCCTGCTGCCTCAACCAAACCTTCAACCTGGTTAAATCCCCTCTCAAGCAATCTTTCAGGACTTAGGGGAATGACAACAAATTGATAGTCTCCATACTTTTTCAATTCATTAGCTAGAACAGGAGCAAAAACCTTTCTAAGTAGAAAATCCCCATCAAACTTATATCGACTAAAGAAGTCTTTCATAGCTTGATTATAGGTGAAGATTGCATTATGATCGACTCGAATCTTTTCTTTACACCAAAATTTACAATCTTGACACATAGTTGACAGGCCTGTTTTCATACAGTTCGGGCAATAGTCCTCACCAATTTTCTCAAAAGTAGACTCACAATCTGAACAAAGATAGTTGTTCTCATTCTTAAACAGCAAAAGGTGACAAAATATCAAGTCACTCTTTATTGTCTGTCCACATAATAAACAGTTCATAAACCTGCCTCCTTGTTCATCTGCTTAATTTCCTTGATTGCTTTTTTAATGGAAACATTTAATCCATCATAAAAGAAGAGCAGTTCACCAGTCGGTCTATCCATACTGCGCCCAACTCGCCCTCCAATCTGAATCAAGCTAGACTTGGTAAAGAGACGATGATTAGCTTCTACAACAAAAACATCCACACAAGGAAAGGTGACCCCACGCTCCAAAATTGTTGTACTAATAAGGATTGTCAACTCTCCATCTCGAAAAGCTTGTACCTGCTCTAATCGATTTTCTGTGATAGAGGACACAAAGCCGATGTTTTCATTTGGAAACTGTTCCTGCAAGAGTTCTTTTAGTTTCTCGCCTTTCTTAATCTCAGATGCAAAGATTAACAACGGATAACTTGTTCTTCTCTGCTTCTTAATGTAGGACTTTAACTTTGGAGACAACTGACTCTTTTCTATATAGCGATTAAAATCTGATAACCAAACTAGCTTTGGAATAATCAATGGATTTCCATGAAATCGTCTTGGCAAGCTCAATCGTTTTAATTCTCCAGTGCGAACCTTCTTATCTAACTCATCTGTAGAGGTCGCTGTAAGAAATATCTTTAGCCCCTCCTCCTTTACACATTGGTTTACAGCATAGTAAAGAACAGAGTTGTCAACATAAGGAAAGGCATCTACTTCATCCACTATCAGCAAGTCAAAAGCATGATAAAATTTTAACAGCTGATGAGTCGTTGCAACAACTAGTGGTGTTCGAAAATAAGGTTCTGACTCACCATGAAGTAGTGCTATCTCACAAGCAAAGTCATTCTGCAGTCGTTTATACAGCTCCAAACACACATCAATTCGAGGGCTGGCTAAACAAACTGCACCACCTTCATCAATCACCTTAGCCACAACCTGGTAAATCATCTCTGTCTTTCCAGCTCCTGTTACAGCGTGAACCAAGATTGGCTCTTGCTTGTCCACCGCTTGAAGCAGTCCCTCTGACACTTTTTCTTGAAAAGGTGTTAACTGACCACGCCATTTGAGGACGTCTTGCTTAGGAAAATCCTCCTGCGGAAAATAGTATAAAGCTTGATCACTCCTGACCCTCTTCATCAATAAACACTCCCTACAATAGTAAGCACCTATAGGTAAATGCCATTCTTCTAGAATACTACTATTACAACGTTGACAAAACAGTTTCCCTTTCTCTTTTCTAATTGCCGGCAGTTTCTCAGCCATCTGACGTTCTTCTTTCGTTAATTCTTTCTCAGTAAACAAGCGACCGAGATAGTTTGGATTTACTTTCATACTTCTTTATTCGTAAAAATATAGCGCTTTAGGAAATTTTTTAGTACAATTAAATCATGGAATTTAGAACAATTAAAGAGGACGGGCAAGTCCAAGAAGAAATCAAAAAATCACGCTTTATCTGTCACGTAAAGCGTGTCTATAGTGAAGAAGAAGCTCGTGACTTTATCACTGCTATCAAAAAAGAACACTACAAAGCCACCCATAACTGCTCTGCTTTTATTGTAGGGGAACGCAGTGAAATCAAGCGTACGAATGATGATGGTGAGCCTAGTGGTACTGCTGGAGTCCCTATGCTTGGCGTCTTAGAAAATCATAATCTTACGAATGTCTGCGTAGTAGTTACTCGTTACTTTGGTGGAATTAAGTTAGGCGCTGGCGGTTTGATTCGCGCTTACGCAGGAAGTGTAGCCTTGGCTGTCAAAGAAATAGGCATTATTGAAATCAAAGAGCAAGCTGGCATAGCCATTCAGATGTCTTACGCTCAGTATCAAGAATATAGCAATTTTCTTAGAGAACATAAACTCACGGAAATCGAGACAAACTTTACAGATCAAATCGATACCATAATTTATGTTGATAAGGAAGAGAAAGAAAATATTAAGTCTGCTCTTGTAGAGTTTTTTAATGGAAAGGTTACTTTAACAGATCAAGGTTTACGAGAAGTTGAAGTTCCTGTAAACTTAGTGTAAATAAAGGAGAAATACATGGCGTTTGGAAAATTTATTCAAGGACTTGCTGGTAACTTCAGCGAGCAAAACAAAGAAACTCTTATCAAAGAATATGGTCAATACCTACTAGAGAATGAAGAAATCCAAAGTGGATATAAGCTCATTCGTGACGCAATCATCTTTACAAATATTCGTATCATCTTTACAGATAAGCAAGGCGCTACTGGTCGCAAGATGTCTGTTAAGTCACTCTTTTTGATGAACATTGTCAACGTTGAAATGGAAACTGCAGGAGCAGGTATAGACGATAGTGAGATTACGATCACTTATTTAGAGAATGTCTTTCTAAAAGCACATAATGAGCATTTTAGTTACCACAAATTTGAATTTCCTAAGAAAACGGATATTCTTCCCCTTTACTCCTATTTACTAGAACTTGCTTATCACAATCGATTGAAAATTAATGGCTTAGACCTTTGATATAAAAAAATCCTATCGCTTCGATAGGATTTCTATATTTTACAAATAGCCTAGAGCACGTTATACTAGAATCATCTTATACAAAGAGGTATATCTATGACTATCTACAATAATATTACTGAACTAATCGGACAAACACCAATTGTTAAACTTAACAACATTGTTCCAGAGGGTGCTGCAGACGTCTATGTTAAACTAGAGGCCTTTAACCCAGGATCTTCAGTCAAAGATCGTATTGCCCTTAGCATGATTGAAAAAGCTGAGCAGGATGGCATTCTAAAACCCGGTGCTACTATTGTTGAAGCAACAAGTGGAAATACTGGAATCGGTCTTTCATGGGTTGGTGCTGCTAAAGGATATAAAGTTGTTATCGTCATGCCAGAAACGATGAGTGTGGAACGACGTAAGATTATCCAAGCCTATGGCGCTGAACTCGTCCTTACACCTGGTAGCGAAGGTATGAAAGGTGCGATTGCCAAAGCCCAAGAAATCGCAGCTGAGCGCGGTGGTTTCCTTCCTCTACAATTTAACAATCCAGCTAATCCTGAAGTACACGAAAGAACAACAGGAGCTGAAATACTAGCTGCTTTCGGTTCTGATGGACTAGATGCCTTTGTGGGTGGTGTTGGTACTGGTGGAACGATTTCGGGCGTTTCTCATGCACTTAAAGCTGCAAATTCAAACATTCAAGTTTATGCAGTTGAGGCAGACGAGTCAGCTATCTTGTCTGGTGAAAAACCAGGGCCTCACAAAATTCAAGGCATCTCAGCTGGATTTATTCCTGAAACACTTGATACAAAGGCCTATGATGGTATCGTCCGTGTAACATCAGATGATGCTCTTGCACTTGGTCGTGAGATTGGCGGAAAAGAAGGCTTCCTTGTTGGGATTTCTTCAGCTGCAGCGATTTACGGTGCAATTGAAGTTGCTAAGAAATTAGGTGCAGGTAAGAAAGTCCTTGCTTTAGCACCAGATAACGGCGAACGTTATCTGTCTACAGCACTCTATGAATTTGAAGTGTAGTCTCCTAAATGCACTTAGCCCTTATTAAAGGGCTTTTTGTTTACTCACTCTAAAATAAAAAAAGGAAGCAAATTGCTTCCTTTTCATTATTAGTTATTTAAGGCTGCTGCCATTGTAGCTGCAACTTCTGCTTCGAAGTCGTTCGCAGCTTTCTCAATTCCTTCACCAACTTCAAAGCGAGCGAACTCAACTACTGAAGCATTAACTGATTCAAGGTATGCTTCAACTGTCTTGCTGTCATCCATGATGTAGACTTGTGCAAGAAGTGTGTATGCTTGGTCAACCTTAGTGTTGTCAAGCATGAAGCGATCCATTTTACCTGGGATGATTTTGTCCCAAATTTTTTCTGGTTTACCTTCTGCAGCCAACTCAGCTTTGATGTCAGCTTCAGCTTGAGCAATCACTTCATCAGACAATTGTGCTTTTGATCCATACTTCAAGTGTGGAAGAGCTGGTTTACCAACCATTGCACGGCTTTCGTTGTCTTGATCAATTACGTGGTTCAATTGTGCCAACTCATCTTTAACGAATTGCTCATCCAATTCTTTGTAAGAAAGAACTGTTGGTTTCATCGCAGCAATGTGCATTGAGATTTGTTTAGCAAGCGCTTCGTCTCCACCTTCGATTACAGAGATAACACCGATACGTCCACCATTGTGTTGGTATGCTCCGAAGTGTTGTGAATCTGTTTTTTCAAGCAAAGCAAAACGACGGAATGAGATTTTTTCTCCGATAGTTGCTGTTGCAGACACATACGCTGCTTCAAGAGTTTCACCTGAAGGCATTGTCAAAGCAAGAGCTTCTTCATTGTTAGCTGGTTTTCCTTCAGCAATTACTTTAGCTGTAGCATTTACCAAGTCAACGAATTGAGCGTTTTTCGCAACGAAGTCAGTTTCAGCGTTTACTTCAACTACTGCTGCAACGTTACCGTTAACATAAACACCAGTCAAACCTTCTGCAGCAACGCGGTCAGCTTTCTTAGCTGCTTTCGCCATACCTTTTTCACGAAGCAATTCAATCGCTTTTTCGATGTCACCGTCTGTTTCTACAAGCGCTTTTTTAGCGTCCATAACACCGGCACCAGATTTTTCACGCAACTCTTTTACAAGTTTAGCTGTAATTTCTGCCATTTTGATTCTCCTATATTTTTTAAAAAATAGGAGAGCTGGGCTACGCCCCGCCCTCCTAGGTAATTACTATTTATATGAATTAAGCGTTGTCGCCTTCTACAACTTCAACGATTTCTTCGATTGAATCTGCTTGAGCTTCTGAAGCTGCAAATTCTGCTTCAACTGCTGCTGCATCTTCACCTTGACGTCCTTCGATGATAGCGTCAGCCAATTTAGCTGTGATCAATTTAACTGCGCGGATAGCGTCATCGTTAGCTGGGATGATTACATCGATATCGTCTGGATCAGTGTTTGTGTCAACCATGGCTACAACTGGGATACCTAGTTTTTTAGCTTCTTTAACAGCGATTTGCTCTTTATGTGGGTCAACTACGTACATTACATCTGGGATACGAGGCATGTCTTCGATACCACCCAAGAATTTTTCAAGACGTGCACGTTGTTTGTTAAGAAGGGCAACTTCTTTCTTAGGAAGAACGTCGAAGATTCCTTCTTCTTCCATACGTTTGATTTCTTTCAAACGAGCAATACGTTTTTGGATAGTTCCCCAGTTAGTAAGAGTTCCACCCAACCAACGATGGTTGATGTAGTATTGACCTGAACGTTCTGCTTCTTCTTTAACAGCGTCCGCAGCTTGTTTCTTAGTACCAACGAACAATACAACTGCATCGTTAGCTGCTGCATCACGCATAAAGTCGTAAGCTTGGTCAGCGTATTTTACAGTTTGTTGCAAGTCGATAACGTGGATTCCGTTACGCTCAGTAAAGATGTACTTAGCCATCTTAGGGTTCCAGCGACGAGTTTGGTGACCAAAGTGTACACCAGCCTCAAGAAGTTGTTTCATTGAAATTACTGCCATGAGTATTTCTCCTTTTTGTTTTTTCCTCTCCTCGATTTCAACTTGCAAAACGACCCGAGGGCAACAGTTTCACAATTCATCAAGAATGAGTATTATCGTTTACACGACAAGTTTCATTCTACCACATTTTATCAATATTTTCAAGTGTTTTTGCTAGTTTTTGGTCTAACTAAAAACTAAAAAAAGAAAAGAGACTCAAATCGAGCCTCTTTATTTGGTTCATTAGTTTGGATAGATGTATGTTACGTAACCTTCAGAAGTTGTAGTTGGGTTGAACCATCCACGTTTGTTTCCGATTGTACGATCTCCACCGTAGTTTGATTCTGATACTTGGATACGAGATGATGATGAAACTGCTGTAACAACCGCTACATGTCCATAACCACCATCATTCCAACATGCAATCGCACCAACTTGTGGAGTTGATCCTGTACGGAATCCTGCTGCAGCTGCACTTGTTGCCCACTGAGCTCCGTTTCCCCAGTAGTCTCCAGCCCAAGGTGCCAATGTTTTAGCTCCCCAAGTACATTCACCAGTTGGGTAACTTGATGCATTTGAGCTATATGTTGGACGTTGTCTAGCAGGAGTTGGAGCAGGTGCTGGAGTGTAGCTTGAATCCTCATCATCAGATGTTGATGTTGATGTCGCTTGTACTTGAGCAGAGAAGCTTGTATTTCCTGAAGCAACTACTGATTGTTGTTGGCTTGCTTGACGAGCTTTGTAAGCTGCTTCTGCTTCAGCCGCTGCTTTCGCTTCTGCTTCTGCAGTTGCTTTTTGTTCTAGCAAAGTAGCTTTTTCGCCTTCTGCAGTTGCTTTCTCAGCAGCAAGGTTCAACTCAGCAACTTTCAACTCAGCTTGCTTTGTTGTCAATGTTTGTGCATCGTCAGCAAGAGTTTGTTGGTTGGCAATTACGGTATTGATAGCTTCGTTATTCACAACTTGTTTTTCAGCAATTGATTTTTTATCAGCCTTTTGTTGTTCCAACATTTTGTTGTTAGCTGATACAATCTCGCTCATAGCTGCAACACGTGAAATAGCTTCAGTAATTGATTTTGAGTTTACAATTGTGTTGATGTAGCTAGTTGCAGCACCATTTGTTTGTGCGCTACGTGCTTGTTTTTCCAATGAGTCATTACGAGCAACAATATTCTTAGAAAGCTCTGTAATTTCTCCTTCAAGCTTTTTAGACTCAGCTTGTAGTGTTTCATTTTCAGCTTGCAAGCTTGCTTGTTGTGTTTGAATAGCTGTAACTTGCGTTTGGATTTCATCTACTTCTTTTTGAGCTTCTTTTTGTTTAGCTGACAAGTCACTAATTTTACTATCTTGAGCAGCAATTTTTTCATCAGTTGTTTCAGCACGAACAGTTGTTAATACCGCCGCTTGTGAAACCAATACTGTACTTAACAAAAGTGACGCTAAGATTTTTTTCTTCATATTATGTAGATACTCCTTCTATTTAAGACATTACTAGTATACCAAAAAAAGACATAATAAATATTACGCCTTTGTTACATTTATATTTCTTTCTCATAGATAATATTTTTCAAAAATGTATTGGAAAATCACCATCCATAAGAAGTTCAGAATCATTGATGGGACAAGACTATAGACAATGAAGACTGGCATAGAATCTACCGTCAATCCTACAGTTAAAGCCAGAAGATAACTCCCCATATCAAACAGAAAACTGATTACAATAATGGTCAACATCCTTGTCCAACGATTCGTCAGAATCACGCTGTTAAACTTGTGGAGCGAAGCACCAATCACGATAAACAAAAGCGTGGCAATTCCAATCAAGTGGAAAAAATAAATATCGTAAACCAAACCCACTATACAACAATAGGCTAGATAGAGATACTCAGACACCTCGATTGTCTCAAATAAGAGAAACAAGAATAGAAAATGACTGGCTAAATGAAAGTGGGGGAAGAAGGACCCCACCAATTGACCAATATGAGCATCAATTAGAACGACAACAGGGAGTAAAAAGAAAATACCAACTTGTTTAAACAGTCTCATTACGAATTCCCCACTAACTCTACCACATGAAGATCTTTGGTGTCAGCAGTCAACTTTACTGTTACCTCTCGTGTTAGATAATCACTGCTGTGTGTTGTGGCAACAACCTCGCCAACAGGAATATCCTTAACATTGAAGTTTCCGAGCCCCCCTGTCGTCACCTTGTCTCCCGCGCTAATGTCGCTATTACTATTTAATTGACTAATTTTAAGCAGTTCTGTTTCCTTGTCATAACCAACGATGATTCCATAAATTTCAGTAGAACCATGCAGGATTTTAACGGAAATTTTGTCGGAATTTTCAGTGTTTGTCAATAAGTTGACCGTTGTTGAATGCTCCTCTACTTTTGAAACACTACCAATCAAGCCACCATTTGCAATGGCCAACATGTTTTCAGAAACTCCTTTTGAACTTCCCGCATCAATTGTTAACTCTTGTTTCCAAGACACAGGAGCTCGCATAATCACATCTGCTGCTAGGGTTTTTGTAGCCTGTAATTTTGACTTCATCTCTAGAAGCTGACGTAGTTGTTCATTCTCAGATTTTAAACGTTCTGATTGATTAGAATCCACCTCTAATTGATAGAGTTGTTTTTTTAGACTTTCGTTTTCATTGTAAGCCTGCGTCAAATGACCCAAATCCGATTTGAAAGCATCAAACCACTGAAATGGTTTTTGAACAATTCTATCCACTAAGGAAATGCCATCTCCTAGTTTTGTCACAATAGCACTTGAATAGGTTGTCACTAATAGTACAGAAACTGCCAGAACTGTGACAAAAACGATGATTAGATATTTTGATTTTTTAAAACGGTTCATATTCCTACCTTTTTACTAAAGATCTACTACTGTGATTTTTTATCAATCTTACAAATCCACTAAGATTTTAAGAAAAATAAGAGACATCCCAGCACCAGAATCACAAGAATCGCCAGTGTATCCTTTTGACTCCATCTCAACTGTCTATACTGACTTCTACCCTTTCCTCCCTGATAACCACGCGCTTCCATGGCTATTGCCAATGAATCTGCACGCTTTAAGCTAGTCGCAAAAAGAGGAATTAAAATCGGAATCATAGCCTTTACTTTTTGAACGATACTACCTTCGCCAAAGTCAACTCCACGAGCCTTCTGAGCATTCATAATTCTCGTCGTGTCATCCATCAAGGTTGGAACAAAACGCAAACTCATTGATAACATGAGACCAATTTCATGAACGGGAACTTTCACGCGTTTCAGAGGCGCTAAGAGAGATTCAACTGCAGCTGCCAGACTCAAAGGCATGGTCGTTAACGTTAGCAAAGTTGAAAAGAAAATAATCAAGACAAAACGACAGAAAATAATCCCAGCTTGTTGCAAAGCATAATCCGTTATTCTTATAAAAGAAAACTCAAATAAGACATTACCACTTGAAATGAAAAAGAGTTGAAATAGAGTCGTAAAAGCAATCAAGAAAAACATGGATTTTAATCCCTGCACAAAAAACGAGAGGGAAACGCCCGACAAAGCGATAAATATACCTGTTGCTACAAAAAGAATGAGATTGGCGAGGGGATTATTGGCCCAAAATACAATCAAAATCAACAGGATCATAGCCAGCAATTTACTACGGGGATCCAAGCGATGAATGATGGAATCTCCTGGTATATAACGCCCTAAAATCATACTATCCATTTAGCGACTCCTTAAACTCCTCTATCTTGATTGGCAGTTTTTTAAAAGCTACACCCCTATCTGCCAAGCGTTTACAAAAGGCTGTTATTTTAGGCACACCTAACTGCACCTTTTCCATAGAGGCTACATCTTGGAAAACATCACTCGGTTTGCCACTTTTGACTAAACACCCCTTTTCCATAACATAGACCTGATCAGCATACGTAGCTACATCATCCATCAAATGCGTTACCAGGACGATTGTCATTCCAGCAAGGTGAAGTTTTTTAAACAGAGTCATCAATTCTTTTCTGCCCAAAGGATCTAATCCAGCTGTTGGCTCATCCAAAACCAAGACAGTAGGCTCCATGGCTAGGATACCTGCTATGGCCACACGTCTCATCTGACCACCCGAAAGTTCAAAAGGACTGCGCTCAAAGAGTGACTCATCGATGCCTACCAAGGCTAACTTTTCACGTGCAATTTTCTTGGCTTCTTCCTCAGAAACTCCAAAATTTTGTGGTCCAAACGCAACATCTTTCAAAACAGTTTCTTCGAAAATCTGATTTTCAGCAAATTGAAACACTAGACCGACTTGCTTTCGAATCTGTCGAATTTCTTTATTTGTTGATGTAGGAGTAATGACGGTATCGAAAACTCGAACAGAACCCTTACTTGGAACCAATAGGCCATTTAAAAGCTGTAAGATCGTCGATTTCCCACTACCTGTATGTCCTATCAAAGCTGTATAGGAGCCGTCCTCAATCGTCAAGGAAACATCAGTCAAGGCTGATGAAGATAGGGGAGTCCCCTCTTGATAGGTAAAGCTCACATTTTCTAGAGTAATTCCCATAACTTGTCCTCTAGCTCTCCTTCTGTCAAATAGCCATCCGGCAACTGATAGCCTGTCTCTCTCAAAGATTCTCTCAATTGATTAGTAAAGGGATCATCTAAGCCTATCTGGTCAAGGTCATTCCGAGAAAAAAGTTCTCTTGGGCTACTGGTTGACTCCACTTGGCCTTTTTTCATGACCAGGACACGGTCACTCATCGCAACTTCTTCCAAGTCATGCGTAATGGAGACAACTGTCATCTGATAGTCTTTTCGAATCTCTTGAACTGTCTGAATCAGTTCTCTGCGCCCCTCGGGATCCAACATACTTGTAGCCTCGTCCAGAATCAAAATAGCAGGTCTCAAGGCAACAACTCCTGCAATGGCTACCCGTTGTTTTTGTCCACCCGATAAGCGGACTGGTTCTCTCTTCTTAAAGTCTAGCATACCTACTAACTCCAAAGATTCAGCCACTCTTTTCTTCATTTCTTCTCGAGGAAGTCCCTGATTTTCTAGGCCAAAGGCAACATCATCTTCAACAGTTGCACCTACAAATTGATTGTCTGGATTTTGAAAAACCATACCAATTTGACGACGCAAGTCCCAAACATTCTCAGGGGACAGCAATTGGCCATCTATCCAGATTTCTCCAGATTCCGCTTCAAGCAAGCCATCAATCAAACGAATAGTTGTTGACTTTCCACTCCCATTATGACCTACGATTGAGAGCCACTCCCCACGTTTCACGTGAAACGTAACGCTGTTAACATCATAATACTCTTGATCTTCTTTGTATCGAAAAGACAGATCTTTTACTTCAATAATCGATTTCATTTCGAACCAAATGTTCCTTTGAATAGATGAGCGCTACCCTTGAAATAATCATAACCAGAGTAGATAGTGAAAAACAAAGCGATATAAAGCAACAGTTGCCCAATTAAATTCCAATGTAAGAGCAAAAAGATAATGGCAAACATTTGACTAAAGGTCTTGATTTTCCCAGGCATCGCTGCCGCCAGAACTGTTCCTCCTGTCTCAACGAGCAACAGACGAAGGCCTGTCACAGCGAGTTCACGACAGATGATAATAGCAACAACCCAAGCTGGAGCCATACCCAACTCAATCAACATGATAAAAGCTGACATAACCAACAACTTATCCGCCATTGGATCTGCAAACTTTCCAAAGTTGCTAACCACATTCCATTTACGAGCAAGGTAACCATCAAGATAATCTGTCACACTAGCAACTGCAAAGATAATCGCTGCCAGCAGGTGACTGCCTTGTGAATCGTCCAAAGTCAAAATAAGAATAAAGAGAGGTATAAAGAGAATTCTACCAATTGTTAATACATTAGGGATTTGTTCTTTTTTCATTGGTTCTTCCTTAATCTGTAGTAAATGTAAGTGTTACAGTTCCAGTCTGAGTTGTCAGCTTCGAGGTATCGATTGTTTGATTGTCCACAGTTAAAGTAACTCCCTTCACTACACCCAAAGTAATCGTCACAGGTTCTTTCGTCGAAACTGTTGTTTTTGCGTTTTTATTGTCTGATGACAAGGTCACACCACCTTCAAGGTCACTTCCTGAAACACTTACCCAGCTAGTTGCATCCGAAACAGTCAGTTGAACCACAGCTGTTTCCTTACTCGTTTTATAGCGGGCTTCAATGCGGTTTCCTTCACCTGAAACGGTAATAGTTGATTCCGCAGTAGGAGATGAGCTTGATACCTGACTACTAAAAGATGAATTAGATGAGGTTGTTGAACTAGTTGAGTTCACAACACTATAGTTAGCTGAAGAAGGACTTGGCTGAGTTTGGATGTAGTTCCAAACATAGTAAGTCACAAAAATTAAAATTGATAAAGCAAATAGCACAAAATAAAACAAAGGGAGATAAGAAGTTTTTTTCTTATTTGATCGTCTACGACCAGACAAGTCTTCTTCATCAACATCGACCTCTTCATAGGTGATCATACTACCTGAATCATAGGCATCCAGTACAATTCTTTCATCTAACTCTACTGCCCAAGCATATTTTCTTAAAAAAGAACGAGCGTAAAAGGTACTAGGAAGTTGATCGAAATCATCCGCCTCCATTGCTTCTAGAAAATTCAACTGAATTTCAGTTTTTTCCTGTAATTCTTCTATACTCAATCCCTGGTTAATTCTAGCTAAACGCAGAACCTCACCAATTGTTTTTTTTCTCATACTTACCATTCCTTCTTTCTAGTGTTCTTGCCTTATTTAGGCCGGAAAAATTGTAAAATCAACTAGATCACCATTATCAATCAAACGATGCCCAGCTTCAATAACATCTTCCAAAGTAATTTCCTGTAAAATTTTCGGAAAATCAAAAATTGTTTCTCCGCGATCCATAGGATCGTATTGAGTTGCAATAAATTCCAAGGAGTTCATACTACTGAAAAATTCTCCAAACATCTCACTCTTAACAAGATCGAGATGCTCCTCAGTAATATCTGCATCACTACTAAACTGACGAATCGCTTTCCGAAATTGGTGCGACAAAGAAACAGGTTCCTTGGTATCCATCGTTAATATCACAAAGTGAAAGCGACTATTTACCTCAACCTCTAATGACAATGAAGCATCTAACTTCCCTGTCTCGTATAATCTTTGAAAACGATCCGAGGTCCAGCCAAACATCATCGTAAATAGCAATTTCAATAAAATGTTGTAACGATAAGACTCCTCTTCCGTTATTTGACCAGTTCCTCTAATAGCAACAGCAAGTTTGGGTAAAGAAACTTCCATACGAAGACTATCTGTTTGCTTCACAGGTTGCAAAGGTAGTTGCTCTTTTGAAACTGTAAACTGCTCTAAAATCTTATTTTCCTTTTTCGAAAAATATTCCTCAATGAGCGCCACATCAATATTTCCAACTAAAAATAGAGACATGTTGACAGGATTGTAAAAGTCTGTAAAGTTTTCTTTTAAATTTGAAACTTGAATCTCAGAAATTGATTTTCCACTCCCAACAATATCTGTCGCTAAAGGAGTACCAGGATAAAGATTGGCTAATGTTGCAAAAAACAAACGCGAATCTGGATCATCTTGATACATTTCTCGTTCTTGCTGGATAATATCTTGTTCTCTCAAAACAGACTCTTCTGTAAAATGAGCATCTCCAACTAACTCATCAAGCAAATCTAAATTATCTAATAAATGGTCAATTGTTGAAAAAAGATAACTAGTCTTAGTAAAGCTTGTAAAGGCATTGCTGTCTGCACCTAATCGAGTAAAAGCAGCCATCATATCTTCAAAATTTTCTCTTTCAAACAATTTATGTTCAAGAAAATGTGCAATTCCTGCTGGATGATGACGTAAACCTTTTTCCAAGCTTGTATAAGTTGCATCCAAAGAGCCAAATTGAACTGTTACAACCCCATAAACCTCATTAAAATCTTGTTTAGGAAGTAAAGAAACTGTCAACCCATTTGACAATTGTGCTTTATACACTCTTTCCTTTACAGCAGGATAGTATTTTTCTTCAAAAGTAACCCTTGTCATTCTACTCCTTCCATAAAGTAAATCGCTTGTAATTTCAAACTGTTGGCAGCTTTACATACAGCTTCTTTATCAACACTCTCTAATTTTTCCAACAACCGGTCAATGTCAAAAGTCTCTTTTCCAAATAGTGCAGTTAAATAGATTCTTTCAACTAGGGTATGCTGACTATCTTGAGCAATTAATAAAGATCTTCGAATCATCTCCTTGGTTTGATAAAGCTCAAAATCTGTAAAGTTGCCCTTTTTCAAATCCATCAACTGATGATTCATCATTTTTCTAGCTTGATTCCGATTTCCTCTATCGATACCTGTATACATTCTTAACAAGCCACTAAACAAATCCAACTGACTAGAGACCGTATAGGCTATCCCAGCATTCTCACGAACGTTTGTAAAGAGTTTCGAATGTGCAAATTCCCCCAACAAACCATTCATAACAAGCATAGGCAGATGCTGATCATCACCATATTTTACAGGAGAATGATAGCCCATTTCCAAAATAGATTGTCCAACATTTCTCTGAACCATTCCTTCTTGTAAAACATTCGAATAAGACTGATGGTACTGAATGGTAACATCGCTCTTTCTAGCTGTTAAGGGTAATGAATTCAGCGATTCTGTGATTTCTACTTCATTAAAATCACCTAAGAAAAAGAAATCAATCCGATCATTTTTCAGAGCATCTTGAAAGCAAGTGTAGCTACTTTCTGGAGACTCATTTGAAATGCTATTTCGTAAATCACTGTATCTCAATTGAAGACGCTCATCATGGAAGAACAAGCTGTCCAACTCCTTATGAGCAAAATAAAATGAATCATCCATATCAGTAGCTAAGCTAGCCAATAATTGCTTTTTTTCAATTTCAAACAAGGTTGGCTCAAAGGCTCCATCTAGAACTAAGGGGGCAAATAAGATCTGTTCTACCAATTCCAAAATTCGAGAAGTCAAGACATTTTTTTTACTCAAAAACTCATCTCGTACATAGGTAAAGGTTAAGTCAAGAATATGTGCCTGTCCTCTACGATAAGCACTCGTAGAAATATCTGCTCCGTACAAACTTGCTAAATATCTACGAAAAGCTTGAGAAGTTGGGTAAGCTTTATTGGCAGCCTCCAACATACTCGCACTTAACATGCGTCCTGCTACTGTCTCAAGAGATAAGGAAGCAGTAAAACGAACAGTGATTTTATTTGTTTTAAACTTTTTGGATTGAACAAAATGTGCTGAAATTCCAGGCACTAACTCCATACCTTACCTCCTTACATATAGAGTTCTATTATATCACGAAAAGGAAAATATTTCTTATTCTCTTTACCGCTTTTAAAATAAAAATCGTTTTCATTTCCAGTGATTTTGCTCACTTAATTCTAAAAAATATGGTATAATACCTTAGATTGAGGTGAATTATGGAATACAAATTATTTGAAGAATTTATTACGCTCCAAGCCCTCCTAAAAGAGCTTGGAATTATACAAAGCGGTGGTGCTATTAAATCCTTTTTAATGGAACATCAAGTTTACTTTAATGGTGAATTAGAAACTAGACGTGGGAAAAAGATCCGTATAGGAGATATAATTGACATCCCTGATTTAAAGATTGACATCACCTTGACACAACCAAGTTTAAAAGAGCAAGAAGAATACCAAGCAGATAAGATTGAAAAAGAGCGGATTGCTAAACTTGTCAAAGAGATGAATAAGGGTGTAAAGAAAGAAAAACAAAAAACTACTTTATCACCTAAAACCAAACAAGCTCCACGTTTTCCAGGAAGATAATCATGTGGCTCCAACATTTAACAATAAAAACCTTTCGAAACTACAAAGAGACGAAAATTGATTTCAATCCAAAATTAAACGTCTTTTTAGGTCAAAATGCACAAGGAAAGACCAACATTCTAGAAGCAATCTATTTCTTGGCCTTAACACGTAGCCATCGGACTCGGACTGATAAAAATCTCATTCATTTTGATGAAGAACAACTCCATCTTTCTGGCTTGATTCAGAAAAAAACAGGCTCTATCCCTCTAGAAATTGATTTAACACCAAAAGGGCGTGTGACTAAAGTCAATCACTTAAAGCAAGCTCGCCTCTCAGACTACATCGGACATATGAATGTGGTTCTCTTCGCACCTGAGGATCTCCAGTTAATTAAAGGAGCACCCTCTGTCCGTCGAAAGTTTATAGATATCGAACTGGGACAAATTAAACCAATCTACTTGTCAGACTTGTCAAACTATAACCATATACTCAAGCAAAGAAACACTTACCTAAAATCCAGTCAAAAGATTGACGAAACATTTCTATCGGTCTTAGATGATCAGTTAGTAGAGTATGGTTGTCGCGTCATAAAACATCGGATAAAATTCATCAAAGACCTAGAGAAATTCGGTCAAAAAAAACACTTAGAAATTTCAAACCAATCAGAAGAGTTGTCAATTTCTTATCAATCAACTGTCAACTTCACTAATGAAGAAGTCTTAATGGATTCTTTTAAAATGGCTTTAGAAAAAAGTAGATCAAGAGATTTATTTAAAAAGAATACTGGTGTTGGCCCTCATCGAGATGACATTGCTTTCTATATCAACGGTATGGATGCTAGTTTTGGAAGTCAAGGGCAACATCGTAGTCTTGTGCTTTCTATCAAACTAGCAGAGATTGAACTAATGGAAAGCATTACTAACGAGTCTCCAATACTCTTGCTTGACGATGTTATGAGCGAGCTTGACAACACACGACAACTAAAATTACTAGAAACTATTTCACAATCTATCCAGACCTTCATCACAACAACAAGTTTAGATCACTTACAAAACTTGCCAGAAAATCTTAGCGTTTTCAACATCCAAAACGGTAAAATATCTGTAAATCAAAATTGACACCTTTGTAAACAAAAAGAACTCCTGAATTTCAGGAGTTCTTTTTTACTTCTTACATAGAGTAGTTTGGTGCCTCATTAGTGATTTGTACATCATGAGGATGGCTTTCTTTGAGACCAGCCCCAGACATTTCAATAAATTGAGCGTTGTCGTGCAATTCTTTAAGGTTGGCTGCACCACAGTAACCCATACCAGAGCGAATACCACCAATCATTTGAAAGACAATATCAGCTGCTGCACCTTTATAGGCAACACGACCTTCAATTCCTTCTGGAACGAGTTTGTTTGCTTCATTGATAGAACCTTGGAAGTAACGATCACTTGAACCTTTCTTCATTGCAGCGATTGATCCCATACCACGGTAAGTCTTAAACTTACGTCCTTGGAAAATTTCAGTTTCACCTGGTGCTTCATCTGTTCCAGCAAACATTGAACCAAGCATAACTGCATTTCCACCTGCAGCAAGGGCTTTTACAATATCTCCAGAATACTTGATTCCACCATCAGCAATAATCGTTTTTCCATATTCGCGCGCAACTGCTGCCGCATCATAAATTGCTGTCACTTGTGGGACACCCACACCTGCAATCACACGAGTAGTACAGATAGAACCTGGTCCAATCCCGACTTTGACAACATCCACACCCGCATCATAAAGAGCACGCGCACCTTCTGCAGTTGCAATATTACCAGCAATCAAAGTGCGATCTGGGAAGTGAGCACGAATTTCAGCAATTTTACGTAGAACCCCAGCAGAGTGACCATGTGCAGTATCAATAACAATTGCGTCAGCCCCTGCTTCAAAGAGAGCCTCTGCACGTTCAAATGTATCTGAAGTGACACCCACCGCACCAGCAACTAGTAGACGACCAAATTCATCTTTGGCAGCATTTGGGAACTCAATAACTTTTTCAATATCCTTAATAGTAATCAAGCCAGAAAGACGGCCTTCTTCGTCAACCAAAGGAAGTTTTTCAATACGGTGTTCTTGAAGAATATGTTCAGCCGTTGCAAGATCTGTACCAACAGGGGCAGTGACAAGATTTTCACTGGTCATATGGTTTGAGATTGGTTGATTGTAATCTGAAATGAAGCGAAGATCTCGGTTTGTTAGAATACCAACCAATTTACGATTTTCAAGTGTTTCTACAACTGGAACACCACTGATACGGTAACGTCCCATCAGTTCGTCTGCCTCAGCAATGGTATGTTCTGGAGTCAAGAAGAATGGATCAATAATAACACCATTTTCAGAACGTTTTACCTTGCGAACTTCGTCTGCTTGTTGCGCAATTGACATGTTTTTATGGATTACTCCAAGACCACCTGCACGAGCAATAGCAATGGCCATTTGGCTTTCTGTGACTGTGTCCATCGCGGCTGTAATAATTGGGATATTTAAAGTCAGATTATCTGCCAATTTTGTTGTTAAATCTGCATCATTCGGCAACACATGACTCTCAGCTGGAATAAGCAATACATCATCAAAGGTAAAACCTTTTTTCAAAAATTTAGTGTCCCAATTAGACATTCGAAGTTTCCTCATTTCTTTCTTTTTGAGCTTGACTCTTTTTGTATTGTATCTATCATACCATTCTATGAAAATTTGTCAAATGATACAAGGACAAATAAAAAAACTATCTTTTCCTGTGCGAAAAAAGATAATTTCTTATAGTATATAAGCTTATTTAAAATAATGAAGTCCCATTGCTTCCTTAACCTCAGATAGAGTTTGTCCTGCAACCTCGCGAGCTTTTTCGCTTCCTTTTTGAAGCATATTATACACTTCTCCCATATCCTGAGCAAATTCGATACGGCGCTCACGAATAGGACCAAGTTCGCGTTCAAGTATTTCGAGTAGATAGCGTTTCGTCTTCACATCACCAAGACCACCACGTTGATAGTGTTCTTTCATCTCTGCAATTTCTTTAGCATCTTCAGGACGACCAAAAACATCTAGATAATGGAAAACCATGTTTCCTTCAATCTTACCTGGATCCTCAACACGAATATGATCCGGGTCTGTATACATACTCATGACTTTTTTACGCAAAGTATCAGCATCATCAGCTAGATAAATACCATTATTGAGGGATTTAGACATTTTGGCATTTCCATCTAGACCAGGTAGACGACCTGCTCTTTCATTTTCTGGGTAAATACCTTCTGGTTCCACCAAAACATCACAGTTATAAGCATGATTAAAGGAACGAACAATCTCACGAGTTTGTTCAATCATTGGTTTTTGGTCTGTTCCTACAGGAACATAATTAGCCTTAAAGGCTGTGATATCTGCTGCCTGAGCGATTGGATAAACCAAAAAACCTGTCGGAATACTTTCCCCAAATCCTTTTTGAGCAATCTCTGTTTTTACTGTCGGATTACGCTCCAAACGAGCTAGTGACACCAAATTCATATAGTACATAGACAGCTCAGCCAACTCTGGAATCTGACTTTGAATGAAGATAGTTGATTTACTTGGATCCAATCCAACTGCTAGGTAATCCAAGGCAACATTCCCAATAGACTCTACAATCGTTTGAGGATCTTTGGCGTGATCTGTCAATGCTTGTTGGTCCGCCAAAAAAACAAACATCTCATACTTATCTTCTTCCTGTAGTAACACTCTATTTTTTAGACTACCAACATAATGTCCAATATGCAGTTTACCTGTTGGACGGTCTCCTGTTAAAATAATGGGTTTCGTCATTTTTTTCTCCTTCGAAATGGTCTCTTCAATTATAGCATTTTTTTGTTAAAATAACAGAAAATTATTTAAATCAAAGAGCCGATTCGCTGTAAATATAACTGTAAACTTAGTTGACATAAAATTGACAAAGAAAAATTTGAATATTTCTCTCTTTTCTAGTAGAATAAATGTATTACATATTATAGGAGAAAAACATTGCTTACAGTATCTGATGTTTCACTACGTTTTAGTGATCGCAAACTTTTTGATGATGTCAACATCAAATTTACAGAAGGAAATACATACGGATTAATTGGTGCTAATGGTGCTGGGAAGTCTACATTCTTAAAAATTTTAGCTGGAGATATCGAACCTACAACTGGTCACATTTCTCTTGGTCCAGATGAACGTCTCTCTGTTCTTCGTCAAAATCACTTTGACTATGAAGATGAACGTGCAATTGATGTCGTTATCATGGGAAATGAAAAGCTTTATAGCATTATGAAAGAGAAAGATGCTATTTACATGAAGGAAGATTTTTCTGATGAAGATGGTGTTCGTGCAGCTGAACTCGAAGGTGAGTTTGCTGAACTTGGAGGTTGGGAAGCAGAGAGTGAAGCATCTCAACTGCTTCAAAATCTAAATATTCCAGAAGAATTGCACTACCAAAACATGAGCGAATTGGCCAATGGTGAAAAAGTAAAAGTTCTCCTTGCCAAAGCACTTTTTGGCAAACCAGATGTTCTTCTCTTGGACGAGCCAACCAACGGTTTGGATATCCAATCAATTACATGGCTAGAAGACTTCTTGATTGACTTTGATAACACTGTCATCGTTGTATCCCATGACCGTCACTTCCTCAACAAAGTATGTACTCACATGGCAGACCTTGACTTTGGAAAAATCAAACTCTATGTCGGAAACTATGACTTCTGGAAGGAATCTTCTGAGCTTGCTGCTAAATTGTTAGCAGACCGTAATGCCAAAGCGGAAGAAAAAATTAAGCAATTGCAAGAATTCGTTGCTCGATTCTCTGCCAATGCTTCTAAGTCAAGACAAGCAACGTCTCGTAAAAAAATGCTTGACAAGATTGAACTAGAAGAAATTGTTCCATCCAGTCGTAAATATCCATTTATCAACTTTAAAGCAGAGCGTGAGATTGGTAATGATCTCTTGACAGTAGAAAATCTAACTGTAAAGATTGATGGTGAGACTATTTTAGATAATATCAGCTTTATCTTGCGTCCAGGTGATAAGACGGCTCTTATTGGACAAAATGACATTCAAACGACTGCACTAATTCGTGCGATCATGGGTGACATTGACTATGAAGGAACGGTTAAGTGGGGAATTACTACCAGTCGCTCTTACTTACCAAAAGATAACTCTGCTGATTTTGCAGGGAGCGAGTCAATTCTTGACTGGTTGCGTCAATTTGCAAGTAAAGAAGAAGACGATAATACCTTCTTACGCGGTTTCCTTGGTCGTATGCTCTTCTCTGGTGATGAGGTTAACAAACCTGTAAATGTCTTGTCAGGGGGAGAAAAAGTTCGTGTCATGCTTTCAAAACTTATGCTTCTGAAATCAAATGTCCTTGTACTTGATGATCCAACAAATCACTTGGACTTGGAATCTATTTCAAGCTTAAACGATGGATTGAAAAACTTTAAAGAATCAATCATCTTTGCCAGTCATGACCACGAGTTCATTCAAACTTTGGCAAACCATATTATTGTTTTATCTAAGAATGGCGTCATCGATCGTATCGATGAAACCTATGATGAATTCCTAGAAAATGCAGAAGTACAAGCAAAAGTCAAAGATCTTTGGAAAGACTAAATAAGACTTCAAAACTCAGTTGGGTTAACCAACTGAGTTTTCTATCATTCTACGAGGTAACATGAAATCATTTTTAAAAACATATCGAACCTATTTTATTTCTTTCATCATTCCTGTAGTGATTATGTCTGGAGTATATCTATCTCAAGGGATTTACTGGAATAGCAATACATCCCCACTATTAGGAGATGGTTTCCACCAATACGTTATTTTTGATGTGGCTTTACGGAATATTCTACATGGAAATGGTAGTTTGTTTTACACCTTTACAAGTGGCCTCGGACTGAATTTCTATGCTCTATCTAGTTATTACTTGGGTAGTTTTCTCTCACCTCTGGTTTACTTTTTTAATCTGTCGAATATGCCAGATGCTGTTTATCTAACAACTCTATTAAAATTTGGATTGATTGGACTGTCAACCTTCTTTAGTCTAAATAGATTATTTAAAGATATTCCGAAATATTTAAAACTGTCCTTATCTACTTCCTATGCTCTAATGAGCTTTACAGTCAGTCAGTTAGAGATAAAAACCTGGCTAGATGTTTTTTTCTTGATTCCTTTAATTATAACTGGCTTACACCTACTTATAACACAAAAGAAGCGTCTACTATACTTTACAAGTCTGTCAATCTTGTTTATTCAAAACTATTATTTTGGATATATGACAGCATTGTTTCTTATTTTCTGGTATCTCTGCCAAATTTCATGGGATTTTAAAAATAGAAAATCATCTTTTCTTGATTTTGTTGTTGCCTCATTTTTAGCAGGAATGGCTAGTTTGATTATGACTCTTCCTACATTGTTTGATTTACAAACTCATGGGGAGAAGTTAACTGCCATTACAAAATTAAAGACAGATAGTAGTTGGTATTTGGATATTTTTGCAAAACAATTCATTGGATCTTTTGATACAACTAAGTATGGATCTATACCAATGATTTTTGTTGGATTGCTTCCTTTTATTTTAACCATTCTATTTTTCACAATAAAATCCATCAAGTTTCACGTGAAACTTACTTATGCAATTTTCTTTATTTTTTTAATAACAAGCTTTTACATAGAGGCACTTGATTTATTTTGGCAGGGGATGCATACTCCAAATATGTTTTTGCATCGCTATGCTTGGATTTTTTCCACTCTGTTAATTTATACTGCAGCAGAAGTCTTAAATCGTCTGAAAAAACTGAAGCTCTGGAATCTATTTATCTCACTTTTTCTTGTACTAACAGGATTTTTGGCTACTGTCTATTTTAAATCACACTATTCTTTTTTAACAGATCTGAATATCCTACTCACCCTTGAATTTCTCCTAGTTTATGCTCTTTTACTCCTTGCAGTCATCAGAAAATTTATCTCTGTAAAACTATTTGCAATTCTTTTACCTTTATTTATAACAGTTGAGATAAGCCTAAATGCTTCAGCTCAAATGGAAGGAATAGCTAAAGAATGGGCCTTTGCTTCTCGTAGCGCCTATAATAGAGATATAACCGCTATGGAATCCGTTCTAAACCAAATTGACAATCCATTTACACGTACTGAGAAACTGCAAATTCAAACAGGAAATGACAGTATGAAATTTAACTACAATGGAATCTCTCAATTTTCATCTGTACGAAATCGTTCAGCTAGCACTAGTTTGGATAAACTTGGATTCAAATCCTCTGGAACCAACCTCAATCTTCGTTATGCAAATAATAGTATTTTAGCAGACAGTTTATTTGGAATCCAGTACAATATTTCTGAAACCTCACTTGATAAGTATGGCTTTCAAGAGATTTATCAAAAGGATCATTTAACCTTATATAAAAATCAACTTTCCCTCCCCATTGCTTTTGCTACTCAATCTATTTACACAGATGTAAACTTTAATAATCATACTCTGGATAATCAGGCTTTATTTATAAACCAGCTTGCTAATCTCAACTTAGATTACTTCTATCTAATAGCATATGATAAAACAGATAATTCTGATGGTTTAACAAGTATCACGAGTTCTACGAATGAGGATGCAAGGATTGATTATCAAATTGAGGTTCCTCAAAATAGTCAAGTCTATCTCTCTTTTTCAAACCTTCATTTTACTAATGATAAACAAAAGAAGGTTGACATACTTGTCAATGGAGAAAAGAAGACTTTTACAACTGACAATGCATTTAATTTCTTTAATTTGGGTTATACTGAGGAACAAAAAACTTTCAATATCAGTGTTAGTTTCCCTGAAAATTCTCAGGTGTCATTTGAATCTCCAACCTTCTATCGTTTAGATACTCAGGCTTTTACTGAAGCAATCCAAAAAATTAAAGAACAACCTGTAGAAGTATCCACCTCTAAAAATAAAGTCTTTGCTACATATGAAGTAAAACAAGATACCTCTATTTTCTTCACCATTCCTTATGACAAAGGTTGGTCTGCATACCAAGATGGGAAAAAACTTGAAATCAAGCAGGCTCAAACTGGTTTTATGAAAGTTGATGTTCCAAAGGGAAAAGGAACCATTACACTTTCCTTTATTCCCAATGGTTTTGTTATTGGAGCAGTCTGCTCAGTAACTGCCCTTCTTCTTTTTGGAATCTATAATTACAGACAAAATTTATCTAATACAGAAAAAGATTGACCAAGGAATTGGTCAATCTTTTTAATCTTCCTCCATTTTCTTAGGTTGATAAGCTAGCATACCTAAAGCAGTAAAGAAAGCTAGTGTTATAATAAGGAAAATCACTTGGTGATGAATATTTCCTGTCATAGAGATTGTTTGTCGTAAGCCTGATACAGAGTAACTCATTGGTAACCATGGATTGATACCTTTAAAGAAATCATTTGTCAAAGCAAGGGGATAAGTCCCTGCACTTGATGCTAACTGTAATAATAGTAAAATAAGAGAGAAGAATGCTCCTAAACGGCTATTCCAAGTGGTTAAAGCTGTCACCATAGACATAAAAGCTAAACTTATGATTATAATTAAAATTAAGGTTCTCATCTCATGGTTAGCAGTTAAACCAATCAAATGGACACCGCCATAAACTAAAACACCTGCTAAGACAGCTATAATGCCATTTATTTCAGATCGAGACTTCAACCAAGCCCAACGACTCTCTGGATGACGTACAGAAGGCAACTTGGCAAAAATCATATTGGTAGATATAGCAGCAACAAAAAGAGCAACTGATATCATATAAGGAGCCATAGCAATCCCATTTACAGGAACATGGTCGTTATCTGTTTTTGAAAGAACTAGAGGTTCAGATAATGTTTCTGCATTTTCAGATTCTGTTGATGCTGATTTGAGCTGATTATTAGCATTTCCTAATCCTTGTCCTAATGAACCAACTCCTGTCTGTAAATCTTCAAGACCAGAGGTTAAGCTTGTTCCACCTTCTGCTAGTTTTCCAGTACCATCTGAAATCTTCATAGCACCACTTCCTAGTTGAGATACTGCAGAAAGTAACTGTGTTGATTTATCTGTTAATTGACCAGAGCCAAATTGTAATTTAGCAAGACCTGCTATTAGCTCTGGACTCTTATTATTTAATTGAGTAGAACCAGATGACAAACTTTCTATACCTGATACTAATTCTGGAGCTTTTCCAGCTAACGCATCTACTCCAGCTGTCAAGGTTGATGTATTTTCTGTCAACTTACTTGATCCAGAAACTAATTGATCTAGACTAGTTGTTAAGTTTGCATTCTTTTCACTTAGTTTATTGGCACCTATAGAAATTGTGTCCAGCCCCTTAGTATAGTTTACAACTCCTTTTTCAATTGACTGACTTCCTGGAACCAACTGATTATCTACAGCAGTTTGCAATTTTGTAAATCCATTTGACAAGGTTGTCAAGGAGCTAGATGCTGCAGGTAAGAGTTGATTTGCTTTTGTCTGCACATCAGATAGATTAGATACTTGTTGTTCTGAATTCTTTATACTTTCTTTCAATCCCCCTACTGTAGTTAAAATTGTTTTTGCTGACTCAATAGTAGAATTAGAATTTTTAGAAATAGCTTCTGTCAGTTCTTTCTTTTGTTCCTCTGTAAGAGATTGATAAGTAGCTGTTGATTGAAGGTTTGTAAGAGTTTTCTCTTGTTCTGTCTGACTTTTGGTCACAATATCCTGAGCAAGAGTTGTTAGATTTGGCAAAACTTCTGACAATGTACTTTTCAGTTGAGTATTATCTGATATTGTAAGAGCTTGTAATGTTTTATTCAGTTCTCCTAAGCTAGTTTCCAATTGAGCTATTTCTTCATTTTGTTGAGATGAGGATTCCAATTGGCTTGAAATTTCTTTAATACCAGTATTTAATTGCTCCATTCCATCTCTTAGGGCAGCTGATTGATTGGATAATTGACTTGTTCCATTAGAAAGTTCTTTCACACTACTTGTATAAGCATTTACACCAACTGAAAATTGATTGAGGCCTGTATCCAGTTGTGAAACGCCACCTGTGTAGGACTTTATACCTGTATTTAGTTGATTTACACCTGTCACCAACTCGGGAGTTTTTGACGCTAATTGACCCAGTCCAGTGTCAACCTGTGAGACAGCATTTGTATAACTTTGTAAACCACTATCAAAAGTCCCTAAACCAATATGTAATTGCTCTATAGCAGATACATAGCTAGATAAACCTTTTGTAAATTGATCTACACCATTTGAAAAAGTTACACTTGAGTTAGCTAGAGTATTAAGATTTGTCGTCAATGTTTGACTTCCCGTCACCAACTGATTTGCTCCATTAGCCAATTGTTCACTTCCATCAGCTGCCTTGTTTATCCCAGACTTCAAATCATTCATTTTTTTAAATAAAGCCTTGGTATACGTTTCAGTAACATGAGTAGAGACGGTTTGTTTTAATTGTGTCATAGCAGAATCACTCATCTTACTTGCAATAAAGCTATGCCCACTTGAAGTCTGATAATCAATCTGCATCTGTTCAGGATGATTTGTTAGGATAGAAGTAGCTTTTTCAGATAAGTCACTTGGTAAAGTCACTACCATATAGTAGTCACCATCTTCTAGCCCTTTTTCCCCTTCCTCTTCATTAACAAAGTGAAAATCTAAAGCCTTATTTTCTTTTAAATTAGACACCATGTCTTCACCAATTGTCATTGTCTGTCCATTATAAGAAGCTTCCTTATCTTTATTGACAACTGCCACAGGTAACTCCGATACTTGACCATATGGATCCCACATGGAAGATAAAAATATAATGTTGTATAAAGCTGGAATGAGAGAAATCCCTATCATTACAATGATAAAGGTCGGTTTTTTAAATATTGCTTTCCATTCTTTAAACATATTTCCTCCTTTTTTAAACATATTGTCTAAAATTTTGATATAATAGATTATACATAAAAAAATCCAAATTACAAGGTAAAAAATATTTTTTTAGACATATAGTCTATTTTTGTGTAAAAGGAGAAATTATGAAAGAAAGTAACAAACGCTTAAAAACAAAACGTATTATCGAAAATGCCATGGTTCAATTATTGACGGACTACCCCTTTGATCAAATTTCTACTGTCAAGTTAGCAGAAAAAGCCGGAATTAGTCGTTCCAGCTTTTACACTCACTACAAGGATAAGTATGATATGATTGAGCACTACCAAAGTAAACTCTTTCATACCTTTGAATATATTTTTCAAAAACATGTTCATCATAAAAGAGATGCTATTTTAGAAGTATTTGAATATCTAGAATCAGAACCACTTCTGGCTGCTCTTCTTTCTGAAAATGGAACCAAAGAAATTCAAAATTTCTTGAGAAATAAACTGCATATTATGCTTAGTACTGATCTTCAGAAACGTTTTATGCAACTACAACTCAATCCAATTGAACTAGAATACAGTAGCATTTATCTAACAAATGCCCTATTCGGAGTTTGCCAGACGTGGATTGCACACGGAAAAAAAGAAAGCCCGCAAGAAATGACAGACTTCCTTATGAAAATGTTAGGTGATACAAACTAAGAATAAAAAGAACACCACCTGGTGTTCTTTTTATCTGACTCCGCCAGTAGGACTCGAACCTACGACATCATGATTAACAGTCATGCGCTACTACCAACTGAGCTATGGCGGATAAAATAGTCCGTACGGGATTCGAACCCGTGTTACCGCCGTGAAAAGGCGGTGTCTTAACCCCTTGACCAACGGACCATCTATCTGTAGCAGATATAACCATTATATCAATTTCTTACTAATTGTCAATCACTTTTTAGATTTTTTCTCTAGAATATCTTTTAGTTTGCGAATTTTCAAACGAGTGATGGGACAGCGATGATCTTCATAAAAGACAACTTCTAAATTCTTTCGATCAATTTCTCTCACATTTCCCACATTGACAAGGAAAGATTTATGGGAGCAATAAAATCGCTGGGTATGTTTATCCTTTTCCTGAATATCTGTCATAGTTCCATAGAATTCTTTTGCAAAATTCTTACCAATAATCCGAAGTTTATGAGAAACTCCTGTGGTTTCGATATACAAAATGTCATGGTAAGGAATTTTCAAATCATTTCCTTTATAGTTGTAATCAAAATAGTCTACAACATCTTCGTTTTCAAGCAGCATGCTCTTAGTGTAAAAAATACTCTGCTCAATGCGTTTTTTGAATAATTCATCATTGATATCTTTATCAACAAAATCTAGGGCTGATACCTGGTATTTGTACGTTAAGGTAGCAAATTCAGATCGACTGGTAATAAAGACAATAATAGCATAAGGATTGTGATGACGGATAAATTGAGCCACTTCAAAGCCTTTTTTCTCGATTCCATGAATATCAATATCTAGGAAATAAAGCTGGTTTACTTCATCATTTTCGATATATTCCTTAAACTCACGAACTTTTCCTGTTGTCTTGTACGAAATAGGAATATTTGATTCCTCAGAGATTTCATTCAATATTCTCTCAAGTCTCACTTGATGTTCAATAACATCTTCTAAAATTAGTACTTTCATTCAAATTCCCTCTTAAATCTAATAATTTGTCTAAATGTGTTGTCTTCCATCTCTGTTTCTAGAATAATGTTGTCATACTTGTCTAAAATCTCATTGACATTATTAAGTCCTAGACCTCTATTTCTTCCCTTAGTAGAGAAACCTAAGGCAAATAAGTTTTCTGAAGGCGTCATAGTGATTTTACATGAATTCTGGATGACTATAACTGTTTCAAAATCCATTTTAATAACTGCAACTTCCATTTGTTTCAAGTAACTATCCGCAGCACCTTCAACAGCATTATTTAAGAGAATGCTCATGATGCGAACAAGATCAAGTAAATCTATTGACAATCTAGTAATAACATCCTTTACTTCCAATGTAAACTCTACATCATTATTTCGTGCATAGACAATGGATTGAGCAATCAAACTACGTAAAGCTGAATCTTCTATATTATTCAAATCAAAGTAAGTATATTTCTCTGAACGCAGTTTTTGATTCGCTTTTACTAATACTTCATTGTAAACCCTGTTAATTTCTTGTAAATCTTCACTGTCAATTGCCATTTGCATGCTGACAAGCATACCTGCATAATCATGACGAAAACCTCGAATTTCATTATACAAACCTACAATTTCATCTGTATAAGTCTGTAAATACTTTTGTTCAAATTTCTTTTGTTTTAGAGCAATCTCTTTTTCAACTTGAACCTTATAAGAGTTCATTGCGAAGAAGCACAGTAATAAACATATAAAAATGATGGCTGCTAAAATACTTCCGAAGCTATTTAAATGATGAGTTGTACTTACTATATCTGAAATAAACAATAAGATATGCAAACCAAAGAAAGCAACTATTACTTTTTTTAAAAAAGGGTACAGATAATCTTTATCAAAATATTTAATTTCCAGATGAAAATAACGAATTATTACTAGAATAGAAAAATAAGTCATCAACAATACTACTAAAAGGAATGTACTCTTATAGTGTAATACTACTTCATCTCCTGTTATAGAAGATAAAGTTACGGATATAAAAGTATGAGTACTGTGATATAATAAAGACAATAGTAAACTGATAAAAATTCCTTTGTATTTTTCAGACTTCTTTAACTTTCTTAAATAAAGGTACACAACCAAAGGAAATAAAAATTTAGACAAAGCAAAACTATTAGAAAATACTAGTGTAATAATTTCTTCAAGTATAAAAACTGAGATACATGTGTAACAGAAAAAAACAATTTGTTCTTTTCTATTTATTTTACAAATCCATTCATAACTTTTGCTAATGATGAGAAAATAAAAAATAGCTATCCCTAATCCAAATAAATCCATTACTCTCTACCTTTATTTCATTACTTTCTTCTTGGAAAAATAAGATTACGAATTGTTTCTGAAATTCTCCAATCCCCACCTCGAATCTCCTGCAATTCTGTTTCTGTTACCTCTTTAAATTGTTCCAATTTAACTGTGTTTTTCATAATAAAGTCTCCTGTATTGTTTTTCTTGTAAATTAACTTACAACCCTATTATACAAAATGAAGACCATGTAAGAAAAATTTCTTCCCAACTGTACATTTTTGCACCTGAAACGCACTTTTTTAAGAAAAAAGCTGGGAAAACTCCCAGCTTTACATCTAAAATTGATCCCAGCAGGATTCGAACCTGCGACCGTTCGCTTAGAAGGCGAATGCTCTATCCAGCTGAGCTATGAGACCTAACATGAACATTCTATCAAAAAACAAGAGCTAAGTCAATCTTCTATTTGTGATAAGGAGATCCCTGTTGAATTGTAAAAGCTCGATAAATTTGTTCAACTAAAACCAATCTCATTAACTGATGTGGTAAGGTTAGACGTCCAAAACTGACAGAAAGGTTAGCCCTATTTTTTACACTAGGTGCCAGACCTAAACTTCCTCCAATGATAAAAGTAAGAGTTGAGTAGCCTTTTATAGAAGCCTCTTCTAGTTGCTTACTAAATTCCTCTGAGGAGAGTGTTTTTCCTTCAATGGCTAGTACAACGACAAAGTCCCTTTCTCCAACCTTAGAAAGAATTCTTTCACCTTCTGTTTCCAAGATTTTTTGATTTTCTAATTCACTGGCTTTGTCAGGTGTCTTCTCATCAGTGAGCTCAATCATTTCTAATTTGGCGAAACGTGAAATTCGTTTGGTATATTCAGCAATACCATCTTTAAGGTATTTTTCTTTTAATTTTCCCACTGTTACAATTTTTATTTTCATTCTTCTATTCTATCATATCCACACTTTATTTCACATCTTATACACATAAAAATCATCCTAAATTTCTAGCAAATTCACAGAATAAAGCGAGTTATCCACAACTTGTGTAAAACTTTAAGCTTTTAAGTTTGGATTAAGTTAATAGGTTTATAATCTGAGTAAATAAATAACAAACGGAGGCGTTTATGAAACACTTACAAAAATTTTACAAAAAAGTAGTTAAAGTTCTTGCAATCATTCTAATAGGATTTTTAAGTGGTGCCTTAGGAAGTTTCGTAACATTACAACTTTATCAAAAACAAGGAAATCAAGCTACAAATAATAATTCCAACACTGTTACCCAAACATCCTATAAGAATGAAACTTCAACTACCCAAGCAGTCAATAAAGTTAAAGATGCCGTTGTATCTGTTATTACTTATTCATCAAATAGACAAAGTAGTGTATTTAATGGTGATGAAACTAATTCTGATTCAGACAATCAACAAATCGCGAGTGAGGGATCAGGTGTTATCTATAAAAAAGATGATAAAGATGCCTATCTTGTAACTAATACTCACGTTATCAATGGAGCTTCAAAAGTTGATATCCGCTTGGCAGATGGTACCAAGGTTCCTGGTGAGATTGTGGGATCTGATACTTTCTCTGATATTGCTGTCGTTAAAATTTCTTCAGAAAAAGTTACAACAGTAGCAGAATTTGGGGATTCAAGTCAACTTAGTGTTGGAGAAACAGCGATTGCTATCGGTAGTCCTCTAGGTTCAGAATATGCTAATACAGTTACACAGGGGATTATTTCAAGTCTTAATCGAACTGTATCTCTAAAATCTGAAGATGGTCAAGCTATTTCTACAAAAGCTATTCAAACAGACACTGCTATTAACCCAGGTAATTCTGGTGGTCCACTTGTAAACATTCAAGGTCAAGTAATTGGTATTACATCAAGTAAAATTGCAAGTAATGGTGGAACATCTGTAGAAGGTCTTGGTTTTGCAATTCCTTCAAACGATGCACAAAATATCATTAAACAGCTTGAAAGTGATGGTAAAGTGACTCGTCCAGCTCTTGGAATTCAAATGGTCAATTTGGCTAATGTTGGAGCGAATGATCTGAGAAAACTCAACATCCCAAGTAGTCTTACTTCAGGTGTAGTTGTTCGATCTGTTCAAAGTAATATGCCAGCAAATGGACATCTTCAAAAATACGACGTCATTACTAAAGTTGACGACAAAGAGATTGCCTCATCAACAGACCTACAACACGCTCTTTATACTCATGCTATCGGAGATACTATCAAAGTAACCTACTACCGTAATGGTAAAGAGGAAACAACCTCTATTAAGCTTGATAAGAATTCAGGTGATCTAGAGTCTTAATTGACATCAGTGTAAAGAAAACTTTACAGATAGTAAAAGATATGTTAGTGTAGAATCATGGAAAAATTTGAAATGATTTCTATCTCAGAAATACAAAAAAATCCTTACCAACCTCGAAAAGAATTTGATGCAGATAAATTAAAGGAATTAGCTCAATCAATCAAAGAAAATGGGCTCATCCAACCAATCATCGTTCGTCAATCTCCTGTAATTGGTTATGAAATCCTTGCAGGAGAGAGACGATATCGGGCTTCTCTCTTAGCTGGTCTTACTTCTATTCCAGCCCTTGTGAAACATCTCTCAGATCAGGAAATGATGATCCAGTCTATCATTGAGAATCTGCAGAGAGAAAACTTAAATCCAGTTGAAGAGGCACGCGCCTACGAATCTTTGGTAGAAAAAGGATTTACTCATACTGAGATAGCGGATAAAATGGGAAAATCTCGTCCTTATATCACTAATTTTATTCGTTTGCTTTCCCTACCAGAGCATATCTTATCTGAAGTGGAAAATGGAAAAATCTCTCAAGCTCATGCACGTTCACTAGTTGGTTTGGATAAAGAGCAGCAAGAATATTTCTTCCAATTAATCAAAAACGAAGACATCTCTGTGAGAAAACTAGAAACACTGCTGACAGAAAAAAAACAAAAGAAACAGAAAAAAAGTGACTCTTTCATCAAAGATGAGGAAGATAAATTGAAAAAACTACTTGGAGTGAATGTAGAAATTAAACTTTCTAAAAAAGATACTGGAAAGATTGTTATTTCTTTTTCAAGTCAAGAAGAATACGATAGAATTATTAACAGCCTGAAATAAGGCTGTTCTTTTATTTTCTCAACCCACAAATTTATCCACCAATTTTTTTATCAAAAAGCCTACTAAATCAAGGATTTTTCTATTTATCCCCAACCTGTGGATAAATACTGCTAACATTGTGGATTCTTTTCCCCAATCTGTGGAAAAATCCTACTATCTATGGTAAAATAAGTCTAGCACTAAACTACTAAAATCATAGTAAAGGAGGAAAAATAG